>NZ_LIPQ01000514.1 GCF_001418135.1 Streptomyces aureus
GCGGTGGCCGGGGCGCCGAGGAGGAGGGAGGAGACGAGGGCGGCGGCCACACCGCCGGCGAGGGTGAATCGAGGGGGGATTCGCATGGCTGAGATTTTGACGCGCGTAGATCCGGCCGGGAAGGCCGACTCCCTTCAATTCGCGGGACGTTGACTGCTTGCCCGCGAACGTGCGGATTCCGTGGACGCGGGAGTGACCCGGGGGCCCGCGGGGAACGCGGGCCGCCGTCCGGGGCCCTGTCGCCGGTGGCTGGGGAACGCCCGGCGACCGCCGGAGCCCTCTCGGATTCCGAGGGCCGCCTCGTGGGCACGAGCGGGTCTCGGAATCCGACGGCCGCCCCGTCGGCACGAGCGGGTCTCGGACTCCGACGGCCGCCTTGTGGGCACCGAGCGGTCCTCAGCCGCGGCCGCCCGCCGGGAGCCGCAGGCCGAGCAGGGCCGCCGCGCCGTACGCGGCGAGGACCCACGGCATCGCCGCGCCGAGCGAGAGGTCGGCGAACCAGGCCGTTCCGATGGCCGCCGCGCCGAGCGCGCCGCCGAACTGCTGGGCCGTGGAGAAGACTCCGGACGCGCCGCCCGCGAGTTCGGCCGGGGCGGCCGACAGCACGATGCCGACGAGCGGGACGACGAGGAGACCGAGGCCCGCGCCCGCGACGGCGAGGCCGGGGACCAGGGGCCACGCGCCGGTGTGCGCGGGGGCCGCGGCCTCCATGGCGTACCAGACCCAGCCGTAGCCGCCCGCCATGAGGAGGGCGCCCGCGGTCGGGACGTACCGGCCGAGCCTGGCCGCGAGGGGTTCGGCGGCGGGCGCGGTGAGGAATCCGCCGGCCGAGAAGGCGGCCATCAGGACGCCGGCCTGGGTCGGGGTGTAGCCCTGGCCGCCCTGCAGCCAGATCGCGAGGACCAGGAAGAAGCCCTGCATGCCGAAGGCGAAGAGAAGCTGGACGGCGAGGCCGTACTTGAAGGCGGGGACGGTGAACATCCGGCCCGGCAGCACCGAGCCGCGCGCCGCGACCGCGACCACCGCGAGCACTCCGGCGGCGAGCAGGACCCAGCCCCGGAGCGGCCAGCCCCAGCCGCGGCCCTGGACGAGCGGCAGGACGACGGCGACGAGTCCGGCGGCGAGGACGAGACTGCCGAGCACCGGGGGCCGGGCGGCGGCGCGTTCGCGGGTGCGGGGTACGAGCACGACGGCGGCGGCCAGGGTGAGGAGGGAGACCGGCACGTTGACGAGGAAGACGCTCCGCCAGCCGAGCCCGAAGAGGTCGGCGTCGGTGAGGATCCCACCGAGCAGCAGCCCGATCGCGGAGGCGAACCCGGCCACCGCTCCGTACATCCCGAAGACCTTCCCCCGGTCCTTGCCGTGGAAGAGGCTCTGGAAGGAGCCGAGGACCTGGGGCATGAGGACGGCGGCGGTGACGCCCTGCACGGCGCGTGCCGCGATGAGCTGTCCGGGGCTCTGGGCGAGGCCGCAGGCCAGGCTGGCGAGGCCGAAGCCCGCCGTGCCGGCGAGGAAGAGTTCCTTGCGGCCGTAGCGGTCGCCGAGCCGGCCGGCGACGACGAGGGTGGCGGCGAAGCCCAGGAGGTAGGCCGAGACGGTCCACTGGAGGGCGCTCTCGGAGGCGCCGAGACCTTCCCCGAGGGAGGGCAGGGCGACATTGACGATGGTGACGTCCACCAGGTCCATCAGGGCGGCGACCATCATGACGACGGCGGCGGCCCAGCGGCGCGGGTGGACGGGGTGCGGGTCGCCGGTGGCGGTGGGGTCGGTCGTGGCTGTCGCGGACATCGCGGCCTCTCCTTTTATTTCGTTCGGCCTAACGAAATAAAAGGTGGCATGAGCCCGTCCGTGGTCGCAAGTCTTTCGTTCGGCCGAACTAAACGAATTTTGCTAGGGTGCGCCCCATGAGCGAGAAGGACGCAGGACGCCGCACCGAGGTCATCGCCGCCCTCACCGCCGCCGGCCGGGACTCCAGCGCCGCCTCCGTCGCCTTCCACTCCGCGGTCGCCGCACAGCAGGACCTGGGCGCCACCGAGACCAAGACGCTCGACCTGCTGCAGCGGCACGGCGCCCTCACCGCCAAGGAGCTGGCCGAGCACTCCGGCCTCGCCCCCGCCTCCGTCACCGGGCTCGTCGACCGCCTGGAACGCAAGGGATTCGTCCGCAGGGTGAAGCACCCCACGGACAGACGCCGGGTGCTCGTCGAGCCCCGCCCCGAGAAGCTGGCCGAACTCGCCCCCCTCTTCGACGACTGGGCGCGCGAGGTCCACGAACTCTACGAGGAGTTCACGACCGACGAGCTGGTGACGATCACCCGCTTCCTGACCGGGGCGACCGCACGCCAGCGCGCGGCGACCCGACGCCTCACGGAGTGACGGAACAGGCGCACGGCGACTCGGGCCGCATGCCCGCCCACCGCGACTCGGGCCGCATGCCGCCCGCCGCGACTCAGGCCCCGTACACCGGGTGCGGCGGCTCCGCCTCCGCCAGGAGACGCCGGGCCGCCTCCCCCGCCTCCGCCGGGGTCCGGCGCGCGCCCTTGTCGGCCGTCGGGCCCGGCCGCCAGCCCTCCATGACGGTGAGACGGCCGCCCTCGGCCTCGAAGACCCTGCCGGTCACACCGTCCGACGCGGCCGAGCCCAGCCACACCACGAGCGGCGACACGTCCTCGGGCAGCGCGTCGAGACCGTCGAAGACCCGCTCGGTCATCCGGGTCCTGGCCGCCGGGGCGATCGCGTTGACCTGGACCCCGTACCGGGCGAGCTCGGCCGCCGCGACCAGGGTGAGGCCGACGATCGCGGCCTTGGCCGCCGCGTAGTTGCCCTGCCCGACGCTGCCGAGGAGTCCGGCACCCGAGGTGGTGTGGACGACCCGCGCCACCGGCGTGCGCCCGGCCTTCGCCTCGGCCCGCCAGTACGCGCCCGCGTGCCGCAGGGGCAGGAAGTGGCCCTTGCCGTGGACCCGCATGACCGCGTCCCAGTCCTCCTCGTCGAGGTTCACCAGCATCCGGTCGCGCAGGAAGCCCGCGTTGCTGACGAGGGTGTCGAGCCGGCCGTACGTGTCGAGGGCGGTCGCGACCAGCGAGGCGGCGCCCTCGGTGGTCGCGATGTCGCCGCCGTGGGCGACGGCCTCACCACCGGCCGCCCGGATCTCCTCGACGACCGCGGCCGCCGGGCTGTCCGGCCCGGGCCGGCCGTCCAGGCCGACCCCGAGGTCGTTGACGACGACCCGGGCCCCCTCTGCGGCGAAGGCGAGCGCGTGCGCCCGGCCGAGACCCCGGCCCGCTCCCGTCACGATCACCA
The DNA here is from genome assembly GCF_001418135.1 of Streptomyces aureus. Classification (GTDB taxonomy): domain Bacteria; phylum Actinomycetota; class Actinomycetes; order Streptomycetales; family Streptomycetaceae; genus Streptomyces; species Streptomyces aureus_A. The sequence goes on from NZ_LIPQ01000514.1 coordinate 3,303, forward strand.
CTCGCTCGTCACACAGACCCATCTCGACTCTCCTTGTCGGCGGTTGCGACGTCGACGGCCGCGACGTCGGCGTTCGGGACATCGACGGCCGCGACATCGACGGCCGCGGGGCTGACGGCCGCGACGTCGGCGGCCGTGGCATTGACGGTCGCGGCATTGACGGTCGCGGCGTCCAGGAAGGCGGGGCGCTCCCCGCCGCCGTGCACGAGCAGAGAGGCCCCCGACACGTAGGCCGCCCGGTCGGAGGCGAGGAAGACCGCGGCCTCCCCGATCTCGTCCGGCGCGGCGAGCCGGCCCAGGGGTACGGTCCGGCCGACGGCGGCGATCCCGGCCTCGTCGCCGTAGTGGAGGTGGGACAGTTCGGTCTCCACCATGCCGAGGACCAGGGTGTTGACCCGTACCTCCGGGGCCCATTCGACGGCCATCGAGCGGGCGAGGTTCTCCAGGCCCGCCTTGGCCGCGCCGTAGGCGGCCGTGCCGGGGGAGGGCCGGGTGCCGCTGACGCTGCCGATCATGACGACGGCGCCGCGCGAGGCCCGGAGGAGCGGGTGGGCGGCGAGGCTGACGGTGAGCGGGGCGGTGAGGTTCAGCTCGACCACGCGTGCGTGGCGTTCCGCGCCGCTCTCCCCCAGGAGGCGGTACGGGGTGCCGCCCGCGTTGTTGACGAGGGCGTCGAGCCGTCCGTACCGCTCGGCGAAGCCGGTGAGGAACTCCCGTACGGCGGTGGGTTCCCGCAGGTCGACGGGGTGGAACTCGGCGGTGCGGCCCGCCGCTTCGACCGGTGCGTCCGGGGGTCTGCGGGCGCAGACGGCGACCCGGGCGCCGGCCCGCAGAAAGGCCCGGGCGATGCCCGCGCCGACGCCACGGGTTCCGCCGGTGACGAGCACGACCCTCCCGTCCAGCTCCATCGGCTGCTACCTTCCTCCTCCAGAGGGTACCTAACAAACGTTTGGTGGAAAGGTAGCTGATCCACTCATGGGTGTCTGCACCTCGCGCCCCACTCCGGGCGTGGCCCTGGTCACCGTCGACTTCCCGCCCGTCAACGCCCTGCCCGTGAAGGGCTGGTACGCGCTCGCCGACGCCGTCCGCACGGCGGGCCGCGACCCCGAGGTCCGCTGCGTCGTGCTCACCGCCGAGGGCCGCGGCTTCAACGCGGGCGTCGACATCAAGGAGTTGCAGCGCGACCCCGGCCACACCTCCCTGATCGGCGCCAACAGCGGCTGCGCCGAGGCCTTCGCCGCCGTGTACGAGTGCGAGGTGCCGGTCGTCGCCGCGGTCGCGGGACACTGTCTGGGCGGCGGCATCGGGCTCGTCGGCAACGCCGACGCGATCGTCGCCGCCGAGGACGCAGTCTTCGGCCTGCCGGAGCTGGACCGGGGCGCGCTCGGCGCCGCCACCCATCTGGCGCGGCTCGTGCCCCAGCACCTGATGCGGGCGCTCTACTACACCTCGCGGACCGCGACCGCCGCCGAACTGCACGCCCACGGGTCGGTGTGGAAGGTGGTGCCGCGTGCCGGCCTGCTCGACGCGGCGCTCGGTCTGGCCGGGGAGATCGCCGCGAAGGACGGCAGTCTCCTGCGGCTCGCCAAGGCCGCGCTCAACGGCATCGACCCCGTGGACGTCCGGCGCAGCTACCGCTTCGAGCAGGGCTTCACCTTCGAGGCCAATCTGAGCGGGGTCGCGGACCGGGTCCGCGACACCTTCGGGAAGGAGGGCTCCGCGTGAACCGGAGGACAGAGAAGAGGGCAGAGCGGCCGGACAAGGTACTGACCCCCGAGGACGTCGTCGGCCGGCTCCGCTCCGGCATGACGATCGGGATCGGCGGCTGGGGCGCGCGGCGCAAGCCGATGGCCCTGGTCAGAGCACTGCTCCGGTCCGAGATCAGTGATCTCACCGTGATCTCGTACGGTGGCCCGGACGTCGGACTGCTCGCGGCCGCCGGCCGGATCCGGCGGCTCGTGGCGCCCTTCGTGACCCTGGACTCCGTCCCCCTCGAACCGCACTACCGGGCCGCCCGCGAGCGCGGTGCCTTCGAGCTCACCGAACTCGACGAGGCGATGTTCATGTGGGGGCTGCACGCCGCCGCCAACCGGCTGCCCTTCCTGCCGGTCCGGGCCGGCCTCGGCTCCGACGTGATGCGGGTCAACCCGGGTCTGCGGACCGTCACCTCACCGTACGAGGACGGCGAGGAGTTCGTCGCCGCGCCCGCGCTGCGCATGGACGCCGCCCTGGTCCACCTCAATCGCGCCGACCGGCTCGGGAACGGCCAGTACCTCGGCCCCGATCCGTACTTCGACGACCTGTTCTGCGAGGCCGCCGACACGGCGTACGTCTCCTGCGAGCAGATGGTGGAGTCCTTCGCGCCGGACACCGTGCCCCAGACGCTCCTCGTCAGCCGCCACAGCGTCACCGGCGTCGTCGAGACCCCGAACGGGGCCCACTTCACCTCCTGTGTCCCCGACCACGACCGCGACGAGCCGTTCCAGAAGCTCTACGCGACCACCCCCTGGCCCGAGTTCGCCGAACGCTTCCTCTCGGGCAAGAGCGAGGGCGACTACCAGGCGGCCGTCCAGGCCTGGCACAAGGAGCAGCGGAAGTGACGACGGACACGACGACAGCGGTGACCAGCCGGGCCGAGTACTGCGTGATCGCCTGCGCCGAGGCCTGGCGCGACAACGGCGAGGTGCTCGCCAGCCCCATGGGTCTGATCCCCTCGTTCGGCGCCCGCCTCGCCAAGCACACCTTCTCCCCCGACCTCCTCCTCACCGACGGCGAGGCCCTGCTCGTCGGACTCGACGGGCGGCCCGAGGGCTGGCTGCCGTACCGCAGGCACCTCACCATGGTCACCGGCGGCAGACGGCACGTGATGATGGGCGCCAGCCAGATCGACCGGTACGGCAACCAGAACATCTCCTGCATCGGCGACTGGGAGCAACCGACCCGGCAGCTCCTCGGCGTCCGCGGCGCGCCCGCCAACACCCTGAACAACCCGGTGAGTTACTGGATCCCCAAGCACTCGACCCGGGTCTTCGTGGAGCGGGTCGACATGATCTGCGGCGTCGGTTACGACCACGCCGTCGGGCCGTACCACCGCCTCCCCCGGGTGGTGACGGACCTCGCCGTCCTCGACTTCGAGACACCCGACCACGCGATGCGGCTCGTGTCCGTGCACCCGGGCGTCACCGTCGACGAGGTCCGGGCGGCCACCGGCTTCGACCTGGTGACCGGCGAGGACGTGCCGTGCACCCGCGAGCCCACCGCCGCGGAACTCCGGCTGATCCGCGAGGTCATCGACCCGCGCGGGCTGCGGAACCGCGAGGTCAGGGCCTGATGGAGACCGCTCTGACCCAGCTGGTCGGCGTCCGCCACCCCCTCGTGCAGACCGGGATGGGCTGGGTCGCCGGGCCCCGGCTCGTCTCCGCCACCGCGAACGCGGGTGCGCTCGGTGTCCTCGCCTCCGCCACGATGACCGTGGAGGAGCTGCGCGCCGCCGTCCGCGAGGTGAAGTCCCGCACCGACCGGCCCTTCGGGGTGAACCTGCGCGCCGACGCCGGGGACGCCCGCGAACGGGTCCGGATCATCGTCGACGAGGGCGTACGGGTCGCCTCCTTCGCCCTCGCCCCGTCCCGGGACCTGATCGCCGAGCTCAAGGACGCCGGGGTCGTCGTGATCCCCTCCGTCGGCGCCCGGCGGCACGCCGAGAAGGTCGCCGGCTGGGGCGCGGACGCGGTGCTCGTCCAGGGCGGCGAGGGCGGCGGCCACACCGGCGAGGTCGCGACGACCGTCCTGCTGCCGCAGGTGGTGGACGCCGTCGACATCCCGGTGATCGCCGCGGGCGGCTTCCGCGACGGGCGGGGCCTGGTCGCCGCCCTCGCCCACGGGGCGGCGGGCGTCGCCATGGGGACCCGCTTCCTGCTGACCTCCGACTCGACCGTGCCGGAGGCGGTGAAGGCCCGCTATCTGGCGGCCACGGTCAAGGACGTCACCGTGACGACGGCCGTCGACGGGCTGCCGCACCGGATGCTCCGCACCGACCTCGTCGCGTCCCTGGAGCACGCCGGGCGGATACGGTCCCTGGCCCGGGCGCTGCGCCGGGCGGCCGGCTTCCGCCGGATCTCCGGGCTCTCCTGGCCCGCGATGATCCGCGACGGCCTGGCCATGCGCCACGGCAAGGACCTGTCGTGGAGCCAGGTCCTGCTCGCCGCGAACACCCCGATGCTGCTGCGGGCGTCCATGGTCGAGGGCCGCACCGACCTCGGCGTCATGGCGGCCGGTCAGGTCGCGGGAGTCATCGACGACCTGCCCAGCTGCGAGGAACTGGTCACCCGGATCATGACGGAGGCCGCGCAGGTCCTGCGGACACTGCCGCACCCCGATGAGTGACCCGACGGGTGATCCGGACGAGGTACCCCGACGGGTGACCCGGAGGAGGGACCCCGACGGGTGACCCGGAGGGGCGATCCGAGGAGTGCCCCACCCGCCGCACCGCCCACCCTCAACCCTCAACCCCATTGAGCCGCAAAGGAGTCCGGCCGTGCACCTGTCTCGACGCGCGCTGCTCACCGCCACCGGCGCCACCGCCCTGCTCGGCGCCCTGCCCACGGAGGCGACCGCCCGCCCCCGGTTCCCGCAGGCGCCCCCGATCCGGCGGATCCCGCTCCAGGGCGCCGTCAACGTCCGCGACCTCGGCGGCTACCCCACCTACGACGGGAGCCGGGTCCGGTACGGCCTCGCCTACCGGGGCGACCACCTCGCCACGCTGACCGACGCGGACGTGACCACGCTCGCCGGGCTCGGCCTCGGCACCGTGGTCGACCTGCGGATCCCCCTGGAGGTCGGCCACGACGGCGCCGACCGGCTCCCGGCCGGTGCCGTCCCGGTCCCCCGGCCCGTCACCGACAACGGCCTCTTCGGGCAGCTGCTCACCGCGATCGGCTCGCGCGACCCGGTGCGGCAGGAGGAGATGCTGGGCGGCGGACGGGCCGCCGCGTTCATGCGCGAGGTGTACCGGACGTTCGTCACCGACCCCGCGAACCGGGCCGCCTTCGCGGCGACCCTGCGGGACCTGGCCGACCCCCGCCGGGGCCCGCTGCTCCTGCACTGCACCTCGGGCAAGGACCGCACCGGCTGGACCGGCTGGCTGCTGCTCACGCTCCTCGGCGTGCCCGACTCCCTCGCCCGCGAGGACTACCTGGCCTCCAACACCTTCCGCGCCGCGTACGACGCGCGGCTGCGGGAGGGACTGAAACAGGCCGGGCTCATGGAGAACCCGGCCCTGATCATTCCGCTCCAGGAGGTGCGGGCGGAGTACCTCGACACCGCCCTGGAGCAGCTGCGCTCCTCGTACGGGAGCGTGTTCCGTTACGTGTCGGACGGCCTCGGCCTGGAGTTCCGCGAACTGCTGGCGCTGCGCGAACGGCTGGTGCCCGGGGCCTGACGCCCGGCGCGACCCGCACCGGCACCGGCACCCGCGGCGGCGCCCCGTCCGCCGCCCGTGCCGGCGCCCCGGCCACCGCCGGACGCGCGGCCCGAGCCGGCGGCGGAACCGGCGGTGCGGCCCGCGGTGCCCGACGTACGGCCCGCGGAGCCCGCGGCGCGGCCCGCGGCCGTGCCCGTGGCTCCGGAACGGCCCGTGCCCGTGCCGGCCGTGCCTCCGGCCGGGGCGGGACGGCGGCGCCGGCCCGCGGAACGGCCACCGCCGGCACCGGAGCCTGCCGGCTTGCGGGGCTGGGTCGGCTGCGGGGTCTCGACGACGACCGGGACGCCCGAGGGCTCCCGCGCGCCGGTCAGCTCGGCGAGCTGCTCGTCGCTGGACTTGATCTGCGCCGTGCGGGGGCTGATGCCCGCGTTCGACATCAGACGGCCCATGTCGCGCTTCTGCTCGGGCAGGACGAGGGTGAAGACGCTGCCGGACTCGCCTGCGCGGGCGGTGCGGCCGCCGCGGTGCAGGTAGTCCTTGTGGTCCATCGGCGGGTCGACGTTGACGACCATGTCGAGGTCGTCGACGTGGATGCCGCGCGCGGCCACGTTCGTGGCGACGAGCGTGGTGACCTGACCGCTCTTGAACTGGTCGAGGGTCCGGTTCCGCTGCGGCTGCGAGCGGCCGCCGTGCAGGCCGGAGGCCCGTACGCCGTTGGCGAGGAGCCGCTTGACCAGCCGGTCCACGGACCGCTTGGTGTCCAGGAAGAGGATCGTCCGGCCGTCGCGGGCCGCGATCCGCAGCGTGACGGCCTTCTTGTCGGTCTCGTCGGCCACGTACAGGACGTGGTGCTCCATGGTGGTGACCGCGCCGGCCGACGGGTCGACCGAGTGCACGACCGGGTCGTCGAGGAACATCTTGACCAGGCGGTCGATGTTCCGGTCGAGGGTGGCCGAGAACAGCAGGCGCTGCCCGTCCGGCTCGACCTGCTTCAGCAGCTTCGTGACCTGGGGCAGGAAGCCCATGTCGGCCATCTGGTCGGCCTCGTCGAGGACGGTGACGGCGACCTGGTCGAGACGGCAGTCGCCGCGGTCGATGAGGTCGTGCAGCCGGCCGGGCGTGGCGATGAGGATCTCGGCGCCGCGCCGCAGCGCGGACGACTGCCGGCTGATCGACATGCCGCCGACGACGGTGGTGATGCGGAGCCGCAGCGCGGAGGCGTACGGGGTGAGCGCGTCGGTCACCTGCTGCGCGAGCTCGCGGGTGGGCACCAGGACGAGCGCGAGCGGCGCGCCCGGCTCGGCGCGGCGGCCGGCCGAGCGGGCCAGGATCGCGAGTCCGAACGCGAGGGTCTTGCCGGAACCGGTACGTCCCCGGCCGAGCACGTCACGGCCGGCCAGCGAGTTCGGGAGGGTCGCGGCCTGGATCGGGAACGGCTCCGTGACGCCCTGCTCGCCCAGGGTCCGCAGCAGGCCCTCGGGCATGTCGAGGTCGGCGAAGGCGGCCACCGCGGGCAGGGCGGGCGTCACCGTCTCCGGCGGGGTGAACTCGCTCGGCGGCGGGGGCGCGGAGGGACGGCGCCCTCCGCGGGAGGCCTTCGGCTGTGACGTGGACTTCGCCTGGGCGGTGCGGGGGCTGCGCTTGTGAGGGCGTTCGGAGCGGGTCATGCGTGCCTTTCTGGCCGGTGCTCGCGGCACAGCCAGGGCCCGCACCTGCGCGGTGCGGGCCCCGGCTGCTCTACCCGGAACACGCGATACGGGCCCCGGCTGTTTTCCCGGAACGCGCGGTACGAGCCCCGGATGTCTCTACCGGAACAATAGTGCGCCCCGGAACCTTCCCGCCCCTCCCGACCGATGCCCGGACGGATCAGACCTGACCAGGAGGGTGTGACGTGGGCGACCTCACAGCCCGCCCGGTGATCGTCAGAGCCTTTCGATGATCGTCACGTTCGCCTGGCCGCCGCCCTCGCACATGGTCTGGAGGCCGTAGCGGCCTCCGGTGCGTTCCAGTTCGTGGAGGAGTGTCGTCATCAGTTTCGCGCCGGTCGCGCCGAGCGGGTGGCCCAGGGCGATCGCGCCGCCGTTGACGTTGACCCGGGCCGGGTCGGCGCCGGTCTCCTTCAGCCAGGCGAGGACGACCGGTGCGAAGGCCTCGTTGATCTCGACGAGGTCGATGTCGTCGATGGTCAGGCCGGTCTTCTTGAGCGCGTGGGCGGTCGCGGGTATCGGTGCGGACAGCATCCGGATCGGGTCCTCGCCACGTGCCGAGAGGTGGTGGATCCGGGCGCGGGGGGTGAGCCCGTGCTCCCGTACGGCCCGCTCGCTCGCCAGGAGCAGTGCCGCCGCCCCGTCGGAGACCTGGGAGGAGCAGGCGGCGGTGATGGTGCCGCCGTCGACGACCGGCCGGAGCCCGGCCATCTTCTCCGCGCTGGTGTCGCGGCGCGGCCCCTCGTCGACGGTGACGTCTCCGTACGCCACGGTCTCCCGCGCGAAGCGGCCGCCGTCGATGGCGCGGAGCGCCCGCTCGTGCGAGCGGAGGGCGAATTCCTCCTGGTCGTGGCGGGTGATCCGCCATTTCTCGGCGATCAGCTCGGCGCCGTGGAACTGGTTGACGGGCGCGTCGCCGTACCGGGCGCGCCAGCCCTCGCTGCCGTGGAAGGGGCCGCCGGTGAGGCCGAGGGGTTCGGCGGCCTGCCGGGAGGCGAAGGCGATGGGGATCATCGACATGTTCTGCACGCCGCCGGCGACGACGAGGTCCTGGGTGCCGGACATCACCGCCTGGGCGGCGAAGTGCACGGCCTGCTGGGACGAGCCGCACTGGCGGTCGACGGTCACCCCGGGGACCTCCTCGGGGAGGCCCGCGGCCAGCCAGGCCGTACGGGCGATGTCGCCGGCCTGCGGCCCGACGGTGTCGAGGCAGCCGAGGACGACGTCGTCGACGGCGGCGGGATCGACCCCCGCTCGGATGACGAGGGCCTTCAGGGCGTGGGCGCCGAGGTCCGCCGGGTGGACGGCGGCGAGTCCGCCCCCTCGGCGCCCCACGGGCGTGCGGACCGCTTCGACGATGTAGGCCTCGGGCATGGCGACTCCTCCGGTGGGTCGGGCGGGACGCGCGGGCCGGTGCCGGGACCGTGCGTCGTCAGGTACGTACGGCGATTCCGTCCAGGACCATGGAAAGGTACTGGCGGGCGATCTCCTCGGGGCTGTGCAGGCCGCCCGGCCGGTACCAGGACGCGGCGACCCAGACGGTGTCGCGGACGAACCGGTAGGTCAGGCGGACGTCCAGGTCGGCGCGGAAGACCCCGGCGGAGACCCCCCGTTCCAGGGTGCCGAGCCAGGCCTTCTCGAACTTGCGCTGCGAGTCGGTGAGGTAGTGGAAGCGGGGCTGGTCGGTGAGGTGCCGGGACTCCTTCTGGTAGATGGCGACGGCGGCGCGGTGCCGGTCGATCTCGCGGAAGGACTCGGTGACGAGGGCCTCGATGGTCTCGCGGGGTCCGAGTCCGGCGTCGAGGACGGCGTCGTACCCCTCCCACAGCTCGTCGAGGAAGGTGGAGAGGATCTCGTCGAGCATCGACTCCTTGGAGTCGAAGTGGTAGTAGAGGCTGCCGGCGAGCATGCCGGCGGCGTCCGCGATCTTGCGGACGGTGGTGGCGTTGTACCCCTGGGCGGCGAACACCTCGGCCGCCGTGTCGAGGAGTTCACGGCGCCGCTCGGGCCCGCCGCTCACCGGGGTCTTCTTCTTGCTTGAGCTCTGGGGAGTGTTCGGCACACGTCCATTCTGGTCCTACGGGTGCTGGCTGCTGACGGAGACCGTCTCGCCGGTCATGTAGGAGGAGTAGTCGCCGGCGAGGAAGACGATGACGTTGGCGATCTCCCAGGGCTCGGCGTGGCGGCCGAAGGCCTCGCGCGCGGTCAGCTCGTCGAGGAGTTCGGTGGTGGTGACCTTGGCCAGGTGGGGGTGCATGGCGAGGGACGGCGAGACGGCGTTGACGCGGACGCCGTACGCGGCGGCCTCGACGGCCGCGCAGCGCGTGAGGGCCATGACGCCGGCCTTGGCGGCGGCGTAGTGGGCCTGGCCGGCCTGGGCGCGCCAGCCGACGACGGAGGCGTTGTTGACGACGACGCCGCCGGTGCCGTCGCCGGCGGCCGTGTCGCGGAAGTGGCGGAGGGCGGCGCGGGTGCAGCGGAAGGTGCCGCCGAGGGTGACGTCGAGGACCCGGTTCCACTGTTCGTCGGTCATGTCGGCGAGCTCCGCGGTGCCGCCGAGGCCGGCGTTGTTGACGGTGATGTCCAGGCGCCCGTGGAGCCGTACGGCGGTGTCGTACAGCGCCTGGACCTGGGCCTCGTCGGTGACGTCGCAGGGCTGGGAGGCGACCGCGTCCGCGCCGAACTCGGCGGCGAGCGCGGTCTCGGTCTCCTTGAGGCGGCGGGTGTGGGCGTCGCTGACGAGGACGCGGGCGCCCTCCTCGAGGAAGCGTCGGGCGGTGGCGCCGCCGATGCCGGCTCCGGCGGCGGCGGTGATCACGGCGGTCCGTCCGGCGAGGAGTCCGTGGCCCTGCACGTAGGGCGGCGCGGGGGTACGGCTCATGGGCGCGGCTCCTTCGGGAGGCCGAGCACCCGCTCGGCGATGATGTTCCGCTGGATCTCGCTGGATCCGGCGTAGACGGTGTCGGCGCGGGAGAAGAGGAACAGTCGCTGCCAGTCGTCGAGTTCGTACGGGGCTCCGGCGGCCAGGGTGGCGGCGGGGCCGCACACCTCCAGGGCGAGTTCGCCGAGGTCGCGGTGCCAGTGGGACCAGTACAGCTTGGCGGCGGAGGGGTCGGTGCCGCGCAGGGCGCCCGCGCGGAGCGCTTCGAGGCCGGCCCAGGCGCGGGTGAGGCGGTCGCGGACGTCGGGGTCGGCGGCGGCGCCGTTGCGGCGGGCGAGGGCGACGAGGGCGTCGAGTTCGCGGCGGAAGCCGACCTGCTGGCCGAGGGTGGAGACGCCTCGTTCGTAGCCGAGGGTGGCCATGGCGATCCGCCAGCCGTCGCCGGGTGCGCCGACGACGTTCGCGGCGTCGGTGACGGCCCCGTCGAAGAACACCTCGTTGAATTCGCTGGTGCCGGTGAGCTGGACGATGGGCCGGATCTCGACGCCGGGCCGGTCGAGGGGGACGAGGAGGTAGGAGAGCCCGGCGTGGCGCCGTGAGCCCGGCTCCGTGCGGGCCAGGACGAAGCACCACTGGGACTCGTGGGCGAGGGAGGTCCAGATCTTCTGCCCGTGCACCACCCACCGGCCGTCCTCCAGGACGGCGCGGGTGCGGACGGCGGCGAGGTCGGAGCCGGCGCCGGGTTCGCTGTAGCCCTGGCACCAGAGTTCCTCGACGGCGCGGATCGATGGCAGGAAGCGGGCCTTCTGCTCCTCGGTGCCGTGGTCGATGAGGGTGGGGCCGAGGAGCTGTTCGCCGATGTGGTTGACGCGGGCGGGGGCGTCGGCGAGGGCGTACTCCTCGTGGAAGGCGATCTGCTCCTCGATGCTCGCGCCGCGCCCGCCGTACTCCTCGGGCCAGCCGACGCAGGTCCAGCCGTGGGCGGCCAGGTGCCTTTCCCAGGCGAGGCGTTCGGTGAAGGCCTCGTGCTCGCGGCCGGGCCCGCCGCGCCCCTTGAGGGTGGCGAAGGAGCCGCTGAGGTGGGTCTTCAGCCAGCCCCGTATCTCCGCCCGGAACTCCTCGACGCTGCTCATGGCCGTACGTTAACCTACCAAACACTTGTTAGGGAACGGGTGAGGGCGGGGCGACCGATGGATCTCTCGTACACGCGGACCGAGGAGGCCTTCCGGGCGGAGGCCCGGGAGTGGCTGCGGGACCATGTCCCCGCCGAGCCGCTGCCCTCCCTGGAGACGGCCGGGGGCTTCGCCGCCCACCGCGCCTGGGAGGCCGAACTCGCCGCCGCCCGCTGGTCGGTGGTCTCGTGGCCCGAGGAGTACGGGGGCCGCGGCGTCGACCTCGCCCGGTGGCTGGTCTTCGAGGAGGAGTACTGGGCCGCGGGAGCGCCCGGCCGGGTCTCGCAGAACGGCGTCCAGCTCCTCGCGCCCACCCTCTTCGACCACGGTACGGCGGACCAACGCGCTCGCGTACTGCCGTCGATGGCCACCGGCGCGACCATCTGGGCGCAGGCCTGGTCGGAGCCCGAGGCCGGCTCCGACCTGGCGTCCCTCACCTCCCGCGCGGTCCGCACGGACGGCGGCTGGCTGCTCTCCGGGCAGAAGACCTGGTCCTCCCGGGCCGCCTTCGCCGACCGGGCCTTCGGCATCTTCCGCAGCGACCCGGACGCGGACCGGCCCCACCGCGGCCTGACCTACCTCATGTTCGACCTGCGGGCGCCGGGGGTGACGGTCCGGCCCGTCGGCCGGCTCGACGGCAAGCCCGCCTTCGCCGAGCTGTTCCTCGACGAGGTGTTCGTCCCGGACGAGGACGTGATCGGGGAGCCGGGCCAGGGCTGGCGCATCGCGATGTCCACGACGGGCAACGAGCGCGGACTGATGCTCCGCTCCCCCGGCCGCTTCCTCGCCGCCGCCGACCGGCTCGTCCGGCTCTGGCGGACGGAGGGCGATCCGGCGGACTCGGCGCTGCGGGACCGGGTGGCGGACGCGGTGATCGGGGCACGGGCGTACCAGCTGTTCACGGCGGGCGCCGCGGCCCGGCTGACGGCGGGGGCGCCGTCGGGGGCCGAGTCCAGCCTCAACAAGGTCTTCTGGTCGGAGTACGACCTGGCCCTGCACGAGACGGCGCTGGACCTCCTGGGCCCGGACGGCGAGCTCGCGGACGGCGCGTGGGCGGAGGGGTACGTCTTCGCCCTCGCGGGCCCCCTCTACGCGGGCACCAACGAGATCCAGCGCGACATCATCGCCGAGCGGCTGCTCGGCCTCCCGAAGGGGCGTCGCTGATGGCCTTCCTGCCGACCGGCGAACAGCGCGCGTTCGCCCGCTCCCTGGACGCGATGCTCACCGCCGCGGACACCCCGGTGGCCGTACGGGCCTGGGCGGGCGACGAT
>NZ_LIPQ01000515.1 GCF_001418135.1 Streptomyces aureus
CGGCGCGGGTGGGCGGGGTCCGGATCGAGGCGGTGCCGCTGCCGGGCGGCGGGCGCCTGGTGCACCACTACGGGCACGGGGGCGCGGGAGTGACGGTGGCCTGGGGCTGCGCGGAGCGGGCGGCCGAGCTGGCGGAGGCGTGAGAAACGGCCGCGGGGCGGGTGCCGCCCTTTCGGACAGCACCCGCCCCGCGTTTGCTCACCGGATCGCTTCCCCGGCGCGTGTTCCTACTTCCAGAGCGGAGGCTTGTTGTTGTTCTCCGCGTCCTCGCACTGGCGGGCGCGCGTCTCCAGGGCGTTGGCGCGGGCGAGGGCCTTGCGGGCCTCCGCGTGGGCACCGAGACCCCGGAGCTGCGCGGCACGGTTGCGCTCCTTGTGGGCGTCGTGCCTCAGCTGGGTGATGTTGCAGGTCATCTTGGCTGCGGCCGCGGGCTCTGCGGTCACGGTCTGCCCGAGCAGCACGCCGCCGGCGAGCAGCGTCGTGGCGAGCACGGACGTGAGGACACGACGTGCGGTCGTGGTGGTGCGCATGGTGTTCTCCAACTTCCAGGCCGTGGGGACCTGTTCGAGGCATGGTCAGTACCAGTGGGTAACTTTACCTCGGCAAACGATGGATTCACGCCACCCCGGACCCTGTGGCACGTGATCGTCAACACTCCTCCACAGGACTCCCACTGACGAGGTGATAGGTGGCCCGCCCGTCCAGGAGCAGCGGCACGAGCGCGCGTCGCGACTGGGCGAGCGGGACGAGCACGCCCGTGCCCTCCGGCCGCACGGCGACGCCGTGCAGGGCGAGTTCGTCGCCCACCTCCGCGTACTGAGCGGCGGACAGCCGGTAGCCGCAGGGCGGGTCGGCGAGGATCTCCGACGGCTCCGGCGGGTCGTTGTCGGCGCCGCCGAGGAACACCGGGCCGCGGTCCGCGTATCCGGCGCGCCGGGCCGCGGAGGTGACCGCCGTGAGCGGTCCGCGCCGCTCGTCGAGGTAGGCGAAGGCGCCTTCCAGGGCGGCGTGCTGGGTGGCGACACGGCGACGGTGGTTGCGTGCGGGGTCGTTCTGCTCGGCCTCGTCGAAGGCGTCCACCCGGGTCTCCACGAGGAGGCCCACGGAGTGTTTGATCCCGGCGGTGTTCCGCAGGATCCGCTCCTGGCCGTCGCCCGCGACCTGCTTGATCGGCTTGCCGGTGAGGGGGTCGGTCCAGATGCCGTAGATGCCGCTGCTGTAGCCGGCCAGCCCGGCGGCGGGCCGGACGTACTCCTCGGAGAGGGTCCGGGACTCGTCGTGGACGTGCGGGTCGGCGTCGAGGCTGCGCGGCCAGAGGGCGAGCAGGTCCTTGTCGTAGTACCGGGGGGTGGCGCCGTACTCGTGCAGGTCGTAGACGAGTTCGGGCCGCCGGTCGCGGATGACGGCGGCGACCGCGCGCGCCTCGGCGGTCCGCAGGGCGAGGTGGTCGCGGTTGACGTCGACGCCGTCGGCGTTGCCCCGGGTGTCGGCCTCCCGGCCGTCGGGGTTGGCGGTGGGCACGACGAGGAGGGTCGTCCGGGCGAGGAAGCGCAGGGTCTCCCGGTCCTGGGCGAAGGCGAGGTCGCGCACCGTGCTCAGACAGGCCTCCCGGCCCGCGGGCTCGTCACCGTGCTGGCTGCAGACGAGCAGCACCGTGGTGCGGCCCGTACCGAGGGAGGCGAGCCGGAGCGGGCGGCCCTGGGCCGTGGTGCCGACGACCCGCAGCGAGAGCCGTGCGCCGGCCCGGTCGACGGCCGCGAGGAAGTCCCGCTCCTCGGCCTCCGTGGTCCATCGGGCGCCCCCGCTCGTCTCGAACCCGGTGCGCGGCAGCGGCTTCACGGGCGCGCTGTCCGCGGCCTTCGCCGGGATGGTGACGAGCGGCAGCGCGAGGGCGGCGGCGCCCGCCACGAGGGCGAGGGCGCGCCGGGAACTCCGGTGTCCGGTACGGGGGTTCATCGGGCGGCTCCGAATCCCGGCAGGCGCGGACCGACGACGGCGGCCGGCGGTACGGCGCCGCTCAGCGAGGGGGCGACGGGGGTGAGCGAGGGCACGGCCCGGGACGGACCCGAGGTGGCCCGGCCGAAGGCCTCGGCGCCGCCGACAAGCGGCAGCTTCGCCCAGGTGCGGGCGAGGTCGAGGGTCAGGGTCGGGGTGGTCGACGGAGGGTCGAGCAGGTCCTTGTCGGTGCCGCCGACGATCAGGGCGAGGCGGTGTCCGGCCGGGACGACGTGGTCGGTGGCGGCGAGGTCCAGGGTCATCGTGTACGCCCTGCCGGGGGTCAGCGGGCGTTCCGCGCGCGGGTCGGCCCAGGTGCCGAGATCGGCCCAGCCCCGGCTGACGACCGTGTACCCGACGTCCGCCGTGCGCGCCTCGGTCTCCTTGAAGCAGGCGCTGTCACCGGGGGTGCTCGCGCCCCAGCAGGTGCGGTCGGTGAGGGTGGTGATGCCCTCGCCAGCGGCCCCGTAGTCGCGGATCGTGTCCGGTCCGAGGTCAACGAGGACGGCGGAGAGGTGCGCGGTGGCGGTGGTCGGGGTGGCGGTGACCGTCACCTTCGAGGAGCCGGAGATCCGCAGGTCGCGGGAGAGGGGGCGGGTGACGAACCCGGCCTTCTCGGGGGTCGCGCCGTCGATCCGGGCCGCCCAGTCGAGTTCGCCGAGACCGGGGTCGTCGGTGAAGGTCGCGGTGGAGCCGGGGGCGGCGGGCGCGCGGCCGAGGACGCCGGGCCCGGGTGCCGCGCCGGGGGCGGGGCGCAGGGTGGTGGACGCGGTGCCGCGCGGCGGCCACTGGCGGTCGGTGGTCCAGCGGTCCGGGGCGCGTTCGATGTCGGCGACCGGTTCACGGTCGACGCCGTTCTCGTAGCCGAGGAGGTAGTGGTCGAACCAGCGGTGCAGGGTGCGGACCCAGTCGGCGCGCCGGAAGTCGAAGGGGTCGACGTGACCGGTCTGGGAGAGCCAGATCTTCCGCTCGACTCCCTGGGCGCCGAGGGCGTCCCACCACTGGCCGAACTGGTTGGCGCGCACGTTGAGGTCCTGCTGGCCGTGCACGACGAAGACGCTGGCCTTCACCTCGGCCGCGTTCCGCACGTGGTCGCGCTCGGCCCAGGCGGCCGTGCGGTCGCCGCTGTACGGGGTGCCGGCGGTGATGCGGTCCTGGACGGCGCCGCAGCGGGCCCGCGCCTCGGGGCTGTTGACGTACTCGGAGAGCCAGCTCGGGTTGGCGTTGTAGAGCGGGGCGCCCTGGGAGTGGAAGTAGTCGTACCAGGAGGAGATGGCGCCGATCGGAACGATCGTTTTCAGCCCTTCGACACCGGTGGCGGCGACGCCGTTGGCGATGGTGCCGTCCCAGCTCTTGCCGATCATGCCGACGTTCCCGGTGCTCCAGGTGGTGGCCCGGGACCGGGTGTCCCCCGTACGGGAGGTGTAGCCGCGGGCGCGGCCGTTCAGCCAGTCGACGACGGCCTTGGCCGACTGGACGTCGGAGCGGCCGCCGACGTCGTCGCAGCCGTCGGAGCGGTTGGTGCCGGCGAGGTCGACGGCGACGAAGGCGTAGCCGCGCGGGACGAAGAAGTTGTCGTAGAACAGCGGGAACCGGACCGGGTTCCCGTCGGCGTCGTAGGTCTTCTTCTGGCTCTCGTTCCCGCGTCCGCAGCAGGCGTAGTAGGGGCTGGCGTCCATGATGACCGGGATCTTCCGGCCGGCCGCGGCGGTCTCCCGGGGGCGGATGATGTCGACGGCGACCCGGTCCGTGCGCCCGTCGGCGTCGCCGTCGAGGCCGGTGTCGACCCAGACGGACTCTCGGATGGCGTCGGCGTAGGAGTGAACGGGCCGGGACTCCCGTGCCGTCGGCGCGAGGGAGGCGGGCAGAGCCGCGGATCCGATGGGCGCGGCGGACCCGGTGGGCGAGGCGGGCTCCGGCTGGGCGCCGGCGGGCGTGACCAGGGTCGCGAGCAGGGCGGCCGTGGCCGCGGCCACGAGGGTTCCGTACGGCAGTCGGGCTCCGCGGGTTCTCCGCATTCGCATCGGCATGGGCGGGAACGTACCCCGGTCAACTCCCGTACAAAAGAGTGCCGGAGGCAATCAGGAGGGATTCCGGTTGATTCCGGGGCCGGATGGGTTCATGTCGGCCGAATGGCGATCGTGTGACAGGGGGTCCTCTGGACGTGACGGTGCGTCGGGGCACTGAATAGTGTCCGGACTAAGGACCGACGACCACCCGCGCGTCTTACTTTCCTATGACTTGGGGAGCACCTGTGCACCGCAGAATCATCGTTCCGAGCGCCCTCGCGGCCTCCCTGCTGCTGGCGATCCCGGCATCGGCGGCCGACTTCACCCCTGGGGCCCCGGGCATCGGCGACTCCTACTACCCCACCAGCGGCAACGGCGGCTACGACGTCTCCCATTACGACCTGCGTCTGACGTACCAGCCCGCCACGGACCTGCTGGAGGGCACGGCGACGATCGTCGCCACCACCAAGCAGAACCTCTCGCGGTTCAACCTCGACCTCGGTCTGAAGGTCAGCGAGGTCCGCGTCAACGGCCGTGTGGCGAAGTTCGCCACCTCGGGCTCCCACGAGCTGGAGGTCACCCCGGCCACCCCGCTGGAGAAGAACAAGGCCCTCTCGATCGTCGTCCGCTACGCGGGCAAGCCCTCCGAGGTGAAGATCGACGGCTGGACGGCCTGGGCCCGCACCCCCGACGGCGGTGTCGCCGCGCAGGAGCCGGACTCGGCCGCCTGGTGGTTCCCGTCCAACGACCACCCGCTGGACAAGGCCACGTTCGACGTCTCCGTCTCGGTGCCGGACGGCACCCAGGCCATCAGCAACGGCGTGCTGCAGTCGCAGTCCTCGCGCCTCGGCTGGACCCGCTTCAACTGGCGCTCCAACAAGCCGCAGGCGACGTATCTGGCCACGCTGGCCGTCGGCAAGTTCGACATCACGACGGACAGGACGGCGAACGGGCTGCCGGTCCTCAACGCGTACAGCAAGGACCTCGGCGACAACGACGGTGCCGCGCGCGCTTCGATCGAGCGCACGACCGAGGTCGCGGAGTGGCTGGAGGGGGTCTTCGGGCCGTACCCCTTCAACGCCCTCGGCGGGTACGTGCCGAACGTGACGAGCGGCTTCGCCCTGGAGACGCAGACCCGTCCGTTCTACAGCCCGCGGCAGTTCGCCAACGGCGCGAACGTGTCGGTGGTCGTCCACGAGCTGGCGCACCAGTGGTACGGCGACAGCGTGTCCGTCCGCGACTGGAAGGACATCTGGGTCAACGAGGGCTTCGCCCGCTACAGCCAGTGGCTGTGGTCGGAGAAGGAGGGCGAGGGCACGGCCCAGGAGCTGGCGGACTACGTGTACGCCACGCGGACGGCCGAGGACCCGTTCTGGACGGTGAAGCCGGGTGACCCGGGCGCGGAGAACCAGTTCCACATCGCCGTCTACGACCGGGGCGCGCTGGCCCTCCAGGCGCTGCGCAACGAGATCGGCGACGAGGACTTCTTCGCGATCCTGAAGGGCTGGCCGCAGCGGTTCGCCTACGGCAACGCGCGGGTCGCCGACTTCGTGCGGTACGCGGAGCAGGTCTCCGGCAAGCCACTGGCCGGACTCTTCGACACCTGGCTGT
Source organism: Streptomyces aureus (assembly GCF_001418135.1). Taxonomy (GTDB): domain Bacteria; phylum Actinomycetota; class Actinomycetes; order Streptomycetales; family Streptomycetaceae; genus Streptomyces; species Streptomyces aureus_A. Next base: position 5,616 of record NZ_LIPQ01000515.1, read on the forward strand.
ACGAGCCGTCGAAGCCGGCCGCGTCGACCGCGGCTGCGGCCGGTCTGTCCGCGCCGGCCGCGGCGCCGGCGTCCGGAGCCCCGTCCGCGCGCTCGGCGGCCCCGAAGGGCGCCGCGAAGCCGGCCCAGCCGAAGTCCTGGAAGAAGATCGCGGCGACGAACACGGTCCACGAGTCGGAGCGTCAAGGCGGTCACTGAGCGATGCGGTGACCGGGGCCCGCGGCCGCTCCGGCCGTGCGGCCCCCGTCACCCCGGCCGTGCGGCCCGGTCACCCCGGCCGTGCGGTCACCCCGGCCGTACGGTCACCCCGGCCGTACGGTCACTACGGCCGTACGGTCGCTCCCGCCGTACCGGCCCCGGTCATCCCGGCCGTCCGTCAGCGTGTCGCGCGGCGGGCGGCCGCTCGGGCCTTCCGGGCCAGCGGCAGATAGCGCAGCCGCTCCGGCAGCACGGGGACCACCGCCCGGACCACCCGGGCGAACCGCCGCAGCGCGCGTTCCTGCGCGTCCGTCCATTCCAGGCCGATGGCCTCCCGGGCGTCCGGCGGCATCATGCCGACGGTGAGGAAGGCGCGCAGCCGCAGGAACGGGCGGCGCAGGACCGGCCAGAGCAGCCGGAGGGCGAGCCGGAGCGCCAGCGGGCCCCGGTCGGGGGCGGGCACGGGCTGGTCGGGGTCGAGCAGCTCCCGGACGACGACGGTCGCCTCCAGCTCGTCGGCGAGGACCTTCCGGTAGTACGGCCAGAACTCCTCGATCGTCTGGGGCATGTCCCGGTCGTGGATGCCGAGGATCCTGCCGACCTGGAGCCACTCGGCGTACAGCCGGCGTTCCTGCGCCTCGGTGAGAGGGCGGGCGAGAAGGCGGAGGCCGTGCGCGTAGACGGGGAAGCCGGTCGCGTGCACCCAGGAGTAGTAGGCGGGAGTCAGCGCGTGGTAGCGGCGCCCGTGGGCGTCGGTGCCCTGGATGTCGCGGTGCAGCTGCCGGAGGCGGCGCCCCTCCCGCGCGGCGTCCTCGCCGCCGTAGATCCACAGCTGGACCGAGCGCAGGGAGCGTTCACCGCGGCCCCAGGGATCGGTGCGGAAGACCGAGTGGGCGTCGACGCCGGCGCCGATGGCGGGGTGGGCGACCTGCATCGTGAGGGCGGCGGGAAGCATCAGGAGCGCCCGGATGTCCCCGGCGACGCTCCACAGCACGCCGCCGACGGGCGGCGGCACCGGATCGCCGCCGCCGGGGTCCTGATCGCCTGACGTCACATGCTCCATGGGCTCTCTCCTCACACTCCAGGCTGCACCCACGACGAAGGGGCCGTCACCCGGGCGTTTCGGCCCCTGGTGACGGCCCCTTCCGGGGAGTACGGGTCAGCCGCGGTCGGCGCCGACCGGCTCGCCGACGATACGGGCGGCGAGGGCGTGGGCCCAGGCGTCGACATCGGCGTTGAGCTCGCGCTCGGCGGCGGCGCGCTCCTCGGCGATCTTGGCGGAACCGGCGGCGATGATCGACTCGCGCTCGGCGTTGCCCTCGGCGCGGGCGGCGGCGATGGCGACCGAACCCTCCTCGACGGCCTTGGCGCGGATACGGGCGGCCTCGTGGCGCGCCTCGGCCAGCTCGGCCTCGTACTGCTCGCGGATCTGCGTGGCCTCGGAGCGCAGGTCGTCGGCGCGCTCGGTACCGCCGTCGATGGCGTCCTCACGCTCGTCGAGGGTGCGCCGGATCTTCGGCAGGATGCCCTTCGCCAGGATGAGGAAGGTGAGGGCGAACAGCACCAGGCCGAGGATGAGCTCCGCCCAGACAGGGTTGAGCGGACCGAGGTCCATCTTGAAGACAGTCGAGTTCGAAGCGAGGGTCATGCGCGCATTCTACCTGCTAGAAAAAGCGACAATTCGGGCTACCCGGCGAGAGTTGTCGCGTTCGTGCGGGCCTGGCCAGATTCCCGGCATCCAGAGGCTACCGGAAGGTAACCCTGGCTGATTGTATGTGCCGCGCCAGCACAACCCCCCACACCCTCATGGGAGTTCCTGTGTCGTTCGCCGCGCTCCGCCGCGCCCCTGGCGCCGCCCTGTCCCTGGCTCTCGCCGCGGCCACCCTGGCCGCGACCGCTCCGGGCGCGACCGCCGCCTCCGCGGGGGCGGCCGCCGAGGCCCCGCGGCTGAAGGTGCTCACGTACAACGCCTTCCTCTTCTCGAAGTCGCTCTACCCGAACTGGGGCCAGGACCACCGGGCCGAGGCGATCCCCGCCGCCCCCTGGTACCAGGGTCAGGACGTCGTCGTGATCCAGGAGGCCTTCGACAACTCCGCCTCGGACGCCCTCAAGGCGAACTCCGCCGGCCAGTACCCGTACCAGACCCCGGTCGTGGGCCGCAGCAAGAGCGGCTGGGACGCCACCGGCGGCTCCTACTCCTCGACCACCCCCGAGGACGGCGGGGTGACGATCCTCAGCAAGTGGCCGATCATCCGCAAGGAGCAGCACGTCTACAAGGACGCCTGCGGCGCCGACTGGTGGTCGAACAAGGGCTTCGCGTACGCCGTGCTCGACGTGAACGGCAGCAGGGTCCACGTCGTCGGCACCCATGCCCAGTCCACCGACCCCGGCTGCTCGGCGGGCGAGGCGGCGCAGATGCGCAGCCGGCAGTTCAAGGCGATCGACGCCTTTCTCGACGCCAAGAACATCCCGGCGAACGAGCAGGTGATCGTCGCCGGTGACATGAACGTCGACTCGCACACGCCCGAGTACGGCACGATGCTCGCCGACGCGGGCCTTGCGGGGGCCGACGCCCGCACCGGCCACCCCTACTCCTTCGACACCGACCTGAACTCGATCGCCTCCGAGCGCTACCCGGACGACCCGCGCGAGGACCTCGACCACGTCCTCTACCGCTCGGGGAACGCCCGGCCCGCGAACTGGACCAACCACGTGGTCCTGGAGAAGAGCGCCCCGTGGACCGTCTCCAGCTGGGGCACGAGCTACACGTACACCAACCTCTCCGACCACTACCCGGTCACCGGCTTCTGAGCCGACCGGCAGACGGAGGGCGCGGGGCGTCAGTACCCGTATCCGCCGCCGAAGAGGCTGTAGAGCCAGGCACCGAGGACCCCGGCGACACAGAGCAGCACGACGAAGGAACCCAGGCTCGTGTGCCGCTCCCCGCGGGGCCGGCCGGGTCGGGCGGCACGCGCCGCGCGGCCCGGCCTTCTCTGCTTGCCCGGCTTTCCCGGCTCCCCCGACTCGGACGTCCGCCCCGCACGCCTCGCCTGCGCCGGGGCGGGCTCGGCCACGGCGGCGACCTCGGCGAGCATCCGCCGGCAGACCGCCGCGAGCTCGGCGGTCCCGGCCTTCAGGTCCACGACCACCTCGGTACGGGCGGGGGCGGTGGTGCCCCCGTCGAGGAGCCGCCCGGCACGGAGCAGCGCCTGGTCCTTGCCCCCGGTGGGACCGAGGCTTATCCAGCGGCGCACATGCTCGCCCCGGATCACCACACCGCCGCCCCGCTCCCGGTAGACGGTGTGCTCCCGCCACAGGACGCCGGCCAACTCGTCGGCCGTCTCCCTGAGTTGCGTGTACATCTGACTCCCCTGTTCCCGTTCCCCCAGTTCGGACAGGCGCAGACTCTAGCCGCCGGGACCGACATTCCCCACGACGGCCCGGCCCGCCGCCCGTTACGCGCCGAAGTCGTACACGGTGACCGGTATCCCCCGCTCCACGAGCCGCCGGAGCACGAGGGGCTCGACCCGCTGCCAGGAGCCTCCCGCGAGCCCGCAGCCGATCCGCGGCATGTGCACGGAGGCCCCCAGGGCGGCCGCCTTGTCGGCGAGCCGTCCGAGGGCGGCGTCGATCGCCTCGTACCGCACGGGCACGCCGGTGCTGCGCCCGGTGCGCATCCCCCGCTGGCCCACCAGGTTGGCCACCCAGACGTACGGCTCGACCTGGACGAACTGCGCGGCGCCGAGGCCGAAGTCGTTGTGCGCGCGCTCGCGGTGCCACCGGCGGTAGGCCGTCTCCGGCTCGCCCCAGCGGCGTGAGATCGCCAGGACGAAGCCCTTGCCCCAGCCTCCGAGATCGTTGCAGACATGCGCGACGATCTTGACGCCCTTGCCGTGCGGCGCGGTCGCGTCCCCCCGGACGTACGTGATCCCGTTCATGACGATCACGCTACGGCGCCGCACTGACAACGCGCCCACGGGTCTGACCTCGTCCGCTCCGGCGGAGAACACCGCGCCGACGGAGCGGACGAGGAGCGCTCGCAGACGGGCGCGGACGGCCTCGTCGAAGGTCGCGGTCATCTCGCGAGGCCACGACCGGAGTCGGCGGGACCGCCCGGGAACCGCGCATGGTCTTTTACAGCTCTGGTGAGACAGCAATACTGTTCCGGTCGGCCTCAGCGGCCGGATTCGGCTGTGGATCGGAAGCGAGGCACCTCGGATGGGCGTCGGGAGCGACGAGGAGGGCGGGCCCAGCTACACCGTCGACGAGCTGGCCGCACGGGCCGGCGTCACGGTGCGGACCGTGCGGTTCTACGGGACCCGCGGGCTTCTTCCGCCGCCCGTCATCGGGGCGCGGCGGGTCGGGCACTACGGGCAGGGCCATCTGTCACGGCTCGCGCTCATCGAGGAGCTCCAGCGGCAGGGGATGACGCTGGCCGCCATCGAGCGGTACCTGGAGCAGCTGCCGCCCGACCTCAGCGCGCAGGACCTGGCGATCCACCGGGCCCTGGTGGCCTCCTGGGCGCCGGAGTCCGCCGAGTCCATCACCCGGCGCGAGCTGGAGCGGCGGGCCGGGCGGGAGCTGACCGAGCGGGACGTGGACCGGCTGGCCGCGATGGGCGTGCTCGACCGGACCGCCGACGACGACACCTTCCGGCTCGACGGGTCCCTGCTGCGGCTCGGCGTCGAGCTGCTCGACGTGCCCATCGAGCACGAGACGATCCTCGCCTCCCGCACCGTCCTCCTGGAGCACGCGCGCGCCGCCGCGCAGGAGCTCTCCCGGCTCTTCCGGGACGAGGTGTGGAGCCCGTACCGGGAGAGCGGGGAGGACCCGGACCACGTGAGCGCGATGCGGTCGCTCTCGGCGCACATGCAGCCGATGGTGGTCCAGGCGCTCCTCACGGCCTTCCAGCGTTCGCTGAGCGAGGAGCTGCGGACGGCGTTCAGGCGTCGGTGAGGGGGCCGGCCGTACACCGGCCCCGGGTGGCCGTCACCGCGTCGGTGAGGGGGCCGGCCGTGCGCCGGCCCCGGGTGGCCGTCACGCGTCGGTGAAGACCTCTCCCCGCTCGGCCTTCTCCACCAGGAGCGCGGGCGGGGTGAACCGCTCGCCGTAGGTCTCGGCCAGCTCGCGGGCACGGGCGGCGAAGCCCGCGACCCCGCCCTCGTATCCGTTGATGTACTGGAGCACGCCGCCCGTCCAGGCCGGGAAGCCGATGCCCATGATGGAGCCGATGTTGGCGTCGGCGACCGAGGTGAGGACGCCCTCCTCCAGGAGCCGGACGGTGTCCAGCGCCTCGGAGAACAACATCCGCTCCTGCATGTCGCGGAACGGGATCTCGTACCCGGGCCTGGCGAAGTGCTCGCGCAGGCCGGGCCAGAGCTTCCCGCGCCTGCCGTCCTCGCCGTACTCGTAGAAGCCCGCGCCCCCGCTGCGTCCGGGCCGCCCGAACTCGTCGACCATGCGGTCGATCACGGCCTCGCCGGGGTGGCTGGTCCAGGTCCCGCCGGCCTCCTCGATCGCCCGCTTCGTCTCGTTGCGGATCTTTCGCGGGAGGGTCAGGGTCAGCTCGTCCATCAGGGAGAGGACCTTGGCCGGGTAGCCGGCCTGGGCGGCGGCCTGCTCGACGGAGGCGGGCTCGATGCCCTCGCCGACCATGGCGACGCCCTCGTTGATGAAGTGGCCGATGACCCGCGAGGTGAAGAAGCCGCGCGAGTCGTTGACGACGATCGGCGTCTTGTTGATCTGCCGTACCAGGTCGAAGGCGCGGGCGAGCGCCTCGTCGCCGGTCCGCCCGCCCTTGATGATCTCCACGAGCGGCATCTTGTCGACGGGCGAGAAGAAGTGCAGGCCGATGAAGTCGCTCTGCCGCTCCACGCCCTCGGCGAGGACGGAGATCGGCAGGGTGGAAGTGTTGGAGCAGAGCAGCGCGTCGGGCTCGACGACGGCCTGGATCTCCTGGAACACCTTGTGCTTGAGCGCCGTGTCCTCGAAGACCGCCTCGATGACCGCGTCGCAGCCCGCCAGGTCCCGGACCTCCGCGGTCGGGGTGATCCGGGCGAGGAGGGCGTCGGCCTTCTCCTGGGTCGTACGGCCGCGCTCGACCGCCTTGGCGCAGAGCGCCTCGGAGTAGGCCTTGCCCTTCGCCGCGGACTCGGCGGAGACGTCCTTGAGGACGACCTCGATGCCGGCCCGGGCGCAGGAGTACGCGATGCCGGCGCCCATCATGCCCGCGCCGAGGACGGCGACCTTGCGAACCGGACGGGGCTCGATCCCCTTCGGGCGGCTGGCGCCGGAGTTGACGGCCTGGAGGTCGAAGAAGAACGCCTGGATCATGTTCTTCGCCGTCTGTCCGATGACGAGCTCGGTGAAGTAGCGGGACTCGATGACCTGCGCCGTCTCGAAGTCGACCTGGGAGCCCTCGACGGCGGCGGCCATGATGTTGCGCGGCGCCGGGTAGGGCGCGCCGTTGAGCTGCTTGCGCAGGTTCGCGGGGAAGGCGGGGAGGTTGGCGGCGAACTTCGGGTTCGACGGGGTGCCGCCGGGGATCCGGTAGCCGGGGACGTCCCAGGGCTGCCGGGACTCGGGATGGGCGTCGATGAACGCGATGGCCTTGGCCATCATCTCCTCGGGGGTGGCGGCCACCTCGTGGACGAGGCCGCTGTCGAGGGCGCGCCGGGGCGTGTACTGGGTGCCCTGGAGCAGCACCTTCAGCAGGGCGTCGGTGATGCCCATGAGGCGGACGGTGCGGGCGACACCGCCGCCGCCCGGCAGCAGGCCGAGGGTGACCTCGGGCAGGCCGATCTTGGAGCCGGGGGCGTCGAGGGCCACGCGGTGGTGGGCGGCGAGGGCGATCTCGTAGCCGCCGCCGAGCGCGGCGCCGTTGATCGCGGCGACGACGGGCTTGCCGAGGGTCTCGATGCGGCGCAGCGCGTTCTTGATCCCGAGGGCGCCGTCGAAGATGTCCTGGGCGTGCTCGGGGCCCGCCTGGACCATGTCCTTGAGGTCGCCGCCGGCGAAGAAGGTCTTCTTCGCGGAGGTGTAGATGATGCCGCGGATGGCGTCCTTCTCGGCCTCGACGCGGTCGGCGATCGCGACGATCGAGGCCCGGAAGGCCTGGTTCATGGTGTTGGCGGACTGGTTCGGGTCGTCGAGGACGAGGGTGACGATCCCGGTCGCGTCCTGCTCCCAGCGGATGGTGGTGCTCTCGCTCATGTCTCTGCTTCTCCGTGGATCCGTGAAGAGGGGTTCGGACGGGACGGTCAGACGCGCTCGACGACGGTGGCGATGCCCATGCCGCCGCCGACGCAGAGGGTGGCCAGGCCGTAGCGCTTGTCCTGCCGTTCCAGCTCGTCGACGAGGGTGCCGAGGATCATCGCGCCGGTGGCGCCGAGCGGGTGGCCGAGCGCGATGGCGCCGCCGTTGACGTTGACCTTGTCCAGGGTGATGCCCATGTCCTTGACGAATCGCAGGACGACGGCGGCGAAGGCCTCGTTGATCTCGATCAGGTCGATGTCGTCGATGGTGAGACCGGCCTTGGCGAGGGCCTTGCGGGCGGCCGGCGCGGGGCCGGTCAGCATGATGGTCGGCTCGGAGCCGGAGACGGCGGCCGAGACGATCCGCGCGCGCGGGGCCAGGCCGTTCCGCTCGCCGGCCTCCTTCGAGCCGATGGCGACGAGGGAGGCGCCGTCGACGATGCCGGAGGAGTTGCCGGCGTGGTGGACGTGATCGATCTCCTCGATCCAGTGGTACTTCTGCAGGGCGACGGCGTCGAAGCCGCCGAGCTCGCCGATGTCGGCGAAGGAGGGCTTCAGCCGGGCGAGGGAGTCGGCGGTGGTGCCGGGGCGCAGGAACTCGTCGTGATCGAGGACGGTCAGTCCCGCGCGGTCCTTCACGGGGACGATCGACCGGGCGAAGCGGCCGTCCTTGACGGCGGCCGCGGCCCGCTCCTGGGAGAGGGCGGCGTACTCGTCGACGTCGCGGCGGGTGAAGCCCTCGATGGTGGCGATGAGGTCGGCGCCGATGCCCTGCGGGACGAAGTTGGTGTCCAGGTTGGTCATCGGGTCGGCGAACCAGGCGCCGCCGTCGGAGGCCATCGGCACCCTGGACATGGACTCGACGCCACCGGCGAGGACGAGGTCCTCCCAGCCGGAGCGGATCTTCATCGCGGCCATGTTGACCGCTTCGAGACCGGAGGCACAGAAGCGGTTCTCCTGGACGCCGGCGACGGTGTCGGGGAGTCCGGCGGCGATGGCGGCGATCCGGGCGATGTCGGATCCCTGGTCGCCGACGGGGCCGACGACGCCGAGGACGATGTCGTCGATGGTGGCCGGGTCGAGGCCGGGGTTCCGGGTCTGGATCTCCCGGATGAGGCCGACGACCAGGTCGATCGGCTTGGTGCCGTGCAGGGAGCCGCTGGCCTTGCCGCGTCCGCGCGGGGTGCGGATCGCGTCGTACACGTACGCTTCGGTGCTCACGGGAAGCCTTTCGCGATGAGGGCGATGAGGGTGGGTGGAACGGGGAGGGGAACCGGGAGGGGGGCCGTCAGCCGAGGAGGGAACGGCCGATGATCTCCTTCATGATCTCGGTCGTGCCGCCGTAGATGGTCTGGATCCGGCCGTCGGTGTAGGCGCGCGCGACCGGGAATTCGCTCATGTAGCCGTACCCGCCGTGCAGTTGCAGACAGCGATCGGCGACCCGCTTCTGGAGTTCGGTCGCCCACCACTTGGCCATGGAGGCGTGGACGGCGTCGAGTCCGGCCCCGTCCGGGTCGCTGTGCTCCTCGATGCAGCGGTCGACGAACGTGCGGGTGACGGCGCACTCGGTGGCCATCTCGGCGATCTCGAAGCGGATGTGCTGGAGCCGGGACAGCGGACGTCCGAAGGCCTCGCGCTCCTTGACGTACGTGGTGGTGATCTCCAGGAGGTGTTCGGCGGCGGCGATGCCGGCGACGGCGATGGCCATCCGTTCCTGGGCGAGGTTGGTCATCAGGTGGACGAACGCGCCGTTGAGCTCGCCGAGCAGGTTCTCCTTGGGGACGCGGACGTCGTTGAAGAACAGTTCGGCGGTGTCCTGGGACTTCTGGCCGATCTTGTCGAGGTTCCGGCCGCGCTCGAAGCCCTCCGTGCCGCGCTCGACGACGAGGAGGGAGAGGCCGTGGGCGCCGCCCTCCGGGGTGGTCCGGGCGACGACGACCACGAGGTCGGCGAGGATTCCGTTGGAGATGAAGGTCTTGGAGCCGTTGAGGATCCAGTGGTCGCCGTGGTCCTCGGCGGTCGTACGGATGCCCTGGAGGTCGGAGCCGGCACCGGGTTCCGTCATGGCGATGGCGGTGATGGTCTCGCCGGAGCAGAAGCCGGGCAGCCAGCGCCGCTTCTGCTCCTCGGTGCCGAGCGAGGTGAGGTACGGGCCGATGATGTCGTTGTGCAGGCCGATGGCGAGCCCGGGGGTGCCGGCCCGGGTGAACTCCTCGGCGAGGACGGACGCGTAGCGGAAGTCGGGGTTGCCGCCGCCCCCGTACTCCTCGTCGACGGCGATGCCGAGGAGCCCCTGCCGTCCGGCGGCGAGCCAGACCTCGCGGGAGACGATGCCGTCCCGCTCCCACTGCTCGTAGTGGGGCAGCACCTCCTTCTCCAGGAAGGTGCGGACGGTGGCCCGGAAGGCCTCGTGGTCGGCGGTGTAGAGCTGGCGCTTCATACGGCGGTCTCCTGGGTCTGGGTCGGAAGGTTCACGCGGTGGGCTCCCGGGTCGTCCGGGACGGGCGGTTCACGCCTCGGGCTCCCGGGTCGTCCGGGACGGGCGGTTCACGCCTCGGGCTCCCGGGTC
>NZ_LIPQ01000516.1 GCF_001418135.1 Streptomyces aureus
GTCCGGGGGTGGGCGGGTGAGGTGAAGACTCTGCATGAGCGGTTCGTGCACCGTTTTTGCCAGGTCGGAGCCGCGTGAGTCGGCACTTGCCTATATGCGGGGGGGGCCTGATCGCTCCGCTGGAGCGGAAGAACGGGTGGACGCTGGCGGAGGAGGCCGGGCATGCGGGTCCGGAACGGATCCACCGGCTGTTGAACCGGATCGACTGGGATGCGGAGAAGGTCCTGGACGATGTTCGCGAGTATGTCGTGGAGCCTCTCGGCGACCGGGAAGCGGTGCTGATCGTCGACGACACCGGATTCCCGAAGAAGGGGGCAGGTCGGCCGGGGTCCAGCGGCAGTACTCGGGAACGGCGGGGCGGACGGAGAAGTCGCAGATCGGAGTCTTCCTCACCTATGCGGCTCCGCGCGCGCTGGGCTTTTGGAAGGCCCTGGCCGAGGTCTTCCCCACCACCCGCGAACAACGCTGTCGGGTGCACAAAACTGCGAACATTCTGGACGCCCTACGGAAGTCGGCCCAACTCGCCGCCAAGCGGGCTGTCCAGGACGTCTATAACGCCGAGGACAAGGACCACGCCCGCTTGCGCACCACAAGTCCCATCGAATCGACCTTCGCCACCGTACGGCTCCGGACCAGGTAACCAAGGGTGCCGGTAGCCGAGCCGCCGCACTGGGCATGGTGTTCAGGCTGATCGAATCCGCCCAGGCCCGCTGGCGCGCGGTCAACGCGCCCCACCTCGTCGCCCTGGTCCGGGCTGGCGCCCACTTCGAACGCGGCCACCTCGTTGAGCGCCCCGAGACCCTCGCCGCATAGGCGGCCTCAACCGATCCACCGACGTCGAGTGGACCTCAGACATCCATGCGCCGTATGTGCAGATGGCCATCGAGAGGGAAGCTGGGGGGCGCTGCGGGCAGAACTCTGTCGAACTCGTACCGGCTCTTCCGGGCAACGCGGCACGACGCGAGGTTGTCCTCCTGATGAAGGAGTTCGAGACGTTGCAGCCCGGCGGCCCCGAAGGTGTCGAAGGCCCAGCCGGTGAGAACCTCTAGAGCGCGGGGGGCCACTCCCCGCCCGCGAGCGTGCGCCGCGGTCCAGTAGCCCACCTCCGCCGCCGGTTTGCCGGGGGCGGCTTCCTTGAGGACCACGTTGCCCACCAACTGGTCGCGAACTGACCCGGGTTGCACCTCAAGGACGGCGAAGCCGAACCGGTCCCCCGCTGCCCAGCCCCGCTGCTGGGCCTGCACCCACCGTGCCCCGTCAGCATCGTTGTCCACGACAGAGCTCGCCCACTGGCGCAATGCGGGATCCCGGCTCACCTCGACCAGTGCGGCAACGTCCTCCATCCGCCAGGGGCGAAGAACGAGAGCGGGAGCAGTCGGCGTCGCTCCCGCCTGCAGTATGACGGGGGCATTCACCAACCGATCATATGCGGCGGCGTTTTCACCCGACGCCAGCCGCGTCCGGCCCATGCCGCCTTGCGGCCGCCCCGTCATTGCTGTGTCCGGACGCGCAGAGCCTGGACGGACCAGTCGAACACCGGCGCCAGGCTCTCCGGGGCCGGCCAGCCGTTGACCACTGCGAGCAGCTGGAGGTACCGCTCCCTGCGGGGGTCGTTCACGCTCTCCAGGCGAGTCGCCAGCCGGCGGCGAAGCTCGATGTCGGCGGGGAGGCCGAGGAGGTGCGCGTAGTGATCCGTGAGCGCCGCGACGATCGGATCGGCCTGGGGTGAGGCCGGGTCGATGCCGGCGGTCAGGGCAGGGCCGGCCTGGTCACGGACGGTTGCGGCGATGTCGCGGCGCGGGCCCGTGGTGCCGCTGCGGGCCTGCTCGGCTGCCTGATCCTCGGCCGTCCGCCGCACGCTGGCTCGAAAATCCGGATCCTTGGACATTTCGGCCAATTCCACCCACGCCTGGACCTGCTCCGCTTCCGGGTTGTCGGGCAGCTCGGGGGTCATCGAGCGCATCACCCCCACGAATGCGGGGACGGCGTCAAGACCGCCGAAGACGGCATCGAGGAAATCGCCGATCAGACGTCGGCGTTCGTCCTCGGAAAGCTGGGCAAGCTTGTGCATGAGATCCGTCTCCTCAGGGGTGGACCCGCGTTTGGCCACCGCCGTCAGCACCGCGCGGCGCAGGCGCAAAGTGCCGATCTGCACTGCCAGTGCTTCGGCGTGCGCCGCGGCGACCTCGGGAAACGAGAGCTCCCGGTCCAGGACCTTCCGGATCGTGGGAAGGTCCAGTCCCAGTTCGCGCAGGGTTCGCACAAGGTCCAGGCGTGCAGCGGCATCTATGTTGTAAAGGCGGTAGCCGGCCGGGCTGCGGTCAGTCGGCGCCACGATTCCGCGATCGGAGTAGAACCGGATGGTCTTGACCGTGAGGCCGGTCCGCCGAGCGAGCTCGCCGATCGAGTAAAGCGTGTCGCCGTCCATGCCCCCACCTTTGCGTCTCCCCCTACTGGAGACTCAAGCCCATCCATCTGCCGACAGCCAACCACTCTTTGTCCACAGGTCTTGACAATTCCTCCGCACAATACGGCGGGCCGGACAATGCAGGTGCAGTTGGAGGCCTCCTGTCTAGCAAAGCCTGGACAGGCAGAACGAGGCGCTGGCACTGCTGCGGACCGCGGATGACGAGGGGCTGTTCACGAGCGTTACCGTCCGCCTGGCTGAGATGCTGCTCCAGCACGCTGTCCAGCGGCAAACCGTCAGGCCGCGGGACGGGCCTCCCCTTCGACACGGCCGGTCCGCGTGCGCGGAGCCCTCACCCCGGTCCGCTGCGAACGGAGCAGGACTACAGGGGTCCACGTCGGACCCGACGTCTGGTCCGGCACCGGCTGCGGTAGTTTGAACGCGTTCAAGGCATCGGATTCTGAGGGCGGCCATGCGGATCACCGCGCGCGAGAATGTTCATCCGTGGCAGGTCGGCCTGGCCGCGTGCGCCGTGGTCACCCCGCTCACGCCGGTCATCGCCTCCGGCGACCCCTTCTTCGTACTCCCCTTCGTGGCCGCGACCACGATGCTGACCGCGGTACCGCTGTTCCTGTACGCCCGCCCCTCCGCCTTCCAGTGGGCCACCGGGACCATCGCGGCGGTGCTGCTGCCGTGGTCGCTGATCGGCTCCTGGGTCGGGATGCTCGTCTTCTCCCCATCGGTCCCCCTCCTGCTCCTCTCGGCGTTCTCGGACCCGCGCCGGCGCCCGAGGGCCGCCAGGTTCCTGGCCGGGGCTGGTCTCCTGCTGGCAGCGGCGGTGACGCTGTACTGGTGGGGCCGCGGGTACTGACTGACTGTTTCAAAATGAGGTGCGCAGGCGGCCCGTCACGCCTCCGGCAGCGGAAGCCCTCGGGCGGGGGTGGCGTTGCGGATGCGGCTCGCACTGCTCTGCGGCCGGCCGGAAGGGGGACCGCCGGGACGCGACGCCGGCCGTTGACAGGTGGGGTGGCCGCCCGCGTGCCCGTAGGGGCCGACCGGTCTGTGGCCGGCGTCGGAGCTCAGGCGTCGGCGAGGGCGCAGAGCCCGCCCCCTCTACGCTCAGATCATCAAGATCCACCCGAGTCCGGGTTGCCCGTTCGCCCGTCGGACGCTGCCCTGGCGGACGTTGTGCCCCGACGGCCCCGTCGACCGGACAGGGAGGAAAGTTCCCGCCCCGCGCCCTTCAGGGGGATTTCCACGCACGCCAAGGACGCACCGAAGCCGTCGACCGCGAAGAGGGCAGAGGCGGGCGCTCGTCGCGACGGGCCGCGCGGCGGCACGGTCCCCCTACCGGTGTCGGCGGTGTCCTGTCCCCGCAGACGGTCCTCGCCCTCCAGCGCACGATCGGCAACGCCGCCGACTCCCGGCTGGTCGAGGACTCCCGGCACCAGCACGGCGCCGGCTGCGGCCACGCGCAGAGCCCCGACGCCGCGCCCGCCCCCGTACAGCGTTCCGCCGCGCACGGCGTCCTGCGCAGCTTGGGAGCCCCCTCGACGACGGCACCCGCCCCGACATGGAGTCCCGCCTCGGCGCCGACTTCTCCGACGTACGCGTGCACAACGACAGCGCCGCCCGCGCGTCCGCAGCCGAGATCGGCGCCCGCGCCTACACCTCCGACAACCACATCGTCATCGGCGACGGCGGCGGCGACCGCCACACCCTCGCGCATGAGCTGACACACGTCATCCAGCAGCGTCAGGGCCCGGTCTCCGGCACGGACAACGGCTCCGGTCTGCGCGTCTCCGACCCCTCGGACCGCTTCGATCGGGAGGCCGAGGCAAACGCCCGGCGCGCGCTGTCGGGCTCGGCTCCGCGGCGCAGGCTGCCGCGCAGCCCGTCCAGCGCGCGACCGGGAGCACGCAGCACGCAGCCCTCCGTTCAGCGGGTGCTGACGGAGCAGGAGGAGACGACGTCCTCGTCCTCCTCCTCCTCCTCCTCC
>NZ_LIPQ01000517.1 GCF_001418135.1 Streptomyces aureus
CATCTACGCCCCCACCGGCGCCCCGATCGCCGCCCCCACCATGGGGCTCCCCGAGCAGATCGGCGGCGAGCGGAACTGGGACTACCGCTACACCTGGATCCGTGACGCGTCGTTCTCGGTGCGCGTCCTGCTCGACCTCGGATACATCGAGGAGGCCGACGCCTTCCGCCGCTGGCTCGGCGGCCGCGGCCGCGCCGCGCGCCCGCCCGGCGCCGAGCCGATGCAGATCATGTACCGGGTCGACGGCGACCCCCGGCTGCCCGAGGAGGTCCTGCCGCATCTGTCCGGCTACCGCGACTCCTACCCCGTACGGGCCGGGAACGGAGCCGCCGACCAGCTCCAGCTCGACATCTACGGCGAGTTCGCCTACGCGATGACCCACTCACCGGATCTGGCCGAACTCGCCGGCTACGAGGGGTGGAAGGGGTTCGCCGCGCTGCTCGACTGGCTCTGCGACAACTGGGACCGCCCCGACGAGGGCATCTGGGAGACGCGGGGCGGACGCAAGCACTTCACGTACAGCCGGATGATGTGCTGGGTGGCCCTGGACCGCGGCATCCGTCTCGCCAACGAGTACGCCCGCCCCGCCGACCTCGCGCGCTGGACCGCGCAGCGCGACGCGATCCTGGTCCAGGTCATGGAACGCGGCTGGAATCCGGAGCGCAAGGCCTTCGTCCAGCACTACGACAGCGAGGTGCTCGACGCGTCCCTGCTGCTCATGCCGCTCGTAGGCTTCATCTCGCCGAGGGCGCCCTCGTGGCTCTCCACGCTCGACGCCATGGACCGCGAACTCGTCACCGACAGCCTCGTCTACCGCTACAACCCCGAAGCGTCCCCCGACGGACTGCGCGGCTCCGAGGGCACGTTCTCGCTCTGCAGCTTCCTCTACGTCGAGGCCCTCGCCCGGGCCGGCCGTCTCGACCAGGCCCGCTTCGCGATGGACAAGATGCTCACGTACGCCAACCACGTCGGACTCTTCGCCGAGGAGATCGGCCGCACCGGCGAACAACTCGGCAACTTCCCCCAGGCGTTCACCCACCTCGCCCTCATCACCGCCGCGATGGCCCTCGACGAGGAACTCGACAAGGCCGCCGACCGCAGGTGAGCCCGACGGCGGCGGGTACGGGCCCGCTGCCGGCGTCGCCGCGCCTTCCGGCGCCGGGCCACGGCTCGCGGGCGTCCGCGAAGCAGGCGGGACTCGCGTCTCCTGCGCGGCCTGGACCGTACGGCGAGCCGGCCGGCGATGCTCCGTCGCGCGGACCTCGCCCGGTACGCCTCGCGCGTGTCTCCGCGCCGACCGGGTGAGCCGCGTCTCACCGGGGCGGTCGCGCTTGCCTATGCAACTCGTTGCATAGAAGGATTCCGGGTGTGGCGATCGAACACGCGATTCTCGTGTCCCTCCTTGAGAAGCCCGGATCCGGCTACGAGCTGGCCCGGCGCTTCGAGCGGTCCATCGGGTACTTCTGGACCGCCAGCCATCAGCAGATCTACCGCGTGCTCAAGCGGATGGAGAGCGACGGCTGGGTCGACGTCCGGGACGTGCCGCAGCACGGCCGTCCGGACAAGAAGGAGTACACCGTCGCGGACCTGGGCCAGGCCGTGCTGTCCAGCTGGATCCACGAACCCATCGAGCCCGAGAGCATCCGGCACGACCTGGCCGTGAAGATCCGGGGCGCGGCCTTCGACGACCCGGCCGCGCTGATCCACGAGGTCGAGCGGCACCGGCGCGCGCACACCGAGCGCCTCGCCCACTACCTCGCCGGCGAGGAGCGCGACTTCCCGGGACCCGGGCGGGGATCGGGGCAGGGGCAGGGTGCGGGATCAGACCCGGGCGAGGAGACGCCCGCCCCCTCCGGCCCGCTCGACGCCGGCCGGGAGCTCCAGCACGTCGTACTGCGCGGCGGTATCGCGTACGAGCGGATGACGCTCGCCTGGCTCGACGACGTCCTCGCCACCCTCCACCGGCTCGCCGCCGCGCGCTGAGGCGCGCCCCCGAGCCGCCCGACCACCGCACTCCACACCCTCCACCGCACCCCACCGGACCGAAAGACGGAGCCCATGGCCGACTCGCTGCTGTTCAACCCGCACACCTACGACCCGGCGCACTTCGACCCCGAGACCCGGCGGCTGCTCCGCGCCACCGTCGACTGGTTCGAGGCGCGCGGCAAGCGCCGGATCATCGAGGACTACCGCACGCGGGCCTGGCTGGGCGACTTCCTCGCCTTCTCCGCCAAGGAAGGCCTGTTCGAGACCTTCCTGACGCCGTCCGCCGAGGCCGGGACCGACGCCTCCGGGGGCGGGCAGGACAAGCGCTGGGACACCGCCCGCATCGCCGCCCTCAACGAGATCCTCGGCTTCTACGGACTCGACTACTGGTACGCCTGGCAGGTCACCATCCTCGGCCTCGGCCCGGTCTGGCAGAGCGACAACGCCGCCGCCCGCGCCCGTGCCGCCGAACTCCTCGCCGAGGGAGAGGTGTTCGCGTTCGGTCTCTCCGAGAAGTCCCACGGCGCCGACATCTACTCCACCGACATGCTCCTGGAGCCCGAGGCCGACGGCGGCTTCCGCGCCACCGGTTCCAAGTACTACATCGGCAACGGCAACGCCGCCGGACTCGTCTCCGTCTTCGGCCGCCGCACCGACGTCGAGGGCCCCGACGGCTACGTCTTCTTCGCCGCCGACAGCCGCCACCCGGCGTACCACCTCGTCAAGAACGTCGTCGACTCCTCGAAGTTCGTCAGCGAGTTCCGTCTGGAGGACTACCCGGTCGCCGCCGAGGACGTCCTGCACACCGGCCGCGCCGCCTTCGACGCCGCCCTCAACACCGTCAACGTCGGCAAGTTCAACCTGTGCACCGCCTCGATCGGCATCTGCGAGCACGCGATGTACGAGGCCGTCACCCACGCCCAGAACCGCATCCTCTACGGCCGCCCCGTCACCGCCTTCCCGCACGTGCGGCGCGAGCTGGCCGACGCGTACGTCCGTCTCGTCGGCATGAAGCTGTTCAGCGACCGCGCCGTCGACTACTTCCGCTCCGCCGGACCCGACGACCGCCGCTACCTCCTCTTCAACCCGATGACGAAGATGAAGGTGACCACGGAGGGCGAGAAGGTCATCGACCTCATGTGGGACGTCATCGCCGCCAAGGGCTTCGAGAAGGACAACTACTTCGCCCAGGCGGCCGTCGAGATCCGCGGCCTGCCGAAGCTGGAGGGCACGGTCCACGTCAACCTGGCGCTGATCCTGAAGTTCATGCGCAACCACCTCCTCGCGCCGGCCGACTACGAGCCCGT
Source organism: Streptomyces aureus (assembly GCF_001418135.1). Lineage (GTDB taxonomy): Bacteria > Actinomycetota > Actinomycetes > Streptomycetales > Streptomycetaceae > Streptomyces > Streptomyces aureus_A. The sequence goes on from NZ_LIPQ01000517.1 coordinate 3,294, forward strand.
ACCGACCCGGCTGGACGCGGCCGACGACACCTTCCTCTTCCGGCAGGGACCGGCCCGCGGCCTGGGCTCCGTCCGCTTCCACGACTGGCGCCCCGCCTACGACACGTACGCCGGAGTGCCGAACGTCGCCCGGTTCCGAGAGCAGGCCGATGCCCTCTGCGAGTTCGTCCGCACCGCCGCGCCGGACGAGGAGCAGAGCCGCGACCTCGACCTCCTGCTCGCCGTCGGCCAGCTCTTCGCGCTCGTCGTCCACGGCCAGCTGGTCCTGGAGCAGGCCCGTCTGACGGAACTCGACGAGGACGTCCTCGACGAGCTGTTCGCCGTGCTCGTACGGGACTTCTCCGCCCACGCGATCGAGCTGCACGGCAAGGACTCCGCCAGCGAGCAGCAGCAGGCGTGGGCCCTGGGAGCCGTCCGGCGCCCGGTCGTCGACGAGGCCCGCTCGGGCCGGGTCTGGCAGCGCGTCGAGGCGCTGTCCGGCACGTACGAGATGGCGCCGTAAGGTCCCGTCGGCCGGGGCCGGGGCATGCTCGCCCCGGCCCCGGCCGGAACGCGACGGCGTGCCGGTCGAGAATCTGACGAGGCCGAGGGTGCGCGCCCCGGCCTGGGCGTGCAGGCCCGGGGCGGTGCGAAGGCCTGGGCATGCAGACCCGGGGCGGGCAGGGCCCCCGTGCGGTGCGAGCCGGCCTGGGCGCGCAGGCCCGCGCGCGACCCGGCCGGGCGTGCGGCGCTCTGCGAGCAGGTCGTCCCCGCGACCGGCCCCGGTAGGGTTGCCGACGGCGAGGGCGGCAGGCTGCTGCCCCGCCGTTGTCATGTCGGGGCCGACGGCGCCCCCGGCGCAGATCCGCACATGCCCCGGCCCCGTCCGCCGCGGGGCGTGCCCACGCGTGACAGGTTCCTCGTCCTTTGTCCTCTCTCCCCGCACGTGTTCCCTTCGCGCGTCTGCGTCCCGACTGGCTGAACGATCCCAAGGTCTGGCGCACCGAGGTGCTGGCCGGTCTGGTCGTCGCCCTCGCGCTGATCCCCGAGGCGATCTCCTTCTCGATCATCGCCGGGGTCGACCCCGCGATCGGCCTGTTCGCGTCCTTCACCATGGCCGTGACCATCGCGATCGTCGGCGGACGCCGGGCGATGATCTCCGCCGCGACCGGCGCCGTCGCGCTCGTCATCGCACCGCTCAACCGTGAGCACGGGCTCGGGTACCTGATCGCCGCGGTCATCCTCGCCGGCGTCATCCAGGTGATCATGGGTGCCCTCGGGGTGGGGAGGCTGATGCGGTTCATCCCGCGCTCGGTGATGGTCGGGTTCGTGAACGCGCTGGCCGTCCTGATCTTCATGACCCAGGTGTCCGAGCTGCGGAACGTCCCCTGGGCCGTCTATCCGCTCCTGGCGGCCGGGCTGCTGCTCCTGGTGTTCCTCCCGAAGGCCACCACGGTCGTCCCCGCGCCCCTGGTGTCCATCGTGATCCTCACCGCGGTGACCGTGGCCGCCGGGATCGCCGTACCCACCGTCGGGGACAAGGGTGAGCTGCCGTCCTCGCTGCCGACGCCCGGCCTGCCCGACGTGCCGTTCACCCCGGACACGCTGACGACGATCGCGCCGTACGCCTTCGCCATGGCGCTCGTCGGCCTGATGGAGTCCCTGATGACCGCCAAGCTCGTCGACGACCTCACCGACACCCGCTCCGACAAGACCCGTGAGTCCATCGGTCAGGGCATCGCCAACATCGTCACCGGCTTCTTCGGCGGCATGGGCGGCTGCGCCATGATCGGTCAGACAATGATCAACGTGAAGGTGTCCGGCGCCAGGACCCGGCTGTCCACCTTCCTCGCGGGTGCCTTCCTGATGGTGCTCTGCGTCGTCTTCGGGCCGGTCGTCTCCGACATCCCCATGGCCGCCCTGGTGGCCGTCATGGTGATGGTGTGTTTCGCGACCTTCGACTGGCACTCGATCGCTCCGGCGACCCTCAGGCGCATGCCCGTCGGGGAGATCGCCGTCATGGTGATCACCGTCGTGTGCGTGGTCGCCACCCACAACCTCGCCGTCGGGGTGGTAGCCGGCTCGGTCATCGCCATGATCATTTTCGCCAGGCGGGTGGCCCACCACGCCGAGCTGAGCGCCGTGACCGAACCCGACGGCACGACTGTCGTCTACCGGGTCACAGGCGCGCTGTTCTTCGCGTCGGCCAACGAACTCGTGGGCCGGTTCGCGTACGCCACGGACCCCGACCGGGTCGTCATCGACCTCTCGGCGGCCCACGTCTGGGACGCCTCGTCGGTCGCGGTCCTCGACGCGATCGAGACGAAGTACGCGCAGCGCGGCAAGACCGTCGAGATCACCGGCCTGAACGACCCGAGCGCGGCGCTGCACGGCAGGCTCAGCGGAGAACTCGCGGGCGGCTGAGGGCGGGGGATCCGGGACCGGGCCCAGCAGCGGTGCCACCGTCCGTCGCGCCGCGCACGAACAGGCCGTGGTGTTGCGTGGGCAGCGCGCGGACGAACTCCTCCGGCGCGGTCGGCTGCGCATGACCGCGGTGGCGGACGCGGTAGGCGAACGCCCCCGTGGTCCCGGCGCCGCGATCAGGGGTGGGGCTCCACCGGCAAACGGAGGTGAAGTGCAGGTCAGAGCCCTGATATATTCATCTTGTCGCCGCGAGTGATCATCCCTCACCGCGACGCACACCTTGTCCGGGTGGCGGAATGGCAGACGCGCTAGCTTGAGGTGCTAGTGCCCTTTATCGGGCGTGGGGGTTCAAGTCCCCCCTCGGACACGACGGTTCGTCGTACGAAGTGGTGGTCGAGAGCGATCTCGGCCACCACTTCGTCGTTTCCGGGCGCGGAGCCCGCACCGGGTCGCATCAGCAGCGATCCCGGGTCCCTCACCAGCGGCGCCGTCCCCACCGCGTTGCTCACGTCGAAGGTCACGCTGCCCGCGCGGTAGCGGTCCTCGGTCCCGGGCCGCCGGGTCTCAGTCGCGCTCGCGCTCGCGCAGGTACGTCTCCAGGGCGGCGGCCCCGGCCAGCATCGCCCGGCCGCGTGTGGACAGCCGGTCGCGCCAGTCGCCGAGCGCGGCCTCCAGCGGTTCGAGACCACCGGCCGCCCGCACCTGGGTGATCAGCGGGGCGATCTGCTCCAGCAGGTAGCCGCCACGCCTGAGTTGGTGGACAAGGCGGGCGTCCCGGACGTCGGCCTCCTCGTAGACGCGGTACCCGGTGAGCGGATCGCGGCGGGGGCGCACCAGCCCGGCGCGTTCCCAGGCGCGCAGCGTCGCGGGCCTGATGCCGAGCCGCTCCGCGAGGGGCCCGATGAACGTTGCTCGGGGCGCGGGGCGTGTGCCACCCGGCTCGGTCGCGGGGGTGACGGGCTCCAGGTCGCGGAGGGCGTTCTCCACGGCCCGGAGGGTCCGGCGGTCGTCGAGGAGCTGGGCGTGGCTCTCGTCGACGAGACGGAACGCCTCCTCGGCCGCGTCCTCGTTCACCGCCCGCATGATCGCCGTCGCCGTCCGGTGGCCGTGGCCGGGCAGCAGGGCGAGGAAGGCGCGGAGCGCGCCCGCGTGCAGCGAGGTGTAGCCGCGGTATCCGGAGGGCGTGCGGGCGGCGGCCGGAAGGGCGCCGGCCTCCTCGTAGTTCCGGATCGCCTGTGTGGACAGACCGTGCTCGCGCGCCAGGTCGACAGGCCGAAGCTGTCCGGCACTTTGAAGGTTTCGTCCCATGGCTCCGTCGATTTCGCGCAGAAGTTTCAACCGGGTGTTCAACGATACCGTTGAAGGCATGGCTACCGACATCAAGGACGTCACCCATGCCGTCGAGCCCGCCGCTGTCATGGGCCTGCTCCGGGGCAGGCCGCGGCTGCTCGCCCTGGGAGAGCCCACGCACGGCGTGGACGCGCTTCTCGGCGTACGCAACGAACTGTTCCGGCGGCTCGTCGAGGAGGAGGGCTACCGGACGATCACGATCGAGAGCGACTGCATGCGGGGTCTGCTCGTGGACGACTACGTCACCACGGGCGCCGGCACCCTCGACCGGGTCATGGAGCGGGGATTCAGCCACGGTTGGGGCGCGTCGGCCGCCAACCGCGAGCTCGTCCGCTGGATGCGCGCCTTCAACGACGGCCGCCCGGCGGCCGACCGGATCCGCTTCGCGGGCTTCGACGGACCGCTGGAGATCACCGGCGCCGAGAGCCCCCGGGAGGCCCTCACCGCACTCCACGGCTACCTCTCCACCCGGGTGGACGCGGAGCTGCTCCACTCCACCTGCACCATGGACACACTCGACCGCCTGCTCGGCCCCGACGAGCGGTGGACGAACCCCGCCGCGATGACGGACCCGTCCCGGTCCGCGGGCCGGTCGGCCGAGGCCACGGAGCTGCGGCTGCTCGCCGACGACCTGGTGGCGCTGCTGGATGCCCGGGCGCCGCACCTGATCGCGACGAGTTCGCGGGACGACTGGGACCGGGCGCGCCTGTACGGCCGCACGGCCACCGGCCTCCTCCGCTACCACTACTGGATGGCCGACACCTCGCCGAGCCGCATGACGCGGCTGGTGAGCCTGCGGGACCGGATGATGGCCGACAACCTCCTGGCGGTCGCGGGTGCCGACGGTGACGCCGCCGCTCCGGGGGCCGTCGGCCGCGCGGCCCGCGTGGGCCGGGCCCCGGTACTGGTCCACGCCCACAACGGCCATCTCCAGCGGCACAAGAGCTCGATGCGGATGGGCGGCCTGCCGGTCGAGTGGTGGAGCGCGGGCGCGATCGTGAGCGCCCAACTGGGCGAGGGGTACGCCTTCCTGGCGACGGCACTGGGAACGATCCGGCACCAGGGAATCGACATCCCGCCGCAGGACACCGTCGAAGGACTCCTGTACGCGGGCCCGGAGGAGTGCTCGGTCGTCGACGCCCGCGGTCTGGCCGCCACCTTCGGCGACTCCCCGCCCGCGCCGCGCGTGTCCCCCTGGTTCGGTTACGCGCCGCTCGACCCGGCGCACCTCGCCGACGTCGACGGCATCGTGTTCGTGAAGGACGTCTATTGATCAGAAACGGTTCGGGTTCCGGGTCGCTGTAGGGGTGTGAGCGACCTGGTAGGGGACGCACGGCATCTCTCGCCGTCGGTGCAGGAGGTCCTGCGGCTGGTGACACCGGCGCGGATCGCGCCGGTTGGCCGGGAGATCGTCCTGAACTTCGTCTCGGATGCGACGCTGGGCCTGCCGAAGT
>NZ_LIPQ01000518.1 GCF_001418135.1 Streptomyces aureus
GCGGAGACGGTGGTGAAGTGAGGGTGGGGACAGTAGTGAAGATGAGGGTGAGCACGGTGGTGAAGACGATGTGCGACATGAGCGATGTGTGAGCTCTGGCGTGGGCGAGGCGAGAGGGCCTGGCGGCCGTGAATCGGCCCCGCGTGGGCTGGCCGACGAGAAATGTTTACGTAATCATCGGTAGCGTGATGGTGACACTCCCGCTGGGGGGCGTCAAGCGCGAAGCAGTGGTGAATGAGAGGGATTCGGGTGGCGGAGAAGAACACGGCAGGCGGCTCGGCGACGGCCGACGGCGACGGCCCGCGAGGAGCGCGCGGCAGGCCGCGCCGGGTCTCCATGGCGGACGTCGCCCAGCTCGCGGGGGTCTCCTCGCAGACGGTCTCACGCGTCTCCAACGGTGACGCGGCCGTCGTCGAGAGCACCCGCGCGAAGGTCCTCGACGCCATGAAGGAGCTGGGCTACCGGCCCAACAGCGCGGCCCGCGCCCTCAAGCGCGGCGAGTTCCGGGCCATCGGCGTCATCACCATGGGCCTCTCCAGCACCGGCAACGTCCGCACCCTGGAGGCCATCGCCGGATCGGCCTCCCGCGCGGGCTACGCGGTCACCCTCATCCCGCTCGACGCGCCCACCCAGGACAACGTCAGGGGCGCGTTCACCCGGCTCGACGAACTGGCCGTCGACGCCGTCGTGCTCATCATGGAGGTCCACCTCCTCGACACCGCGTCGCTCACCCTTCCCCCGCACGTCAAGGTGGTGGTCGTGGACTCCGACGCCACCGGCCGCTTCCCCGTCGTGGACACGGACCAGCGGCAGGGCGCCCGCACCGCGGTGCGGCACCTGCTCGACCTCGGGCACACCACGGTCTGGCACGTCGCGGGCCCCGAGGAGTCCTTCGCGGCCGGCCGTCGTGCGGAGGCCTGGGAGGCGGTCCTGCGTGAGGAGGGGCGGAAGGTGCCGCCCCTCCTGCGCGGGGACTGGACGCCCGAGTCCGGTTACGAGGCGGGGCTCCGGCTCGCCGACGAACCCGGCTGCGGTGCGGTGTTCGTGGCCAACGACCAGATGGCCCTCGGCGTGCTCAGAGCCTTCCACGAGCGGGGCAGGCGGGTGCCCGAGGACGTGAGCGTCGTCGGCTTCGACGACATCGCGGAGGCGGCCTCCTTCATCCCGCCGCTGACGACCGTGCGCCAGGACTTCGCGCGGGTGGGGGAGTTGTGCGTGGACGCGGTGCTGCGGGAGCTGCGCGGCGAGACGGTCACGGGGGTACGACTCGTCCCCACGACCCTGACGGAGCGGGCGAGCACGGGGGCGCCGGGGAGATGAGACCGACGCCCTGGCGGCGGCGGGTGCGGGGGAGACCGGGCCGGTCCTCGGT
>NZ_LIPQ01000519.1 GCF_001418135.1 Streptomyces aureus
CGGCGGCGGGGCGAAGCCGGGCGCGGCCTGCTGCTGGGCGGCGGGCTCCTCCTCGGCGACCTCGCCGCCGAAGTTCCGCAGGAGCGCGTCGAGGCCACCGTCGAAGCCCTGGCCGACGGCGGCGAACCGCCACACGTCCTTGAGGTAGAAGTCGCCGAGCATCACCGCGCGCTCGGTGGTGAACTCCGCGCCGGTGAAGGCGTACCGGGCGACCTCCTCGCCGCCCGCCACGATCCGCAGGTGACCGGGGCCGATCTGCGACATCTGGCCGGCGCCGTCGATGGTCGCGGTGAACGACAGCTTGTGGATGTTGGCGGGGATACGGTCGAGAGTCACGCGGAAGGACTCGGTGTCACCGGACTGCGCCCCGAGCAGCTGGACGGACTCCTCGGGCGTCTTCGGCTGGTTGAAGAAGACGAAGTAGCGGTCGTCGGAGAGCCGCTCGTCCGCGTCGAGTCCGAAACAGCTGATGTCGAAGGTCAGTCCGGGTGCCGCGATCTGCACACCGATGTACAGATCGGTACCCGCGGTGAGATCACTGATCTTGGCCTTGTGGCCGCGTTGGAATTCCCTGGCCATGCGTAACGACCGTCCCCCATCCCGAATGGCGAATGCTCGCGCCAGGCTAGCCGCTGAGTGCGACATTGAGACAGCGCAGGTCGTTTTCGGTACGGAATCGGGAAACCCCGGTCACGCCCACGTGCCTCCGGGATCACTCCCCGCAAGCGGACGGGGTCACTCCTCGCGAGCGGACGGAGGTCTCCTCGCGAGCGGAGGGAGTCACTCCTCGCGATCACCGGGGAGGTGCGGAAGGCGATCCGCGGCGACGACGCCCTCCAGGTAGCCCCGGGCCCGCTCGGTGCGGGGATACGCCTCCAGGAGCCGCCAGAACCCGGGGCCGTGTCCGGGGACGAGCAGATGGGCCAGCTCGTGCAGGAGGACGTAGTCGACGACGTACTCGGGCATGCCCTGGAGCCGGTGGGAGAGCCGGATGCTGCCCTCGGAGGGGGTGCAGGAGCCCCAGCGGGTGTTCTGGTTGGTGACCCAGCGCACGGAGCTGGGGCGGGCCCGGCCGTCGAAGTACTGCTCGGACAGCCGCAGGGACCGCTCGGTCAGCTCGCGGTCCCCGAGGACGCTGCGGCTCTCCTGGGCGGCGAGTTTGTCCAGCATCACGCCGACCCAGCGGCGCTCCTCGGCCTCGGACATCCGGGCCGGGATGAGCACGACGGTCCGGTCGCCCTCGCGGTAGGCCGAGACGGTCCTGCTCCGTCGCGGGCTTCTGCGGACCTCGACCGCACTCGTCCCCGCACCGCGGTGCGGCTTGTCGGTCACGCTGCGCTGTGGGTCGGCGGGCACGGCCCCGACGTTACCCGCTGTCAGCGGGAGAAGTCCCGCCTCCGGAGTGGTTTCGGCAACGATCCGCTCACACCCCGCACGATTCGAATGACTAATCCCCTCGCCTGTGGACAACTTTCGGCGACCGTCACGGCACCGGGGCATTCTCGACCCTGACGGCGAAAGGCCGTTGTCGATCATGAAGCTGTCGATCATGAATGCGGGGCGGGGGAAATGCATCCGGTGGTGAAACCGGCGCTGCGGCGCGCGTGGCGGAGTCTTCGCAGCGTGCAGTTCGGGGTGACTCCCGCGCACGCGGTGGTGCTCGATCAGGTCGACCAGGGGACGGGGACCCTGCTCGGGCTGCTCGACGGCAGTCGCGGCACCGAGCTGCTCCGGGCCGAGGCGAGGACCCTCGGCCTGCCGCACGGACGCCTCGACGCGCTGCTCGGGCGGCTCGAATCGGCGGGACTGCTCACCGACGCCTCGACCGGGCGGCCGGGGAAGGCAGGGCCGACGGCAGGTGCGGTGGACACCGCGCTCGATCCGCTCCGCGCCGACCTCGCCTCCCTCTCCGTCGTCCACCCCGAGCCGGAGCGGGCGGTGCGGACCCTGGCGGCCCGGCGGGCCGCCAGGGTCCGCAC
>NZ_LIPQ01000052.1 GCF_001418135.1 Streptomyces aureus
GCCGGGAGGCGCCTCCCGGCCTCCTCGGCGGCTCCGCCCCCGGTCGTGGCGGCGCTCAGGCGCCACACCGACGCCAGCGCCAGTCCGCACAGGACGTACACCGGCACGGTCCAGTCCGTCGGGACGGCCGGGCGGAGCAGGCCGCCCGCCGCCGCGACCACCGCCAGGCCGGCGACGGCCGAGGCCGCCACCGCGAGGGCGGGCAGGCGCCGGGCCACGTACAGGATCGGCGCCGCGGCCGCCAGGAGCAGCGGTGCGCCGCTCCACGGCGAGGTGATCGAGAGCCAGCCGCCCGTCAGGAGCGCCCAGCCGCCCAGTGCCGTCGCGCCGACCGCCGCCGTGATCCGGACCGCCGCCGGGCGGGTCCACAGGATCACCGCGCCGTCCGCCGCTGCCGTGGCGAGCGCCGCCCACGCGAAGACCGTCGGGCCGCCACCGGCCGCCAGCACACCGAGCGGCAGCGGCAGCTGCCCCGCGACCACCGCCACCGGCAGCGGGATCCGCAGCCGGGACAGGGCCGAGCCGTACGCCGTCCACGCGCCCGCGAGGACCGCGGCGGCCACCGCCGTGTACCCGAGGCCGTCCGTCTCCGGCAGTGCCACCCGGTGCAGCGCGTACGCGTCGAGCACCATCAGGACCAGACCCAGCGCCGCCACCGCCTCGGCCGTCGACACCAGGCTCCGGCGCAGCAGCGCCACCGGCGCCGCGAGCGCGGCAGAGGTGACCACGAACAGGACGGCCGAACGTCCGCCGATCCCCATCGTCCCCCAGCTCACCAGGGTGAACGCGATCGCCGCGATCGTCAGCAGCGTGCCGCCGAGCGTCAGCAGCACGTTCTGCGCGCTCCGGGGCGTCGAGTCCGCCACCGGCGGGCGCGGGCCGGGCGCCGCGGGAGACGGGCCGGGCGCCGTCGACGCCACCGGCGCGTACAGCACGCGGAGCAGCCATGCCCGCCGGGCCAGCAACTGGGACCGGCGTGTGTCGAGGTGGGCCAGCTCACGATCGACGAGCGCGAGCTCTTCCGCGGGCGGCAGGGAGTTGTCCATGCCCGGAGTGTGGCCCCCGCCACACCGGGCGGGAATGCGTCCGGATACTCATCTTCCGGCTCCCGCGTCCTGAGTACGTCCACACTGGGGGCATGGACTGGTGCCGGTACCGCTTCCGCAGCGTCTGGCGGCTCGCCGCCCCACCCGGCGCCGTGTACGCCGTCCTGGAGCGTGCCGAGGACTACCCGCGCTGGTGGCCCCAGGTCCGCCAGGTCGCCCCCGTCGACGACACCACCGGCACCGCTCGCTTCCGCTCCCTGCTCCCGTACGACATCGTCGTCACCGCCCGCTCCCTGCGCCGCGACCCCGCGGCAGGGGTCCTGGAGGTCGAACTCGACGGCGACCTGGAGGGCTGGGCCCGCTGGACCCTCACCCCGGAAGGCACCGGCACCCGCGCCCTGTACGAGCAGGAGGTCGAGGTCCGGGCCCGTCTGCTGCGTGTCCTCGCCGTCCCCGGACGGCCCGTCTTCCGCGCCAACCACGCCCTGATGATGCGGGGAGGACGCCGGGGGATCGCGGCCCGTCTGAAGAAGCCGCTCGAAGACCGGCGATGAGGCGTGGTGGTCGGGCGGCGGGCGGGACGGTTTGAACGAAGGGCTTGAAGGCCTGTATGGTTCAACCCGTTCCCGGGCGATTAGCTCAGCGGGAGAGCACTTCGTTCACACCGAAGGGGTCACTGGTTCGATCCCAGTATCGCCCACCGGGTAGAGGCCGGTCCGTCGAAAGACGGACCGGCCTCTGTCATGTGCCGGGCCGCCGGGCCCGGTTCAGGCCGCCGTGCCGAGTTCCGGCCGCAGCGGCCACGACGGGTCCACGGTCTCCGGCGTCCCCTGCCGGGTGAACCACGCCTGGAGGCCCCGCGCCTGCGCCGCGTGCCACACCGCCTGCAGCGTGTGCAGCTCAGCCGGCGTGAGACGTTCCAGCCGCGACGAGAAACGCCGCGCCACCGCCCGTACGACATCGAGCGCCGCCGTCGCGTCCGCCGCCGCGTCGTGCGCCCCCGCCAGCTCCACCTCGTAGTGCGCGCACAGGTCCGTGAGCGTCCGGCGGCCCTTCCGGTAGCGGTCCAGGTGCTTGTCCAGGACCCGCGGGTCGAGGACGACCAGCGGGGTGCCCCCCAGATAGTCGCCGAGCGTGGACGCCCGGTGCCTGCGCAGTTCGCGGTCGAGGATCGTCAGATCGAACGGCGCGTTCATCACCACCAGCGGACGCCCCGCCGCACTCTGCTCCGCCAGCGCGCGCGCCACCTCCTCCATCACCGGAGCCGGCCACCGGCCGTTCCGCTGGAGGTGATCGTCCGTCAGTCCGTGCACGGCGGTGGCACCCTCGGGCACCGGTATGCCCGGATTGACCAGCCACCGCGTCACCCGCGGCCGCGCCCCCACCGTGTCCTGTACGACGAGGGCGGCGGACACGATCCGGTCGCCCTCGACGTCAACTCCCGTGGTCTCCGTGTCGAAAGCGGCCAGGGGCCCTTCGTACCAGTGCATCGTCATCCCTGAACTCCCTGCACACGTGCGGCAGATGGCCAACCCCCTGCCCCGAAACGGTGATACCCGGACTGTTTGCGCCGTACGCGGACCGGTCACAACACAAGGGACGGGGAAGGAAAACGACATGGCGCTCGCCCAGCCCGAGTCGGGAGGGCTGCCGCCCCAGCGGCTGGCACCGACGCGCGGCTCACTCGCCACCACCGCCTGCATGGAGACCCTCCAGGTGGGATACCTGCACGCCGTCGCCGCCGCGGCCGGCTGCTCGCTGTCCCAGCCCTTTCCGGACAACGGCATCGACTGGCACGTGAGCCACGGCTCGCCCGGCCACACGGTCGACGACGAGGTGACCATCAAGGTGCAGCTCAAGTGCACCTACCAGATACCGCCGCGCCCGCCCGGGAAGACCTTCTCGTTCACCCTCGACAACGACCACCTGGTGAAGCTCGCCAGGACCCCGGTGTCCGTGCACAAGATCCTCGTCGTGATGCTCGTCCCGAGGTCACAGGAGGACTGGCTGAGAGCGAGCCACGACCGGCTCGACCTGCGGCACTGCTGCTACTGGATCAACCTGGCCGGACACCCGGTCACGGGCCGGCGCCGGACCACCGTGCGCGTACCGACGGCACGGATCTTCGACGACCGGGCGCTCTGCGAGATCATGACCCGGGTCGGCGTGGGAGGGAGACCTTGATGCACCGACCGATCGACGAACCGGGGTTCGGGGACGAGGGGAGGGGGGCCGGACACGGCCCCGTCTCCGTTCCTCCGCCCTACCGTCCCCATCCGGCGCCCGGGGACACCCCCGGGCCCTGGACCGGCGTCCCGGCACCGCCCACCGGCCCCTGGGCCGACAGTCAGGGCACACCCGACCCCGGCAGGGTCGACCCCCGTGTCCTCGGCGCCCTGCTCGCCCGCCACGGCTGGCGGCGGCGGGGCGGGGCGGCCGGGCGCTACAGCCGCTGGACCCCGCCCGGCAGCGGCACCGGCACCAGCCTGCTCGTGCCGGAGAGCCGCGCCTTCCCGGACTGCGAGGACCTGCTCGGCGAGGCGCTCACCGCGCTCGCCCGCAGCGCCACGCCCTCCGCCCGCGAGGTCCTCACCGGCCTCGCCGTACCCAGCGACGAGATCCGCTGGTGGCGCGACGTGCCCCCGGGCCCGGCCGGCATCGTCCCGTGGACCGTGCAGGAACAGCTCAGGTCCGCCGCCCGCCAGCTCCTCCTCGCCGGCGCCCTCGCCGTACGGGGCCGGGCCGGCTACTACGGGGCCCGGCACCGGCGCCCCGCCCAGGCCTCCCTGGAGACCGTCGTCGTCGGCGCGGCACCCGGCGGGCGCGGGCTCACCGCGTTCCTGCCCGTCTCACCGGGCCGCCCCATCGCCGTCCGGCTCTACCACGCCCTTCACGCGGCCCGTGAGGCCACCGACTACCAGAGGGCCACCGGGGGCATGGAGGCCTTCGACACGGCCGTCGAGGCAGGCGTCAGCCGCGAACTCACCGAGGCGCTCGTGGCCCTGGTCCGGGGCACCGAGGGGGCCAGGATCGCCCTGGAGTGGGCCCCGTCCGCCGGGGCGCCCGAGGGCTGCGCGGCCCGCCCCGAACCGGTCGAGTTCTCGCCCGGCGACCTGCCCGCGCTGCGCGAGGCGAGCGCCCGCTACCTGACCGACGAGCCCTCCGTACCGGTCCGGCTGACCGGCGCCGTCGTCCGCATGCGCCGCTCCGGGCCGCGCGGCGAGGGCATCGTACGGCTCCGGGTGCTCGGCGGGGCGGAGGTCCCGCACGTCCGTGTCCGCCTGGACGAGGAGGCGTACCGCACCGCCGGGCACGCCCATCTCGTCGGGCTCCCGATCCGGGTGGTGGGCCGGCTGGAGAGCCGGGGCGGCTTCCGCCGCCTCACGGACGCCTCCGGGGTCGTCCCCGTGCAGGTCGACGAGACCGAGCGGGACCGGCTGATGAAGTCCCTCCAGGAGAACCTCGACTTCTTCGAGGAGGCGTGCGGGCCGGACGAGGGGTGAGGTCCGCGGCGGGGCCGGCGGGCGGGAAACCGTTTCGCGGGCGCCCCTGTGGCCTCGGTAGGATCGGCGGTGCGCGGCACCTCGTACCTGTCGCGCACCGCCGGCGCCGGCACCTCGTGTCTGCTTGCGCCCCTATGTACGGAGTACCCGTGTCTGAAGTCCGTGTGACCGTCCAGTCCGCCTCGGAAGCAGAGGAGAGGGCGGTGAGCGCGGGCACCACCGCCGGCGCCCTGTTCGCCGACGACCGCACCATCATCGCCGCCCGTGTGGCCGGCGAACTGAAGGACCTGTCGTACGAGCTCGCCGACGGCGACGTCGTCGAGGGCGTGGAGATCTCCTCCCCGGACGGTCTCGACATCCTGCGCCACTCGACCGCGCACGTCATGGCCCAGGCCGTGCAGGAGCTCTTCCCCGAGGCCAAGCTGGGCATCGGCCCGCCGGTCCGGGACGGCTTCTACTACGACTTCGACGTCGAGAAGCCCTTCACTCCCGAGGACCTCAAGGTCATCGAGAAGAAGATGCAGGAGATCCAGAAGCGCGGCCAGCGTTTCGCCCGCCGCGTGGTGACCGACGAGGACGCCCGCGCCGAGCTGGCGGACGAGCCGTACAAGCTGGAGCTCATCGGCATCAAGGGCTCCGCGTCGACCGACGACGGCGCCAGCGTCGAGGTGGGCGGCGGCGAGCTGACCATCTACGACAACATCGACGCCAAGACCGGCGACCTGTGCTGGAAGGACCTCTGCCGCGGTCCTCACCTGCCCACCACCCGGAACATCCCGGCGTTCAAGCTGATGCGCAACGCCGCCGCCTACTGGCGCGGCAGCGAGAAGAACCCGATGCTCCAGCGCATCTACGGCACCGCCTGGCCGTCGAAGGACGAGCTCAAGGCCCACCTCGACTTCCTCGCCGAGGCCGAGAAGCGCGACCACCGCAAGCTGGGCAACGAGCTCGACCTCTTCTCCATCCCGGACGAGATCGGCTCCGGCCTCGCCGTCTTCCACCCCAAGGGCGGCATCATCCGCCGGGTCATGGAGGACTACTCGCGCAAGCGCCACGAGGAGGAGGGCTACGAGTTCGTCTACTCGCCGCACGCCACCAAGGGCAAGCTGTTCGAGAAGTCGGGCCACCTCGACTGGTACGCCGAGGGCATGTACCCCCCCATGCAGCTCGACGAGGGCGTGGACTACTACCTCAAGCCCATGAACTGCCCGATGCACAACCTGATCTTCGACGCGCGCGGCCGTTCGTACCGTGAACTTCCGCTCCGCCTCTTCGAGTTCGGCACCGTGTACCGGTACGAGAAGTCGGGCGTGGTGCACGGCCTGACCCGGGCCCGCGGCTTCACCCAGGACGACGCGCACATCTACTGCACCAAGGAGCAGATGGCGGAGGAGCTCGACAAGACCCTCACCTTCGTCCTGAACCTGCTGCGCGACTACGGCCTGACCGACTTCTACCTGGAGCTGTCCACCAAGGACCCGGAGAAGTTCGTCGGCTCGGACGAGATCTGGGAGGAGGCCACCGCGGTCCTCCAGCAGGTCGCCGAGAAGCAGGGCCTCCCGCTGACCCCCGACCCGGGCGGCGCCGCGTTCTACGGCCCGAAGATCTCGGTGCAGGCGCGCGACGCCATCGGCCGCACCTGGCAGATGTCGACCGTGCAGCTCGACTTCAACCTGCCGGAGCGCTTCGACCTGGAGTACACCGCCCCGGACGGCACCAAGCAGCGCCCGGTCATGATCCACCGCGCACTGTTCGGCTCGATCGAGCGCTTCTTCGCCGTGCTCCTCGAGCACTACGCGGGCGCGATGCCGCCGTGGCTGGCGCCCGTCCAGGCGACCGGCATCCCGATCGGCGACGCGCACGTCGACTACCTGCACGAGTTCGCCGCCAAGGCGAAGAAGCAGGGTCTGCGGGTGGACGTCGACTCGTCCTCGGACCGTATGCAGAAGAAGATCCGCAACGCGCAGAAGCAGAAGGTCCCGTTCATGATCATCGCGGGTGACGAGGACATGGCCGCCGGCGCCGTCTCCTTCCGCTACCGCGACGGTTCGCAGGAGAACGGCATCCCCGTCGACGAGGCCATCGCCAAGATCGCCAAGATCGTCGAGGACCGCGTCCAGGTCTGACCCGCCGATCGAACGGGCTCAGGAGGCCCCCGGGGTACCACCCGGGGGCCTCTTCTCGTCCTCCCGAGTGAACGTCTGGATCAGCCAGGACGAGAACGAACCCGTCACAGCCCCGATCAGGGCGACGCCGCACGCCATCATGCCCACCGCGATCAGCCTGCCGGTCGTGGTCACCGGGGTGACGTCGCCGTAGCCCACCGTCGTCAGCGTCTCGGCGGCCCACCAGAGGGCGTCGCCGAAGGTGCGGATCGTGGCCCCCGAGGCGCCGCGCTCGTGCTGGTAGACGCCGAGCGCGCCCGCGAAACCGAGCAGGCCGACCGTGAGGCTGCAGTAAGCCATGACGCGGGCGTAGAGGGTCAGGCGCGGCTTGTCGCGGCGGCGCTGGATCCGCTCGTAGATCTTCACCATCTGCAGCGGCCGCAGCAGCGGCAGCAGCAGCACGATCGTGCCCAGGAGATGCGCGCGGACGAAGCGCAGTGGGCCGAGGCCGCTGAGCCGGAGCCGCACCGCGTAGTCGACGACGAAGACGCCCCACGCCCCGAGCGTGACCGCCAGGCAGAGGTCCAGCCAGACCTGGTCCATGCCGTGGGCGAGCACCCGCACCGTGTACCCGGCGAGGAAGAGCAGGGATGCCGCCGCGAGCGGCGCTTCCATGCGACGGTCCCAGCGCTCCTGTTTCTCCGGCCTCGCGTCCATCGGATCAGCATGGCCGCTGCATGGATCTTCCGCCCCGGCGACACGTTCCGAACGGGCGACGCAATATGCTGCACAGCATGACGACTGAGCCGGAGCAGCAGATCGGAGTGGGGACGCGGGACGCGTTCCAGCGCCTGTGGACGCCTCATCGGATGGCGTACATCCAGGGCGAGAACAAGCCGACCGGGCCGGGCGCCGAGGACGGCTGTCCGTTCTGCTCGATTCCGTCGAAGTCGGACGAGGACGGTCTGGTGATCGCCCGCGGCCAGAGCGTGTACGCGGTCCTCAACCTGTACCCGTACAACGGCGGTCACCTCATGGTCGTCCCCTACCGTCACGTCGCCGACTACACGGATCTGGACACGGCGGAGACGGCGGAGCTCGCCGACCTCACCAAGCGCGCCATGGTCGCGCTGCGGGCGGCCTCCGGTGCGCACGGCTTCAACATCGGCATGAACCAGGGAGCCGTCGCGGGCGCCGGGATCGCCGCCCATCTGCACCAGCACGTGGTGCCGCGCTGGGGCGGGGACACCAACTTCATGCCGGTCGTCGGGCACACCAAGGTGCTGCCGCAGCTCCTCGCGGACACCCGGAAGATGCTGGCCGACGCCTGGCCGGCCACCATCTGATCCGTACGCGAAGGGCCCGGGCCACAGGAGTGGACCCGGGCCCTTCGCCGTACGCTCCGGTCACCGCCGTGGCAGGGTCCGGTCGCGGTCGTCCCGTACGGGGCCCGTCACGGTCGTCGCCCAGGCCCCTCGCGTACGGCCTCCGTCACGCGTCGTAGACGTCGGCCTTCTTGGGGCCGGGCTCCTGGATGCCGCCGCTGAGGACCAGCGAGCGGTTGGTGAAGCGCTCCGTGTCCACGTTGTGCTCGTCGAGGAACTTCAGGGTCGCGGAGTGGACCGCCCGCAGCACCGGCGTCGCCATCCGTATGGCGTCGTCGGCCATGAAGCGGTTCCTCCAGAGCGGACCGGCCCAGACGTGCCGCAGACCGAACGGCTCGGGCAGGACCATCTTGCCGCCGAGGAACTCCAGGACCGGCGGGTACCAGGTGAGCGGGGCGCGCACCGCCAGCCGGACGACGTCGTCGGTGGCGAGCAGCGGCTGCTGGATCTCCTTCGTCTCCCAGAAGCGGACCGCCTTCGAGACCTCCTTGGTCTTGGCCTTCGGCTTCGTGGTGAACAGGCCGTGCACGGGACCGAGCGCGTGGCCGGTGACCTCGATCCTGAGCGTGTGGTGCAGGGAGGTCACCGTGACCATCATGGTGAGGACGAGGTTCCCGTCCCAGAGGGTGAACTGCACGCCGAGATAGTGACGGTTGCCGGCGCCGAACTGCTGGTCGTTGCAGATGCGCTGTATCTCGTGCGGCTTGACCTGGAAGTGGACGATGTTGTCGCCCTCGGGCCGCGTGACCTCGTCGGCTCCCTCACCGACGGCGGAGACGACCCAGTGCTTGACGGTCGGCTTCGGGAAACCGGTCTTGAGGGAGCCGCGCTCCAGGAGCGTGAGCTGGTCGTGGATCTTGCGGATCACGTCCCAGGCGCGGAAGTCGTGGATCTCCCGGCCGGCCACGGGGACGAGTTCCTCGGCGAGGGTCCAGCTGCCCCAGCGGGTGCCCAGACCGAGGATGCCCTTGGGCCCGGCGTAGAACGCGATGTTGGACTGCTGCTCGGCCGAGAGCTTCTCCAGGTTCAGCCGGAGCTCCTCCGCCGCCTTCTCGCCCGGGTCCTGCGGAACGGACTTGGGCACCTGCGGACCGGCGCCGCCGCCGCTGAGCAGACCCGTCCAGCGCTCCCGGAGGTCGACCGCGGACCGTTCGCAGATCCGGCGGGCCAGGAACCAGCCGATGACCGGCGCCACGACCATGGCGCGCAGATAGTTCGGCAGGATCCCCGAGAAGGGCAGCTTGAGCAGCACGAGCGCGGCGAAGATCCCCGCCGCCCACATCAGGACGGTGCCGACGACGCTCGTCCGCTTGTTCTCGGAGCCGGCGGCCAGGCGGCGCAGCTGGATGACGCCGAGCCAGAGCAGCAGCCCGGGCAGGAAGAGCACGCCGCAGACGAAGGTGACCATGGTCAGCCGGGCATCGCGCCGACGGCGGATGTCGGTGGCCGCGAGGCAGTGCTCGACGACCGGCTGCGGCTCGGCGCCGAAGGACTGGATGAGGGCCTTGCGGCCGCCCCCGAGCATGCGGACCTGCACCGCGCGGGAGAAGGCCTCGCCGAGGTCGGGGCGGAAGAGCTTCTCCCATTTCCCGGCCTTGAGCGTCGTCTTGTAGAGGTCGTTGTCGGCCTGCTGGATCGTGTCGAGCGGGCTGTCGCGGTACGCGGCGGACGCGAGCGCGTTCGTCGCCCCCGTGCCGCCGCCCGTGCCCATGAGGGGGACCTGCGCCCCGGGTCCGAAGCCATCGATCGCCACTGCCGCCCCCATCGCCGCGGTTACCTGTGCGGGCTGTTCCCAACTGCCGTGCCCCGCACACCTTCTGAGCTGGGCACCACAGCGTAACCGGGTACGGTCGTGTGCGTCACCGCCTGTGGACATCGAGGCCGAATGACGTTCGCCCGACATGTGCCGGGCGAACGTGCACCGCTGTCACCTTCCTGTCACTCCCTCAGCCGGGCGCCTTTTCAGGCCTGTTCGCGGACCTTCTCGGCGAGGTGCGGAGGCATCGGCTCGTGCCGGGCGTACGCACGGTCGAACCTGCCGGTGCCGTGCGACACGGAGCGCAGATCGATCGCGTACCGCCCGATCTCGATCTCCGGCACCTCGGCCCGCACCACGGTCCGCCCGGGACCGGCCTGGTCGGTGCCGACGACCCGGCCCCGCCGCCCCGACAGATCGCTCATCACGGGACCGACGTACTCGTCGGGCACCAGGACCTGGACCTCGGCCACCGGCTCCAGGAGGTGGACGGCGACCTCGGCCGCCGCCTCGCGCAGGGCGAGCGCTCCGGCCGTCTGGAACGCGGCGTCGGAGGAGTCCACCGAGTGGGCCTTGCCGTCCTTCAGGGTGACCCGGATGTCGACGAGCGGATAGCCGGCCGCGACACCGCGCGCGGCCTGGGCCCGGACGCCCTTCTCGACCGAGGGGATGAACTGCCGGGGGACCGCGCCGCCGACCACCTTGTCGACGAACTCGATGCCGCTGCCCGGCGGGAGCGGTTCCACCTCGATCTCGCAGATGGCGTACTGGCCGTGGCCGCCGGACTGTTTGACGTGCCGGCCCCGGCCCGCCGAGGTGCCGCCGAAGGTCTCGCGCAGCGACACCTTGTACGGCACGGCGTCGACCTGGACCCCGTACCGGCCGCGGAGGCGTTCGAGGACGACGTCCTGGTGGGCCTCGCCCAGGCACCAGAGGACCACCTGCCGGGTGTCCTGGTTCTGTTCGAGGCGCAGCGTGGGGTCCTCGGCGACCAGCCGGGAGAGACCCTGCGAGAGCCGGTCCTCGTCGGCCTTGCCGTGTGCCTGCACGGCCAGCGGGAGCAGCGGCTCCGGCATGCTCCACGGCTCCATCAGCAGCGGATCGTCCTTCGCGGAGATCGTGTCGCCGGTCTCGGCGCGGCCCAGCCGGGCCACACAGGCGAGGTCCCCGGCGATGCAGTGCGCCATGGGCCGCTGCTGCTTGCCGAAGGGAGAGGTGAGGCCGCCGATCCGCTCGTCGACGTCGTGGTCCTCGTGCCCCCGGTCGGCCAGGCCGTGACCGGAGACGTGCACGGTCTCGTCCGGACGCAGGGTGCCGGAGAAGACCCGGACCAGGGAGACCCGGCCCACATAGGGGTCGGCGGCGGTCTTCACGACCTCGGCGACGAGCGGGCCGTCGGGGTCGCAGGTGAGGGGCGGACGGGGCTGCCCGTCCGGGGTGGTCACGGCGGGCGGTTCGTGCTCCAGGGGGGACGGGAAGCCGCCGGTGATGAGTTCCAGGAGTTCGAGGGTGCCCAGGCCCTGCGTACCGCCGTCGGCGGCGGGGGCGGCCGCGAGCACCGGGTGGAAGGCGCCCCGGGCGACGGCCTTCTCCAGGTCGTCGACGAGCGTCTTCACGTCGATCGACTCGCCACCGAGGTAGCGGTCCATCAGGGTCTCGTCCTCGCTCTCGGCGATGATCCCCTCGATCAGCCGGGCCCGGGCCTCCGCGATCAGCTCCCGCTGGGCGTCGTCGGGCGGGTTCTCCCGCCGCACCCCCGTCGAGTAGTCGAAGATCCGCTCCGAGAGCAGGCCGACCAGACCGGTCGCGGGCGCGTGCCCGTCGGCGCCCTCCTCGCCGCGCACCGGGAGGTAGAGCGGCAGGACGGCGTCCGGGTCGTCGCGGCCGAAGAGCGAGGCGCAGACCTCGGTGAGCTCGCCGAAGTCGGTGCGGGCGGTGTCGAGATGGGTGACGACGATGGCGCGGGGCATGCCGACGGCGGCGCACTCCTCCCAGATCATCCGGGTGGAGGCGGCGACGGCGTCGGCCTCCTGGGCGGCCGAGACGACGAAGAGGGCCGCGTCCGCCGCGCGCAGACCGGCCCTCAGCTCCCCGACGAAGTCGGCGTACCCGGGGGTGTCGAGGAGGTTGATCTTGTACCCGTCCCAGCCGACCGGAACGAGGGAGAGCTGTACGGAGCGATGCTGGCGGTGTTCGATCTCGTCGTAGTCGGAGACGGTGCCGCCGTCCTCGACCCGGCCTGCCCGGTTGAGTGCCCCGGCGGTCTGCGCGAGCGCCTCGACCAGCGTCGTCTTGCCCGATCCGCTGTGGCCGACCAGCACCACGTTCCGTACGGCCGTGGGCCGGTCGGCCGTCAAAGCCCTGCCGGCGGCTCCGGCGGCCGTGTTCGCCTTGTCACCCATGATGTGTTCCTCCCGACTGCTCGCACGGTGCGGCGGGACGCGGGCGCGGGGGAGTGGTGTGTCGCGGTACGGCTCCGGCGGGTGCCCGCGGTGGTCCTTCGAGCTTTGCACCGACGCAGGGAGGCGTCCATACGTCGTACACGGGGAGGGCCCTCGTGGGGGACGCGGACGGGACGGGGCGGGTGCCGCCCGTACGCCGGGGCGCGCGTGGCTACGATGGGTGAGCCGGTGGTCGTAGGGGCCGCGCGGCCCACCGAACCTCGGGAAGGCCATGCTGAACAAGTACGCGCGTGCATTTTTTACGCGTGTCCTCACACCGTTCGCCGCGTTTCTGCTCCGCAGGGGCGTCAGCCCCGACGCGGTCACGCTCATCGGCACGGCGGGAGTGATGGCCGGTGCGCTGGTCTTCTTCCCGCGCGGGGAGTTCTTCTGGGGCACCATCGTCATCACCCTCTTCGTCTTCTCCGACCTCGTCGACGGCAACATGGCCCGGCAGGCGGGCATCTCCAGCCGCTGGGGAGCCTTCCTCGACTCGACGCTCGACCGGGTCGCCGACGGCGCCATCTTCGGTGGCTTCGCGCTGTGGTACGCGGGCAAGGGCGACGACAACGTGCTGTGCGCCGTGGCGATCTTCTGCCTGGCGAGCGGCCAGGTCGTGTCGTACACGAAGGCCCGAGGCGAATCGATTGGCCTGCCCGTCGCCGTCAACGGTCTGATCGAACGCGCCGAACGCCTGGTGATCTCGCTCGTCGCGGCCGGCCTCGCCGGGCTGCACACGTTCGGCGTCCCGGGAGTCGAGGTCCTGCTGCCGATCGCGCTGTGGATCGTGGCCGTCGGCAGCGCCGTCACCCTGGGCCAGCGCGTCGTGACCGTACGACGGGAATCGGCCGAGGCGGACGCCGCCGCGGCCGGCGGGAGCGGGGCGACGACATGAGCACGCGGAAGGACGGCACGTCCAAGGACGGCACCCCCGACGGCGGTACGTCCACGGGCAGCACGCTGAAGGAACGACTGAGCGACGGGCTGTACGGCGCCGGCTGGGCGACCGTGAAGAAGCTGCCCGAGCCGGTTGCCGCCGGTCTCGGCCGGCGGATCGCCGACCTCACCTGGAAGCGACGCGGCAAGAGCGTCCTGCGTCTGGAGGCCAACCTCGCGCGCGTGGTGCCCGACGCCACGCCCGAGCGGCTCGCCGAGCTGTCCAGGGCTGGCATGCGCTCGTACATGCGGTACTGGATGGAATCCTTCCGGCTGCCGACCTGGAGCAAGGAGCGGGTCGAGCGCGGGATAGACATCAAGGACGTCCACCAGCTCCAGGAGGCCCTCGCCGCCGGGCGCGGGGTCGTCCTGGCCCTGCCGCACCTGGCGAACTGGGACCTCGCGGGCGTGTGGGTCACCCGCTGCCTCGGCGTACCGTTCACCACGGTCGCGGAGCGGCTCAAGCCGGAGACGCTGTACGACCGCTTCGTGGCCTACCGCGAGTCCCTCGGCATGGAGGTCCTCCCGCACACCGGTGGCTCCGCCTTCGGCACGCTGGCGCGGCGCCTGCGGGCGGGCGGCCTGGTCTGCCTGGTCGCCGACCGCGACCTGTCGGCCTCCGGCACCGAGGTGACGTTCTTCGGGGACACGGCGCGGATGCCGGCGGGACCGGCCATCCTCGCCCAGCAGACGGGCGCGCTGCTCCTGCCGGTGACGCTCTGGTACGACGAGACACCGGTCATGCGCGGGCGCATCCACGCGCCGATCGACGTACCCGAGTCAGGTACGCGGGCCGAGAAGACGTCCGTGATGACACAGGCGCTGGCCGACGCCTTCGCCACCGGCATCGCGGACCACCCGGAGGACTGGCACATGCTGCAACGACTGTGGCTCGCTGACCTGGAGGAACGCCCGGAGCCCGGCGCGGCCGCCGGGACCGCGGGTACCGAGCGGGGCGGGGAGCGCGCCGAGTGAAGATCGGGATCGTCTGCCCGTACTCGTGGGACGTGCCGGGCGGCGTCCAGTTCCACATCCGCGACCTCGCCGAGCACCTCGTCCGGCTCGGCCACGA
Source organism: Streptomyces aureus (assembly GCF_001418135.1). Taxonomy (GTDB): domain Bacteria; phylum Actinomycetota; class Actinomycetes; order Streptomycetales; family Streptomycetaceae; genus Streptomyces; species Streptomyces aureus_A. The sequence continues at coordinate 14,245 of NZ_LIPQ01000052.1, forward strand.
GGTCTCCGTCCTCGCGCCCGCCGACGACGAGACCCCGCTGCCGCCGTACGTGGTGTCGGCCGGCCGGGCCGTCCCCGTGCCGTACAACGGGTCGGTGGCGCGGCTCAACTTCGGCTTCCTCTCGGCCGCGCGGGTACGCCGCTGGCTGCACGACGGCACCTTCGACGTCGTCCACATCCACGAGCCGACCTCGCCGTCGCTCGGGCTGCTGACCTGCTGGGCGGCGCAGGGACCGATCGTGGCCACCTTCCACACGTCGAACCCGCGCTCGCGGGCCATGATCGCCGCGTATCCGATCCTCCAGCCCGCGCTGGAGAAGATCAGCGCGCGCATCGCGGTGAGCGAGTACGCGCGGCGCACGCTGGTCGAGCACCTCGGCGGCGACGCCGTCGTCATCCCCAACGGGGTCGACGTGGACTTCTTCGCGCGCGCCGAGCCGAAGAAGGAGTGGCAGGGCAAGACGCTCGGCTTCATCGGGCGCATCGACGAGCCGAGGAAGGGCCTGCCCGTCCTCATGCGGGCGCTGCCCAGGATCCTCACCGAGCGGCCCGGGGCGCGGCTCCTGGTCGCCGGGCGCGGCGACGAGGAGGAGGCGGTGGCCTCGCTGCCCCGGGAGATGCGCTCCCGGGTGGAGTTCCTCGGCATGGTCAGCGACGAGGACAAGGCGCGGCTGCTGCGCAGCGTCGACGTGTACGTGGCGCCCAACACCGGCGGCGAGAGCTTCGGCATCATCCTCGTCGAGGCGCTGTCGGCGGGAGCGCCGGTCCTCGCCTCCGACCTGGACGCGTTCGCGCAGGTCCTGGACCAGGGGTCGGCGGGCGAACTCTTCACCAACGAGGACGCGGACGCGCTCGCGGACGCGGCGATCCGCCTCCTCGGCGACGAGGAGCGCCGCGCGGAACTGAGCGTCCGGGGCTCGGCCCACGTCCGCCGCTTCGACTGGACGACGGTCGGCGCGGACATTCTGGCGGTCTACGAGACGGTGACGGACGGGGCGGCGGCGGTGGACACCGACGAACGCGTGGGGCTCCGGGCGAGGCTGGGTCTGTAGGGGAGCCCCACGCGGGGGTGTCCGCCCACACGGCCCCCAGCGGGTCACGGCACGCACGCGCGTGGCCGTGCCGTCCTGCGGCACGGCCACGCGGTTGTCGGGCCGGCCCCCGGGCAGGCTCGTCGCATGATCTCCGTCGACACCCTCGATCTCGGACACTTCACCCGCCCCGCCACCGAGTGGGGCGGCCCCCACCCGCGCGTGGAGCCCGTTCTCGGCTATCTCGTGCGGCACCCCCGCGGCGCCCTCCTCTTCGACACCGGCATGGGCACCGGCTCCGCCGAGACCGACGCCCACTACCGTCCCGTCCGCAAGCCCCTCACCGTCGGCCCCGCGGACGTGGACACCGTCGTGAACTGCCATCTCCACTTCGACCACATCGGCGGCAACCAGCTCTTCCCCACCACCCCCGTCCTCGTCCAGCGCACCGAGCTCGCCCTCGCCCGCGCCGGCGGGCACACCATCGACTCGCTGCTGCCCGGCGTCCGGTACGAGGAGCTCGACGGCGAGCACGAGATCGCTCCGGGCGTACGGATCGTGCCCACCCCGGGCCACACCGAGGGCCACCAGTCGCTGTTCCTCGACCACGGCGACCGCGTGACCGTGCTCGCGGGGCAGGCGTACGACGTCGCCCACGAGTTCGGCACCCCGTACCGGCCGTGGCTCGACCGGCTCGCGGAACTCGCCGCGGGCCGGCCCGCGCGTGC
>NZ_LIPQ01000520.1:0-7420 GCF_001418135.1 Streptomyces aureus
CGGTCGGGCTCGCCGTACCGGTCGGGGTGGGGGTGGGACCGGGCGTGCCGTTCTCGGACCGTCCGGCGCTGTTGCCGCCGAACATCAGATAGCCCTTCTTGTTCGGGTCGTCGGCGATCGTGTCGACCGCGTAGCCGACCGTACGGGGCTTGTAGCGCTGCTCGGTGCGGAAGCGGACCGGGTTCATGTTGCTCTTGGGCTGCTTGGAGAAGTCGACCCCGCCCACGGTGTAGACGTAGACCTCCTCGCCGTTGGACCACTTGTACTTGAACGTGCCCTCGGTGAAGGCCTTGTAGTAGCGGTCCCAGACCTGCTTGCCGGTCCAGTTCTGGTGCGGGGCGCGCAGCGGCCAGCGGCTCACGTCGTTGCTGTCGATGATCCCGCGGTACTCGGCGGGCATGTCGGCGGCGTTCTGGCGCACCCACTCGGCGGCCACCCGGGCCGTGTAGACGCGGCGCAGGTCGGCGTAGTAGTCGCCGTTGTTGACCTTCTCCGCGACGAGGGGGGTGATGTAGCGGTCGAGTACCCGGTCGGACTGCTGCGTCTCCGCCTCCGTGAGGTCGCAGCCCTTCCCGCCGGGCGGCTGCGTGGTGGTCTCCTGCGGCACCGTGGACAGCTTGAGCGGGGTGTCGAGGATGTGGATGCCACCGTCCTGCTCGCGCACGACCGCGGTCTCCGGCTCGATCCAGTAGCGGAATCCGGCCCAGCAGGGGAATCCGTTGCGCTGGGGCAGGGCGTTCATGAAGTCGCGGCCCGCCTCCGTCTCCGGGTCCATGGCCTTGAAGATGTCGTGCTTCAGCTCCAGGTCGGCCTCCAGGAGGACCCGGCCCGCGTCGGTCTTGCCGAAGCCCGCGTCGATGATGCGGTTCGGCTCGTCCGGGTTGAGGTTCACCCAGAACGTGGACGGGTCGAGGGCGAGCCAGGTGAAGAACGCGTCGGAGATCAGGGCGCCCTTCTCCTGGCCGCCCCACCCGGCCGCGTACTCGTCCTCGACCGACTTGGCGGAGAACGCGTAGTCCAGGCCCTTGCCGCCCTTCCCCTTGCCGATGTAGCGCAGGTCGAGGGTGGTGAAGTCGATGCCCCCGAGGCCGCGGTTCATCAGGGCGCGCTCGCCGGTCCTGCCGAGCCGGTCGAGCTGTTCCTTGAGGGTCTGCGGGTTCGGCGGGGACTGGTTGATCACCTGGTTGCCGGAGCCGCGGGACCCGGTGGAGGCGCCGTTGCCCGGCGACATGGTCGTACTGTTCGCGCGGTACGGGCCGTTCTCGGTGCCCTTGGGCGGCACGCCCTTGTGGTGGGACTGGTAGTCGTAGGTACGGACCCGGTCGCGGCCGAGCGCGTCCTTGCCCGCGGTGTCCTTGAGCTCCTTCATGAAGTTCTTGGCGTCACGGGTCTGGTTCTCGGCGAAGACGTAGGTGTACTTGTACGAGCGCCAGCCCTGGTGCTTGGCCCAGGCCCGGTCCGCGGGCTTCTCGCGGCTGTCGGGGCTGCCGTTGGACTTGACCTCGACGATCTCCCGGCTGCGCTTGTTGTAGGCGTCGAGCCGGCGCACATGACGCTCACCGGTGTCGGGGTCGACGAAGTGGAACTCCTTCTCGCAGATCCAGTCCGGGCCCGTCAGGCCCATCTCGCGCACGACCTTGGCCATGAAGGCCTTGCCGCGGGCGTCGTAGCCCTGGTTCGGGATGTAGACCTTCGAGAGGTAGTCGCGGAAGGACGTCCACCGTCGCTGGGCGTTGAACCGGGCGTAGATGCGCCTCGGGTCGCTGTGGTCGTACTTCTTGTAGTCGGTGCCCGCCGCGTCGAGCTCGGCCCGGGTGGGGTTGAGGCCGTCGAACTGGAGACCGGGGTTGGTGTAGTCGTAGGTGTCCCAACGGTCCACCGCACGAGAGGCGTCGCCCTGGGGCAGGCCGCCCGTGGGCACGTTCTTCACCCCGTACATCTCGTCGCAGCGCTTGCCCGGCTTCAGCTTCGGCGGCGCCGGCGCGGCCTCGGCGACGCCGCCGACGGGCTGACCGGTGATCGTGATGACGGTGGCACAGGCGAGTGCTAGCAGGCTGTTCCTGAGCGCACGCCAGCGGCGCGCTATTCGTGCTGGCTTCACAGTGCTTCCCCCGGGAGCCCCACGGGTCGATTCAGGTTGTGTGGCGCCAGGGCCCCCGATGCTCAAGTGGGCGCCGCACAAGCGGTCCGATACTAGGGGTTTGCTTTGCCGCCGCAATGCGGTTTCGGCGGCGCGGCATGTGTTAACTCCGTGCAGATTCCAGATTCTTGCCGTCACATGGAGGACTAGGCTTAGCTGTTGTGAGCGACGAAATCTGGGAGTACGAGAACGAGGGGGCCGGCGGGGACGAGGGGCAGGAGGACGAGCACGCCGTCGCCGAGCGCATCGACACGGCGCACGCCCACAACCCCCGTCTGAGCGCGTGGCTGGACGAGCAGCGGGCGGGCTTCGCCGACTGGAGCCGTCGCCACGGCGGCGGCTGGGACTTCGGTGAATCCTCTCTCGACCGCGTGGAGGCCCTCGTCCGTGAGCACGTCACCTCCGTCGACGACCTGTTCGCCCGCGAGCACACCCCTTTGGTGCAGGTCGCCTGCTGGTACGTCGGCGAGGTCCACAACCGCACCCGCGGCACCCAGTGGCGTCTGGACCCCGACCCCGCGGACAGCCACCCCTGGTCCCGACGTCCCTACGTCATCGTGCCGTTCGCCCGGCTGGACGAGTACCGGGACCCCGAGGGCATCGACTACGACGCCCGCCCCCAGCACCACCCCCTCAGCAGCTTCCTCACCCTCCTCCGGGAGGGCCCCACGACCGGCCCGGCCTCGCTGCGCGCCGAACTGGACGACTACGAGCCCGGCGGCGGTGACGAGGAGGAGTAACCCGTACCCCCAGGGTCGTGATCAAGCCCTTCCCCGGGCGTGGCGCATGGTCCGGGAAGGGGCGGGGCACCCATGCCCGCGTGCACCCTACAGACGAGTCACAGCGCTTCACCTCCCTGTCCGCACGGCTGACCGGTTTCGACGGAGCGGACCTGGAAGCCACCGGGATGGCCGAGGCGTACCGTGCGGTCGCCGCGGAGCAGCTCGGCGCGCAGCGGTACGCGCGGCTGCTGCGCGAGCCGCCGGAGGAACCGGACGACGCCGGGGACCGTGAGCTGCGGAAGGCGGCGGAGGCGGTCACCTATCTCTGGTACACGGGCAGTTGGCCGGGACCGCCGCCCTTCCTGGTGTCCCCGCGCGCCTACGCCGAGGGCCTGGTGTGGAAGGCGGCCGGCCTCAAGGCCCCCGCCACCGGCCCCGGCGGGTACGGGAGTTGGGCCGAGGCGCCCGACCGCACCGGGGGCCGCGGCCGGGGTGACGCGGCCGAGGGGAGCGGGCCGTGACGCGCTACGACGTGATCGTGGTCGGCGCCGGTGTCGCGGGCTCGCTCGTCTCCCACCGCCTCGGCCGGCACGGCCGACGGGTCCTGGTTCTGGAGGCGGGCGCCGCGGATCCCGGAGACGGAGCCGTCGACGATCCGTTGACCACGTACCTCGCGGCCTCCGGCCTGGTTCCCGGTTCACCGCTCGGGCCCCGTCCGGAAGTGCCCTCACCCGTGGTGACGGACATCGTCGGCGCGGACGGGACCCCCGGGTACCGGACGGCCGGGCATCTCCGCCAGGACGGGCCGCTGCCGTACGCCAGCGGATACGTCCGCGCCAACGGCGGCACCGGCAATGTCTGGACCGGGCTCGCACCGCGCATGCTCCCGGAGGACTTCGACACCGAGGCCTTCGGGTACGGGCGGCGCTGGCCGCTCGGCTACGAGGAGCTCGAACCCCACTACCGGGCGGCCGAGGAGGAGCTGGGGGTGGCCGGCGACGCCGACGAGCAGCGCGAGCACGTCGGGCTGCCCCTTCCCGACGGCTATGTGTTTCCCATGCGGCCGCTGCCGGCCGCCCGCGTGGACGGCGTCCTCGCGGCCCGCCTCGACGGGCGGCGCGTGACGGATCCGGTGGCCCGGCGGGAGGTCGAACTGCGGGTGGTCGGCACCCCGCACGCGCGCAACGGCGTCCCGGACCCCCGGTACGACTCCGGTCGCGGGTACGTCCCGCGCGGCCGGCACGGGCGGCCGGAGCCGGAGAACCGCTGCGTGGGCAACGCGAGCTGCATCCCGCACTGCCCCTCGTACGCGAAGTACACCCCGCTCAAGACCCAGGGCCGCTGGAGCGCCGGCGTCACCCTCGAGGACCGGTCCGTGGTGAGCCGCGTCCTCGTCGACGCGAGCGGGCGGGCCACGGGCGTGGAGTACCGCTCGTACGACGGGAGCGTCTCCGTCGCGCACGCCGACGTCGTGGTGCTCGCCGCGCACGCGGTGGAGAACGCCCGGCTCCTGCTCCTCTCCGGACTCGCCGACCGCAGCGGCCAGGTCGGCCGCAATCTGATGGATCACCCCGTTCTGCTGACCTGGGGCCTGCTGCCCGAGGACGCCGGGCCGTACCGGGGTCCCGGCTCGGTCTCCGGCTTCGAGGGCTTCCGTGCGGGCCCGGCGCGCCGGGTGCGGGCGCCGTTCCGGGTCGAGTTCGGGACCTGGGGCTGGGTCTGGGCGAAGGGCCCCGTCGACACCGACGTGTGGCACTTCCTCGCCGAACGCGGCCTGTTCGGTGCCGACCTGCGGAAGGCGGTCGGTGACCGGATCCGCCGCCAGTTCACCCTCCAGTTCGAGATGGAGCAGAGCGCCGACCCCGCGAACCGGGTCACGCTCCACCCGACCGAGCGCGATCCGCTGGGCCTGCCCCGCCCCCTCGTCACCTACGACCTCGACGCGCACGTGAAGGAGGGGATGGCGGCGGCCCGGGCGGTGTCCGACCAGATCTTCGGGCTCCTCGGCGCCGAGGACCACACCGACTACACGCCGGCGACGGCCTGGCCCGGCCGCTTCGAGCACGGCGGCCGTACGTACGGCTATCGCGGGGCGGGTCACGCCGCCGGCACCCACATCATGGGCGACTCCCCGGCCACGTCGGTGGTCGACTCCTGGCAGCGCTGCTGGGACCACCCCGGCCTGTACGCGGTCGGCTGCGGCAGCATGCCCTCGGTGGCCACCTCCAACCCGACGCTGACCATGGCCGCGCTCGCCCTGCGCAGCGCGGAGCGCGTCGAGGCCGACCTGGCGTCCCGCGACCGTCCGGTGCCCCTGGGCGCACCCCCGAGCTCCCCCACCGCCTGCGAGACCCCATCGACCCGAGGAGTGCCGGAATGACCGCACCACTGCCCCCGCTGCCCCTGCCGCCCGTGTCCGAGCCCTTCCGGCTCCCCTTCCACTACGGGGCGTTGCACCAGATCGGCCTCGACTGGCTGGTCGCACCCGGGCCGGTCCGGGAGCTGCTCGCCAAGCACCACCCCGATCTGACCGCGGCCGAGTTCGAGGACGGGCGCGCCCTGGTCTCCCTCAACTACCAGCTGTACTTCGCGCAGTACGCCTTCGGGGGTGGTGTCACGCAGGAGATCGAGTTCAACGTCGTCGCGTTCCCGGCCGGCGCGGAGGGGCGACTGCCGCGGCTGAGCTACGCCCAGTACGCGCAGGGCTGGGACCAGACGAAGCTGCTCGGCATCGCGCGCGTCCACGTCGTCTGCGACAACCCGTTCGCGATCAGGGCGGGACGCGAGCTCTACGCCGAACCCAAGTACCCGGGCCGGTTCGAGGTGGACCTGCCGTCGCTCAACGGGCCCGCGGGTGAGACCTGGAACGTGCGGTGCAAGGCGGCCACGATCGGTGTGGACGGCACCTTGGAGGAGGACCTGGGGCCGCTGGTCGACCTCACGGCGGAACTCGACGGCCTCGCCCCCGCCGTCGCCAACTCCGCTCCGGTCACCGGTTACGGCACCGACCTCGAGGGACGGCTGCTCGCCGGCCCGATGAACGTCTCTCAGCCGTACCGCTGGTACGACCTGGCCGCGCCGACGCACGCGGGACGCGGACGGCTCGCGGTGCACGCCCCGGAGAGCGACCTCGGCCGCGACGTCCTCGCCCTCGTCGGCGACGACGCACCCGCCACCGGTGCCTGGGCGTACCAGTCGCCCCCGGTGGCCGCCCACAACCGCCCGTACTACGTGCCGACCGCGCCTCGTCCCTGACCGCTGGAGGCGGCCCGTGGCGGAGCCCGGTCCACGTCGCCGGCCGCCCCCGTCAGCAGGTCTCGCGGACGTACCCGGCCTCGCCCGCGGGGCGGACGTCGGTGTCGCGCAGGACGACGGAGAGCGTCCCGCCCCAGCGTGCACAGGCTCGGGCCAGGCCCTTCGGCTCGTACTCGATGACGAGCACCCGGTTGTCGAAGGCGGTCGCGTAGGGGGCGCATTCGTCGTACTGACCGCACTCCTCGGCCACCGCGAAGTCGAAGCCGAGCTTCCGGCCCCGCTGCGCGAGATCGGGGGCGTTCTTCTGCCCGATCGCGAGTCCGGCGGAGTGGGCGCGGGCGACGAGCAGCCGCGCGAAGGCGAGGTCGTGTTCGGGTGTGAGGAGGCCCAGGGACCGTTCGTACGAGTCGAGGTTGTCCGCCTCGACGGCCTGGTAGCCGGCGCCGGCGCAGCCGTCGATCCACTCGCCGACGATCGCGGCGAGCCGCTCGCGCTTGGCCGGTGCGGAGACGTCGAAGAGGGCCTCGTCCCAGTCCTGGTCGACGACCGGCACCCCCGCCGCGCTCCGCAGGAGGAGGTCGGGGTGGTTCTCCTCCCACCAGTCGATGGCGTCCGGCTGGGCCTGGAAGGCGTTGACGTAGCAGATGTTGTACAGCCCCTTCGCCGGCTTCGCCGTGCGGTCGCGGGAGACGGCGCCCACTCCGGGGGGCGGTGCGTAGGGTCCGCCGATCTGGTAGTCGAATCCGACGTGCGGTTCGGGCGGGACGACCGCGCGGGCGGAGGAGGGCGGCGCGGAGGAAGGGACCGAGTCGCCGTCTCCCCCGTCACCGGACGTGGTGCATCCGGCCACCGCGACGGCGAGGAGGCCGGCCAGGGTCAGGGCCGACACACGGTGGCGGCGCCGGCGCACGCTGCGGAGGGGACGGGGTTCGCGGGCGATCACGGTGCGGGGCTCCTGGTCGTCGATTCCTCGGGGCGACGCGCGGCCGCCCACGGCCCTACGGTACGGGCGCTGCCCGACCGTGCCGTGGCGGCCTGCCGAAGACCACGAGAACGGCCCGACGTGATCCGCATGGGCCTCGAACACCCGCGTCCGGAGGACGTCGGATGTCATACGCGCATCAGGCACGCCCCACACACAGAGACCGCATTCCTCGACGGCGCCGCGCCCTGACGGTCGCCGCCGTCGCCACCGCGCTGACAGGCGTCACCGGCCTGGCCGGCGGCACCGCTGCCGCCGTCCCCGCCGACCCGTCGGCGTACCGGCACCTGGCGGTGCGGCCCGCGTCGACGCGGGCCGCAC
>NZ_LIPQ01000520.1:7430-7875 GCF_001418135.1 Streptomyces aureus
GAAGTCGCAGTTCAGGATGTTCGCGCGGTGGCCCGGGCTGTTCATCCACGACTCCATGACCTGCTCCGGGGAGCTCTGGCCCATGGCGATGTTCTCGCCGTAGGTCGACCACGGGTATCCGGCGGCCGTCACCCGCTCCCCCGGACCGGCGCCGTCGGGGTTGGTGTGGTCGAAGAAGTCGCGGGCCGCCATGTCTTCGGAGTGGCCCTGCGCCGCCCTGGTCAGGGTCGCGTTCGCGCTCAGCGGGCCGCAGCCCGCCTTGGCGCGTTCCGCGTTGACGAGGGCGATGACCTGGTCGGCCTCCGAGCTGTTCCCCCGGTCGTTCTGCGGGCCCGTGCCCGTGCCGTTCCCTGCCTCGTCGCCCGAGCCCGTGCCGGGCCTGGTCGGCGGCGCGTCCGGGGTCGGTGCCGCGGTGCGCGGCGGGGTCGTCCTCACCGGGGCGGGC
>NZ_LIPQ01000521.1 GCF_001418135.1 Streptomyces aureus
GTGTCCGGGGAACTCCGGGGCGGGGGCCGCGGGGGACGCCCCCGGGACGCGGGCACCCCTTCGGAGGCCCCGGCGTGAGGCCGCGCCGGGCGTGCGGGAGAATGGGGTACGCACTTGAAGCGTGCGGGACAATGGCGTACGCACTGCATCCCAGCGGGGGGACCCCCCGGCAGAACGAGAGCGCGAGGCGTAGATCCCAGTGACCCGGATCGTGATCATCGGCGGCGGACCCGGCGGATACGAGGCGGCCCTGGTGGGCGCCCAACTCGGCGCGGAGGTGACCGTCGTCGACTGCGACGGCCTCGGCGGCGCGTCCGTCCTGACCGACTGCGTCCCCTCCAAGACCCTGATCGCCACCGCCGAGGTGATGACCACCTTCGACTCCTCGTACGAGGAGNNNNACCCGGGCCGGCGCCCGGGTGCTGCGCGGCCGCGGCCGGCTCTCCGGCCGGCAGGCGATGGACGGCTCCCGCCAGGTGATCGTCACGGCCGCCGACGGCACGGAGGAGACGCTGACCGCGGACGCCGTGCTGATCGCGACCGGCGGCCACCCGCGCGAGGTGCCGGACGCCAAGCCGGACGGCGAGCGCATCCTGAACTGGACGCAGGTCTACGACCTCAAGGAGCTCCCGGAGGAGCTCATCGTGGTCGGTTCCGGTGTGACGGGTGCCGAGTTCGCCGGCGCCTACCAGGCCCTCGGCTCCCGGGTCACCCTGGTCTCCTCCCGCGACCGTGTGCTGCCCGGCGAGGACCCGGACGCCGCCGCGGTCCTGGAGGACGTGTTCCGCCGCCGCGGCATGAACGTCATGGCCCGCTCCCGCGCCGAGTCCGCCAAGCGGGTCGGGGACCGGGTCGAGGTCACCCTCGCGGACGGCCGGGTCATCTCCGGCACCCACTGTCTGATGGCGGTCGGCGCGATCCCGAACTCGGCCGGAATGGGTCTGGAGGAGGCGGGGGTCAGGCTGAAGGACTCCGGTCACATCTGGACCGACAAGGTCTCCCGTACGACCGCCCCCGGCGTGTACGCGGCGGGTGACGTGACCGGTGTCTTCGCGCTCGCCTCGGTGGCCGCGATGCAGGGCCGTATCGCGATGTACCACTTCCTCGGCGACGCGGTGGCCCCGCTCAACCTGAAGACGGTCTCGTCGAACGTCTTCACCGACCCGGAGATCGCCACGGTCGGCTACACGCAGGCCGACGTGGACGCGGGCAAGATCGACGCCAAGGTCGTCAAGCTGCCGCTGCTGCGCAACCCGCGCGCGAAGATGCAGGGCATCCGGGACGGCTTCGTGAAGATCTTCTGCCGTCCGGGCACCGGGATCGTGGTCGGCGGCTGTGTCGTCGCGCCGAAGGCGAGCGAACTGATCCATCCCATCTCGATCGCGGTCGACAACAATCTGACGGTCGAACAGATCGCAAATGCTTTCACCGTGTACCCCTCCCTGTCGGGTTCGATCGCGGAAGTGGCACGGCAGTTGCACACCCGGAAGTCCGCGGGCGAGGTCTGACATCCCTCCGGGCGGCCCTCCGGCGCACGGCTCCCGCCTGCGGGAACGGTTCGCCCTCGGACAACCCCCGGCAAGGCGGGGCATAGCCCTGGCACACGACGGATCAACGGCGGGGTCTCCCATACCACTTGGAGGCCCCGTCTGTGTGCATCTTCTGCAATTCGGCGCATAGTGCTGAAAACTATCGGCCGGTCACGTTACTGTCAGTTTCGTGTTCGCTGCAGAACGTCGCCAGTTGATCCTCGAAATGGTGCGAGCCAATGGGGCCGTGTCGCTCCGCGAGCTCGCCCGCGTCGTCCAGACCTCTGAAGTGACCGTACGGAGAGACGTACGGGCACTGGAGGCAGAAGGACTCCTCGACCGCCGGCACGGCGGTGCGGTGTTGCCGGGCGGATTCACGCGAGAATCCGGCTTCCCGCAGAAATCCCATCTCGCGACCGCGGAGAAGACGGCCATCGCCGACGTCGCCGCGAGCCTCGTCGAAGAAGGCGAGGCCATCGTCGTCGGCGCCGGGACGACCACGCAGGAGCTGGCCCGTCGGCTCGCCCGCGTGCCCGGTCTGACCGTGGTCACCAACTCGCTCCTGGTCGCCCAGGCCCTCGCCCACGCCAACCGGGTCGAGGTCGTGATGACCGGCGGCACCCTGCGCGGCTCCAACTACGCCCTGGTGGGCAGCGGCGCCGAGCAGTCGCTCCAGGGACTCCGGGTCTCCCGCGCCTTCCTCTCCGGGAGCGGGCTCACCGCCGAGCGCGGCCTCTCCACGTCCAACATGCTCTCCGCGAGCGTGGACCGGGCGCTGGTCCAGGCGGCGGCCGAGGTCGTGGTCCTCGCCGACCACACCAAACTCGGCTCCGACACCATGTTCCAGACGGTGCCCACGGACGTCATCACCCGCCTGGTGACCGACGAGCCGCCCGCCCACGACGACCGGGCCGCCACCGAGCTCCAGGCCCTCGCCGACCAGGGGGTGCAGATCGCCGTCGCAGGTACGGGCGCCGCGGGTGGCCCCACGGGCGGTGACCAGGTCCCCCCGGGCGCCCGGCCCCGCCGTGACATGCCGCTCCCGGTGCAGCGCGGCCGGATGGCGGCGGGTCAGTTCCGGGGACCGGGCGGAGGGATGGCCGCCGAGACGCTGGAGCGCACGGCGCGGGTCGCGGACATGCGGCGCCGCTGAGCCGGGGGGCCCTCCCCCAGGGGTCCCGCGCTCCACCGCCGAACCTCCCCTGCCCCACGGCAGCTGCCATCTCAGTCCTTGATGCCCCGAAGCGTCAGCGCGAGCAGGCGGTCCGCCAACGTCGCGTCCTCCGGGCACTGTTCCGCCGCCAGCGCGATCGCGTTGGTCAGCTGCATCAGGTCGCCGATCGACACGTCGGCACGCACCTGACCCGCCTCCCTGGCGCGCCCGAGCAGCCGCTCACCCGCCGCGCGCAGCGGCTCGCTGCACTGGGCGAGCGCCGAACTCCGGTCGTACGAGGCGGACATCAGCGCGTGCGCGAGCCCTCGGTACTCACCCGCATGGGTGATCAGCGCCCGCAGCCACTCCACGAGCGCCCGGCACGGTTCCTCGGCCTCGGCCAGCTCTCCCGAGCGGTGCAGGAGCTCCGCGAGGGCCTCCTGGAAGACCGCGCTGAGCAGCTCTGCCCGGGTGGGGAAGTGGCGGTAGAGGGTGCCGATGCCCACGCCCGCGCGACGCGCGATCTCTTCGAGGGGCGCGTCGGCGCCCTGTTCGGCGAAGGTGGCGCGGGCTTCGGTGAGCAGCCGCTCGTGGTTGCGTCGTGCGTCGGCTCGCATGGCTGGTGGATCGCCCTCCCCTCGACGAAGGGCCCGCAGGCGGCTGCCTGCGGGCCCTTCGTACCGTACTCGGTGACCGTGGCCGGTCCCGGTGCCGCCGTATCAGTCCTTGATGTCGCAGATCGCGGCGCCGGAGGTGATCGACGCGCCGACCTCGGCGGTCAGGCCCTTGACGGTGCCGGAGCGGTGCGCGTTGAGCGGCTGCTCCATCTTCATGGCCTCCAGGACGACGATCAGGTCGCCCTCCTTGACCTCCTGGCCCTCCTCGACCGCGATCTTCACGATCGTGCCCTGCATCGGGGAGGCGAGGGTGTCGCCGGAGGCGGCGGGGCCGGACTTCTTGGCCGCGCGGCGCTTCGGCTTCGCACCGGCCGCGAGGCCCGTGCGGGCCAGCGTCATGCCGAGCGAGGACGGCAGCGAGACCTCCAGGCGCTTGCCGCCGACCTCGACCACGATCGTCTCGCGGCCGGACTCGTCCTCGTCGGCGTCGGCGCCGGCCGGGGTGAACGGCTTGATCTCGTTGACGAACTCGGTCTCGATCCACCGGGTGTGGACCCGGAACGGGTCGGACGTGAACGCGGGGTCGACCACGACGGCCTGGTGGAACGGGATGGCCGTGGCCATGCCCTCCACCTTGAACTCGGCGAGCGCACGCGCGGCGCGCTGCAGGGCCTGCTCGCGGGTGGCGCCGGTGACGATCAGCTTGGCCAGGAGCGAGTCCCAGGCCGGGCCGATGACGCTGCCGGACTCCACGCCCGCGTCCAGGCGGACACCGGGGCCGGTCGGCGCGTCGAAGAGGGTGACGGTGCCGGGTGCGGGCAGGAAGCCGCGGCCCGGGTCCTCGCCGTTGATACGGAACTCGAAGGAGTGACCCCTTATGGCCGGGTCGTCGTAGCCCAGCTCCTCGCCGTCGGCGATCCGGAACATCTCCCGGACCAGGTCGATGCCCGCGACCTCCTCGGTCACCGGGTGCTCGACCTGGAGACGGGTGTTGACCTCCAGGAAGGAGATCGTGCCGTCGGTGCCGACGAGGAACTCGACCGTGCCGGCGCCGACGTAGCCGGCCTCCTTCAGGATCGCCTTCGACGCGGCGTACAGCTCGGCGTTCTGCGCCTCGGTGAGGAACGGCGCGGGGGCCTCCTCGACGAGCTTCTGGTGGCGGCGCTGGAGCGAGCAGTCACGGGTGGAGACGACGACCACGTTGCCGTGGGAGTCGGCCAGGCACTGCGTCTCGACGTGACGCGGCTTGTCCAGGTACCGCTCGACGAAGCACTCGCCGCGACCGAAGGCCGCGACGGCCTCGCGGACGGCGGAGTCGTACAGCTCGGGGACTTCTTCCAGCGTCCGGGCGACCTTCAGACCGCGACCGCCGCCGCCGAAGGCGGCCTTGATCGCGATCGGCAGCCCGTGCTCCTTGGCGAACGCGACGACCTCGTCGGCACCGGAGACCGGGTCGGGCGTGCCGGCCACCAGCGGGGCACCGGCGCGCTGCGCGATGTGACGCGCCGCCACCTTGTCGCCCAGGTCGCGGATCGCCTGCGGCGGGGGGCCGATCCAGGTCAGACCGGCATCGAGGACGGCCTGCGCGAACTCCGCGTTCTCGGAGAGGAACCCGTAACCGGGGTGGACCGCGTCCGCGCCGGAGTCCTTCGCGGCCTGCAACACCTTGGCCATGTCCAGATAACTGGTCGCCGGGGTGTCACCGCCCAGAGCGAACGCCTCGTCAGCCGCCCGGACATGCAGGGCATCCCGGTCCGGCTCGGCGTACACGGCCACGCTGCCGATACCCGCGTCCCGGCACGCCCGGGCCACACGGACAGCGATTTCGCCACGGTTGGCGATGAGCACCTTGCGCACGATGGCTCCCTCCTTGAAACAAGCTGAGTTTAGGGACTGCCGACACGGCCTTTCGACCCGTCCCCAGTGGTGAGCTTGCCCACACGGAGCGTGACCCCGGGCCTGCTCGGGTCGTGAATTCCCTTGTCGCACCACGGTACGCAGGGTTCCTTTACGGCACAGTAGCTCCGAGGTGTGGCGCAGGTCTCTGTTCGTGCGGCCAGTGGCCATTCGGGTTTCTTTGTCGAGTCCCTACGAATGGCCCAACGATTCTTTGCCCTGCCGTGCGCCGCCGCCGGTCGTGCCCGCACTCTTGTCCAGGGGTTTACCGGCCAGTAGCCTTCGCGCTGTCGATCGTACTGTCGGTAACAGTCGTATCCAGGGGGTGGCCGAGGTGGCCCGCAGACCGATAGCTCTCGTGACGGCGGCGGTGCTGTTCCTCGAAGCGCCCGGGATCGTCGCGATCAACGCGGTGATGGCACGCTTCGTCAAGATCCAGACGATGTCCCTCGACGGCATGGACCCCGACGCGATGTACACCGGCACCTGGGCGCTCGGCATCGTCTCCGGCGTGGCGCTCGCCCTGTGCGGCCTCGTCGCCCTCGTCACCGGCATCCGCGACCGCCGGCCCGGGCGCGCCGGCCGGGCCCTGCTCATCGGCTGCGCGGTCGTGCACGGCATCCTCGGTGCGGTGACCGTCGGCCTGATCGGCTGGGGCGCGTTCGCCTTCATGATGCTCGTACTCGGCCTGATCGTGCTCACTCTCGTGGCGTACGGCAAGGGGTACGAGAAGGGCGCCGAGCCCCGCGAGGGAGCACCGGCGCCCGCGTAAGGCTCGCGCGACGGCCCGTCAGGCCCAGAGGTCGGTGATCTGCACGCCCAGCTTCCCGAGCAGCGTGCGCAGCAGCGGCAGCGACAGGCCGATCACATTGCCCGGGTCGCCGTCGATGCCGTCGATGAACGGTGCCGAGCGACCGTCCAGGGTGAACGCGCCCGCCACGTGCAGCGGTTCGCCGCTCGCCACGTACGCCGCGATCTCGGCGTCCGTCGGCTCGCCGAAGCGGACCACGGTGGAGGCGGTCGCCGACTCGTAGCGCTTGGCGGCCGTGTCGTACACGCAGTGACCGGTCTGGAGGATGCCGACCCGTCCGCGCATCGCCTGCCAGCGTGCGGTGGCCTCCTCCGCGTCCGCCGGCTTGCCGAGGGCCTGCCCGTCGAGCTCCAGGACCGAGTCGCAGCCGATGACCAGTGCGCCGAACGCCTCGGGGCGGGCGGCGACGTGGGCGGCCTTCGCCTCCGCGAGGGCGAGCGCGAGCTCGGCCGGTGTCGGGGCGTGCGTCTTGTCCTCGTCGACGCCGCTCACGATCACCTCGGGGGTGAGCCCGGCCTGGCGGAGCAGGTTGAGGCGGGCGGGGGAGGCGGAGGCGAGCACGACACGGCGCGGATCAGCAGTCATGGGGGCAGCGTAGCCAGTCGTGGGCTCAGCGGGCGCTGACCACGAACATCGCCACCACCATCGCCAGGGCCAGCAGCACGCCCGCGCGACGGAGCTTCGCCTGCATGTCGCGCATGAACTTCGGCGGCTGATTCTTCGGGTCGGACCACAGCATGCCTCCGATCCTGGGGGCGGGGCGGTCGGGGCGCCTGAGTACGGATACTCAGGCGCCCCGGTGCCGAGGGACTATTCGCGGGCGAACGGGAGATCGCCTGACGGTCAAGCCCGGATGAACACCCCGTCCCGCGCCGCCGCGAGCGCCGCCGTGACCGCCCGTTCCGCCACGTCCGCGGTGACCTCCTCGCGGGTGACCGCGAAGCGGTAGTAGAGCGGCGCGGAGACGGCGCGGAGCAGCTCGGTCGGGTCGGTCCCCGCCGGGATCTCGCCGCGGGCGGCGCCCTTGGCGACGACGGGGGCCCATTCGCCGAGCCGGGTCCGGTAGAAGTCGGCGAGCGCGCGGGCGCAGTCCTCGTCGCAGGCGGCGGCCGCGATGACCGCGCGGAAGACGGCGCCCATCCGCGCGTCGGTGAGGGTGGCGCGGACGAGTTCGGCGTTGGTCCGCAGGTCGCCCGCGAGGCTGCCGGTGTCCGAGGCGGGCAGGGACTGCTCGGCCATGTCGTGGAGGAGGTCGGTGACCAGGCCGACGGGGGAGCCCCAGCGGCGGTAGACGGTGGTCTTGCCGACGCCCGCGGTCGCGGCGATCCGGTCCATGTTCAGCGCGTGGAAGCCGGCGTCGGCGAGCGCGTCCTGGGTGGCGTCGAGGACGGCCCTGCGGACCTTCGCGGTACGGCCGCCGGGGCGCAGGGTGCCGGGCGAGGCCGGCTGGCTCTCAGTCAAATGGGTCTCCTGTTCCATTAACTCCATCGACTCTGCTACGGTACGGGACATCTTAACGGAACCAGTCTCCCATTAAGGGGTCGTACGCATGGTTGCCCTGGATCACCCCAAGCCCGTCGAACAGCCCGCGGCCCCGACCGCCGGGCCGGCGGACGCCCGTATGACCGGACGGATGAGGCTCGTCCTCGTCGTCCTCCTCCTCGCCCAGTTCATGCTCGCCGTCGACTTCTCGATCCTGAACGTCGCACTGCCCGTCATCGGTCAGGGACTCGGCTTCAGCCTCGGCGGCCTCCAGTGGATCGCCACCGCCTTCGCCCTCGCGGCGGCCGGTTTCACCCTGCTCTTCGGGCGCGTCGCCGACCTCGTCGGCCGCCGTCGCCTCTTCCTCGGCGGCATGGCGCTCCTCGGCGTCTCCTCCCTCGTCGGCGGCCTCGCCACCGGCCCCGAGATGCTGATGGCCGCCCGCGTCGCCCAGGGCCTCGCCACCGCCGCCGTCACCCCCGCCGGGCTCTCCCTGCTCACCGCCTCCTTCCCCGAGGGCCCGCTGCGCGCCCGCGCGCTCGGACTCAACGGCGCCCTCATGTCCGCGGGCTTCACCACCGGCGCGATCCTCGGCGGAGTCCTCACCGACCTGCTCTCCTGGCGCTGGGCCTTCCTCGTCAACGTGCCGGTGGCCCTCGCCGTCCTCCTTGTCGCCCCCGCCGTCCTCACCGAGAGCCGCCCGGCCGTCCGCCCCCGCCTCGACGTGCCCGGCGCGATCACCGTCACCGGCGGACTCCTCGCCCTCGTCTACGGCCTGACCGTCAGCGGCGAGCACGGCTGGACCGACCCGACCGCACTCACCGCCCTCGCCGCCGGCGCCGCACTCCTGGTCGCCTTCGTCCTCGTCGAACGCCGGGCCGCCGCCCCCCTCGTACCGCTCCACATCCTCAAGCGCCGCACCGTCGTCTGGGGCAACCTCGCCGGACTCGTCGCCTTCGTCACCGAGACCTCACTGGTCTTCCTGATGACGCTCTACCTCCAGGACGTCCTCGACTTCTCCCCGCTCGCCGCCGGCCTCTCCTTCGGCGTCCTCGGCGCGGGCACCGTCCTCGGCGGGGTGTTCGCCTCCCGCTTCATCGGCCGCTTCGGCGCCCGTACGGCCCTGGTCTCCGGCGGCCTCCTCCAGGCCGTCGCGACCCTCTCCCTGTACGGACTCGGCGAGGGGCCGGGGAGCCTCTGGCTGCTCCTCGCGGCGACCTTCGCCGGCGGCATCGGCAACATGCTCGCGATCGTCGGCTTCATGGTCACCGCCACCTCCGGGATCCCCGACCACGAACAGGGCACGGCGACCGGGCTGGCGACCATGACCCAGCAGATCGGCATCACCATGGGCACCCCGATCATGAGCGCCGTCGTCGTCACCGCGCCCGTGCTCCTCGACGGCATCGGCCTCGCGGTCCTCGTGAACGCGGCGATCGTCGCCGCCGGAGCCGTCCTGGCCGGCCTCTTCCTGCGCCGCACGTGACGGGTGGCGGGACACCACCCGGGCAGAACGTGAGAAGGGCCGGACCCCCACAGGGGGAGTCCGGCCCTTCTCGTCGTTCCGTCGGCTACACCGGCCAGTACGACCGCGCCCAGGCCCGCGGGCCGGGCCGGTGACGTACCGACCGCGCGATCCGGGACGGGTCCGACCAGCCCTCCGGGACCGCCGGGCCGCCGCTCCCGGCGGACGCCGCCGCCGTCGCCGCGGCCCGAGCCTGAACCACCGCCAGTGCGGCGGCCAACTCCTCCGGGGTCGGGTTTCCTCGTACGACCTTGATCATGTCGACTCCTTGAAGGGTCAGGTCCGGGAGGCCTAGAGCGGGATGTTGCCGTGCTTCTTCGGAGGCAGGGATTCCCGCTTGGTGCGCAGCTGACGCAGTCCCTTCACGATCTGCGGGCGGGTGTCCGAGGGCAGGATCACGCCGTCGATGTAGCCGCGCTCGGCCGCCGTGTACGGGTTGAGCAGCGTGTCCTCGTACTCCTGGATCAGGCGTGCCCGCTCGGCGTCCTGGTCCGCCGCCTCGGCGATGGTGCGTCGGTGCAGGATGTTCACCGCGCCCTGTGCGCCCATGACCGCGATCTGCGCCGTCGGCCACGCCAGGTTCAGGTCCGCGCCCAGGTGCTTGGAGCCCATGACGTCGTACGCGCCACCGAAGGCCTTCCGCGTGATGACCGTGATCAGCGGGACCGTGGCCTCCGCGTACGCGTAGATCAGCTTCGCGCCGCGCCGGATGATGCCGCCGTACTCCTGGTCCACGCCCGGCAGGAAGCCCGGCACGTCCACGAAGGTCAGGACCGGGATGTTGAACGCGTCGCAGGTGCGGACGAACCGCGCGGCCTTCTCGGACGCGTCGATGTCCAGGCAGCCCGCGAACTGCATCGGCTGGTTGGCGACCACACCGACCGGGAAGCCCTCCACCCGGCCGAAACCGGTCACGATGTTCGGCGCGAACAGCGCCTGCGTCTCCAGGAACTCACCGTCGTCCAGGACGTGCTCGATGACCCGGTGCATGTCGTACGGCTGGTTCGCCGAGTCCGGGATCAGCGTGTCCAGCTCGCGGTCCTCGTCCGACACCTCGGTGTCCGCGACCTCCGGGAAGGCCGGCGCCTCCGAGAGGTTGTTCGACGGAAGGTAGGACAGCAGCGACTTCACGTACTCGATGGCGTCCTTCTCGTCCCCCGCCATGTGGTGCGCCACGCCCGAGGTCGCGTTGTGCGTCCGTGCGCCGCCCAGCTCCTCGAAACCGACGTCCTCGCCGGTCACCGTCTTGATGACGTCGGGACCCGTGATGAACATGTGCGAGGTCTGGTCCACCATCACCGTGAAGTCGGTGATCGCCGGGGAGTACACCGCGCCGCCCGCGCACGGGCCGACGACCAGGGAGATCTGCGGGATCACCCCGGAGGCGTGGGTGTTGCGGCGGAAGATCTCGCCGTACATGCCGAGCGCGCTCACACCCTCCTGGATGCGGGCGCCGCCGGAGTCGTTGATGCCGATGACGGGGCAGCCCGTCTTCAGCGCGAAGTCCATCACCTTGATGATCTTCTGGCCGTACGTCTCGCCGAGCGCACCGCCGAAGACCGTGAAGTCCTGCGAGAACACGGCGACCGGACGCCCGTCGACCGTGCCGTAGCCGGTGACGACACCGTCTCCGTACGGACGGTTCTTCTCCAGGCCGAAGTTGGTCGACCGGTGCCGGGCCAGCTCGTCCAGCTCCACGAAGGAGCCCTCGTCGAGAAGCAGCGCGATCCGTTCGCGCGCGGTCAGCTTGCCCTTCGCGTGCTGCTTCTCCACCGCACGCTCCGAGCCGGCATGAGTGGCCTCGTCGATACGGCGCTTGAGGTCCGCGATCTTGCCTGCGGTCGTGTGAATGTCAATCTCGTACTGCTCTGCCGGCTCGGACATCGGGATGCGGCTCCCTGCCTGGTCACGGGGGGTTCGTTGACTACGAATGGGCTACTGCTCAGCTACTGAGCCGTAGCGTATCGACGCCGATACGGTTCGGCACTGCGGTCTTTGCCACACCTAGTCTGGCTTGCATGACGTCCTCCCAAGGCTCCGGCGGACCCTGGTCCGACCTCGACCGGCCCCCACTGAACGCCCCCGCACTGCGCCGCGCCCTCGTCCTTCCCGACGGCCTGTGGACCTCGCTCGACGTGGTCACGAGCACCGGATCCACCAACAGCGACCTCACCGCCCGCGCCGACGAGCTGCCCGAGGGCGCCGTGCTCGTCGCCGAGGAGCAGACCTCCGGCCGCGGCCGCCTCGACCGCAGCTGGACGGCGCCCGCCCGCTCCGGGCTCTTCCTCTCCGTCCTCCTCAAGCCGCAGGTGCCGGTCCACCGCTGGGGCTGGCTCCCGCTGCTCACCGGCGTCGCCGCGGCGACCGGCCTCGCGAAGTCCGCCGGGGTCGACATGTCCCTCAAATGGCCCAACGACCTCCTGGTTTCCGTCGGAGGCGAGGAGCGCAAGACCGGCGGCATCCTCGCCGAACGGGCCGGCGCGGACGGCATCGTCGTCGGACTCGGCATCAACGTCACCCTGCGTGAGGACGAACTCCCCGTCCCGGCAGCCGGTTCGCTGCTCCTCGCGGGCGCGGTGTCCACCGACCGCGACACGCTCCTGCGGGCCGTCCTGCGCTCCCTCGCCGAGTGGTACGACGTCTGGGCACGCGCCGACGGCGACCCCGCCGAATCCGGCCTCCAGGCGGCCTACGCGGCCGGCTGCGCGACCCTCGGCCGACGCGTCAGGGCCGAGCTGCCCGGAGAGCGGATGCTGGAGGGCGAAGCGGTGGCCCTCGACGGCGACGGCCGCCTGGTGGTCGCCACCGAGGGCGGCGGCACCGAAGCGGTGGGCGCGGGCGACATCGTCCACCTGCGGTCGGGCACCTGACCTCCCCCGGTGTGGGCAATCGTTCCGCCACGGGGGTCCCCCTGGACGTAGTCCTCGGGGGAGGAACGGGTGGGCACATCCCACACACGCGCGCGGCGCCCTCCAGTCCGTCCACCCTGAGGGCCCGCGTGCCCAAGGGGTCCCGCACGACAGGAGGGCCCGCACGACAGACCCCGGGAACACAGGCGGCAGCCGTTAAGGCGTGAGCCAAGCCACAGCTGTCGTATCGTGGACCGCGATCCAGGGCGACAGATCGGCAGGGCAAGTGGGCAGGGAACGGGCAGGAGGCGGCCGGTGACCGTCGACGACGAGAACGAGGGCGGCGCGCCCGAGCCTCCCGCGTACCCCACCCCCCATCACGAGGTCGACCACACGGCCGAGCCGAGCGACGATCCGCTCGCCATCCGCCTCGAACAGCTCATCCTCGGCGCGGACCGTCGCTACACCCCGTTCCAGGCCGCCCGCACGGCCGGCGTCTCCATGGAGCTCGCCTCCCGCTTCTGGCGCGCCATGGGCTTCGCCGACATCGGCCAGGCCAAGGCGCTCACCGAGGCCGACGTCCTCGCGCTGCGCAGGCTGGCCGGTCTCGTCGAGGCCGGGCTGCTCAGCGAACCGATGGCCGTGCAGGTCGCCCGTTCCACCGGACAGACCACGGCGCGGCTCGCCGAGTGGCAGATCGACTCCTTCCTGGAGGGTCTCACCGAGCCGCCCGAGCCCGGCATGACCCGCACCGAGGTCACGTATCCGCTGGTCGAGCTGCTCCTGCCCGAGCTGGAGGAGTTCCTCATCTACGTCTGGCGGCGGCAGCTCGCCGCCGCGACCGGCCGGGTGCTCGTCCAGGCCGCCGACGACGAGGAGATGGTCGACCGGCGGCTCGCGGTCGGCTTCGCGGACCTGGTCGGCTTCACCCGGCTGACCCGCCGCCTGGAGGAGGAGGAGCTCGGCGAGCTGGTCGAGGCCTTCGAGACGACCTGCGCCGACCTGGTCGCCGCGCACGGCGGCCGGCTCATCAAGACCCTCGGCGACGAAGTCCTGTACGCGGCGGACGACCCCGGTACGGCCGCCGAGATCGCGCTGCGCCTGATCGAGACCCTCAGCCACGACGAGACGATGCCCGCCCTGCGCGTCGGCATCGCCTTCGGCACGGTGACGACCCGGATGGGCGACGTCTTCGGCACGACCGTGAACCTGGCGAGCAGGCTCACCTCGATAGCGCCGAAGGACGCCGTCCTCGTCGACGGCGCCCTCGCGGCGGAGCTGTCCCGGACGGGTGAGGCGCCCGTCTCGGAGACGGAGGCCGCCGAGCAGGCCGCCCGCGCGGAGAAGGAGGGCCGCCAGGCCGCCACGTACCGCTTCGCGCTCCAGCCGATGTGGCAGCGGCCCGTCCGCGGCCTCGGCGTCGTCGAACCCTGGCTCCTGACCCGCCGCCCGACCTAGGATCTCCCGTGAACGCCTGTTAACAGCCGTTAACGGGCCCTGGATCGGGAGGGTGCGGTCATGTCCGAGCAGCGCTTCGGTGAGTTCGTGGTGGTCCGGAAGGACGGGAACGGGCACGTCGCCGAGCTGGTCCTCGACCGGCCCAAGGCGATGAACGCCGTCTCCTCCGAGATGGCCCGCTCCCTCGGCGCCGCCTGCGACGCGCTCGCCGCCGACCCCTCGGTCCGCGTCACCGTCCTGACCTCCTCGAACGACCGCGCCTTCTGTGTCGGCGCCGACCTCAAGGAGCGCAACTCCTTCACCGACGCCGAGCTGGTCCGCCAGCGGCCGACCGCCCGCGCCGCCTACACCGGCGTCCTGGAGCTGCCCATGCCGACCGTCGCCGCCGTGCACGGCTTCGCCCTCGGCGGCGGCTTCGAGCTGGCGCTCGCCTGCGACGTGATCGTGGCCGACGCGACCGCCGTGGTCGGTCTCCCCGAGGTGTCCGTGGGCGTCATCCCGGGCGGCGGCGGTACGCAGCTGCTGCCGCGCCGGGTGGGCGCGGCGCGCGCCGCCGAGCTGGTCTTCACGGCCCGCCGGGTGGAGGCGGCGGAGGCCCGCGAGCTGGGCCTGGTCGACCTCCTGGAGGAGGACGCGCGGACGGCGGCCCTGGAGCTGGCCGGCCGGATCGCGGCGAACTCGCCGGTCGGCCTGCGGGCCGCGAAGAGGGCCATGCGGCTGGGTCAGGGCCTGGACCTGCGGGCGGGCCTTGAGGTCGAGGACGCGGCCTGGCGTTCGGTGGCGTTCTCGGGGGACCGCGCGGAGGGCGTGGCGGCCTTCAACGAGAAGCGGAAGCCGAACTGGCCGGGTGAGTAAGTTTTACCGTTTTGCACCAAATGTCACTTACGGTGACGTCTCGGAGGGGAAAACGGATCAAACCTACCTAAGCTGGAGGAATGGGTGAGGACGGACGGCTGCGGGCCGTAGTGGCGCTGGCGCAGGGGATGGCGGCGGCGCACACTCCACGCGAGTTCTGGCGGGCGGCGGCGCTCGGGTCCTGTGACGGGCTCGACGGCACCTTCGCCGCCCTCTCCGTCTGGCAGCGGGACCACGGACGCCTCAAGGTCCTGGTGAACGCCGGGGAGCGGGCCCTGGGTGAGGAGGAGTTCCCGGACTCGGAGACGTATCCGGTGCACCAGTTTCCCGAGATCACCGAGTTCCTGCACGAGCAGTGGGCGGGCGGCGGCGAGCCGGACGCCTGGGTGGAGACCGCCGACGACCCGGTCCCGACGGGCCGGGTGGCCGGCCTGCGGCGGCGGGGGCGCGGCTGCTGCGTGGTCGCCCCGATCGTGCTGCACGGGCGGGCGTGGGGCGAGCTGTATGTGGCCCGCCCACCCCAGGAGAAACCTTTCACCCGCGCGGACGCCGACTTCGCCACCGTGCTCGCGGCGGTGGTCGCGGCGGGCATCGCCCAGGCCGAACGCCTGGAGGAGGTCCGCAAGCTCGCCTTCACCGACCCCCTGACGGGACTGGCCAACAGGCGGGCCGTCGACACCCGCCTGGACGAGGCCATCGAGCGTTACCGGGCGGACGGCTCCGTGGTCAGCCTGCTGGTCTGCGACCTGAACGGCCTTAAGCGGGTCAACGACACCCACGGCCACGCGGTCGGCGACCGGCTCCTCGAACGCTTCGGTTCCGTCCTCTCACGCTGCGGCGCCATGCTCCCCGGCGCCCTCGCGGCCCGCCTCGGCGGCGACGAGTTCTGCCTCCTGACGGTCGGCCCGACGGCGGACGAGGTGGTGGCGGTCGCCGAGGAACTCTGCGTACGGGCGGCGGAACTGGAACTCGGCGAGGGCGTGGCCTGCGGGGTGGCGTCCACCGGCGACCCGATCGGCCCGCTCAGGTCGGCCCGCCGCCTCTTCCGCCTCGCGGACGCGGCCCAGTACCAGGCCAAGGCGGCCCGCTCGGCGAAGCCGGTGGTGGCGGGCCGCGACGGCACGGTCGTCCGCCTGGCCGACGCCCCGCCGGGAGCCCGAGACCGGCGGAGGTTCAGGGACGCGCCACCGGTGGGGCCCCTACCGGCGCCGGAACCGCCGGCG
>NZ_LIPQ01000522.1 GCF_001418135.1 Streptomyces aureus
CGGCGAAGCCGCCGCCCGTTGTTCGGGCGCAGCTCCGCCGCTGCACCAACTGTGACAGAGAGCGTGCGCGCACGCAACTAATTCCGTGGGGCTTCCGTACGCCTCCGCGGCGGGCCCGCCGGGCGTCCCGGTAGTGGGCCCCGCCGTGCGTCCTTCCCCGCGTTCCTCCGTGCGCATGTCCGTACAGGCCCCGCACGCACGGCCGATAGGTTGGCGGCCACCGACCGAGGAGCCGCCCCGTGCCCGCCGCCCGCCCCCGCCTTCTGTACGTCACCGACCTCGCCTACCCGGCCCGCGGACGGCGCTACTGCGACGAGGACATCCACCTCACCGCCCGGCTGCGCGAGACCTTCGACCTGGCGCTCTGCCACCCGCTCGACGCCGCCGCGCTCATGGACGGCTTCGACGCCGTCGTCGTACGCAACAGCGGCCCGGTCATCGGCTACCAGAAGGAGTACGACGCCTTCCGCGAGCGCGCCCTGGCCGCCGGCACCCGCGTCTACAACCCCCTCCACGGCCGCGGCGACATGGCCGGAAAGCAGTACCTGCTCGACCTGACCGCCGCCGGGTACCCCGTCATCCCCACCGTCGACCGGCCCGAGGACCTCCACCGGCTCCCCGCCGCCGCCGAGTACGCGGTCAAGCCCAAGGCCGGAGCCGACTCGATAGGCCTGCGCTTCCTCACGTACGAGGAGCTCGCCGGCCTCGCGTACGACGGCCTCCTCGTCCAGCCGCGCGTCGACTTCCGGTACGAGGTCTCCTTCTACTTCGTCGACGACCTCTTCCAGTACGCCCTCCACGCCCCCGACCCCGCCCGCCGCTGGGTCCTGGAGCCGTACGAGCCCACCGGGGACGACCTCGCCTTCGCCCGCCGCTTCGTCGACTGGAACACCCTCGACCACGGCATCCAGCGCGTGGACGCCTGCCGCGCCCCCGGCGGCGAGCTGCTCCTCGTCGAACTGGAGGACCTCAACCCCTATCTCTCCCTGGACCGCGTCGCAGAGGAGACCCGCGACCGCTTCACCGCCGCCTTCACGGCCTCCCTCCACCGCTTCCTGGCGGCATGAGGAGCGGCACGGGGAGCGGCACGGGAAAGCGCCCCCCGTCCTTCACGGACGGGGGGCGCTTCTCGTACGACGGGGAGTCAGGCGGTACGGGGACGGCGGCGGGCCACGCGCTCGGCGGCGAACACGTCCTCCAGGCGGAAGAGCTGAGCCCGGCCCGCCTTCCCGGCGGCCCGCAGATGGCCGAGCTGGACCCACTTGCGGATCGTCGCGGGGGCGACACCGGCCTCCTCGGCGGCGAGCGGTCCGGGGATCAGGGCCGGCAGGGCGGGCGAGCTCAGCATGAGGTCTCCTTCGGGTCGTCCATCGCCGCCTCGATCTCCTCGGTGCGGGAGCCGGAGGCGGCCGCGAGTCCCGCCCACTCCCGCTCCGGCCACAGGTGCCGGTAGGCGGGGTCGTCCTGGCAGCCGCACGCCCCGTCCGTGCACACACAGGCCGGGTTCACACAGAGCACCGCGCGCCGGTCGGGGAAGGCCCGCAGCGACACCGAGTCGCACCAGGGGCAGCGGCCCGACACCCGTACGACCGTCTCCGAGTCGCCGAGCGTCCGGGCGCAGCGCCGGGCCATCCGGCGGATCTCGTCCCGTACGTGCCGGGCGAGGTCCGGGTCGGCGGCGATCGCGTCGAGGAGACCCACGACCCGGCGGAGCCGGTCGATCACCCCGGCGCGGGGCGGCCGGGGCAGCGCGAGCCGGGCGCACACGGCCTCCTCCAGCTCCACCACCCCGTCGGTGATGTCGCGGATCGCGTCGGAGACGTGCAGCCGGATCGGGGCGGCGCCGTGGCCGGGGACGGAGAGACCGTGCCGCTGCTGGAGGAGCAGCGCCTCGCGGCGCTCCTCACGGATCTGCTCGTCACGGCCCGCGGGGGAGGGGGCCGGGGTGCTCCCGGCGGGGCCGCGGCGACCGGGCGCGAGCTCTTCGGCGAGCTCGGGGAACTGGCGGACGAGGGAGGCGGTCCAGAGTGCGATGTCGCGCAGCACGAGTCCGACGGATGCGGTGGGGTGGGTGCGGTCGGCTTCGACGGATGCGGCGGGGGGCGTGCGGTCAGCCACGGCGGCCGCTCCGGGTGAGGGTCGAGGTGAGGGCGACGGCCTTCGCCACGCGGGCCGCGTCCGCCGGGCGCCCGTTGCG
>NZ_LIPQ01000523.1 GCF_001418135.1 Streptomyces aureus
GCCGACGGCGGCGGTGATGAGGGTGGTGTCGTGGGTGCGGAGGGCGTCCTCGACGAGGGGCACGGCCTCGGGGCCGGTGACGAGGACGGGGAGGGCCAGGAGGACCGCGCGGCGCTCGGCGGCGGCGCCGTGCCGGTAGAGACGGGTGAGGGTGTCGGGGTCGGCCCCGGCGGCCCGGAGGAGAAGGATGCGGGCCTCGTCCGCGTGCTCGCGCCCGCAGTGCCGGCCGGCGGCGACGAAGCGCTCCTCCCAGCCGGGAGCACGGGCATCGGCCTCGGCCAGGGCGGAGTCCAGCCAGGCGCGGGCGGCGGCGGTGACCGTCAGCATGTCGGGGCCTCCCGGCGCAGGAAGGAGAGGGAGGTGCGGGCGAGTTCGGGGCCGGCGTGGGAGTGGCGGGGCAGCTCGACGACGGTCAGGCCGGGGTAGCCGGCGGCGGTGAGCTCGGCGAGTGCGGCGAGCACCGGCGGGAAGTCGATCTCACCGTCGCCGAACGGCAGGTGCTCGTGCACCCCGCGGCGCATGTCCTCGATCTGGATGTGGTGCACCCAGGGGGCGGCTGCGCGCAGGCAGTCGGCGGGAGGGAGGGGTTCGAGGCACTGGCAGTGGCCGAGGTCGAGGGTGAGGCCGAGGGCGGCGGGCGCGGGGTCGCCGAGGAGTCCGCGCAGGTGGTGGAAGTCGTCGAGGGTGGCGAGGAGGTGGCCGGGTTCGGGTTCGACGGCCAGGGGCACGCGGGCGGCGGCCGCGGCCTCCAGGACAGGGGTGAGAGAGGAGGTGAGCCGTTTCCAGGCCTCGTCCGGTGGGGTGTCGGCCGGAGGGATGCCGCTGAAGCAGTGCACGGCGTGCGCGCCGAGGTCGGCGGCGACCCGAACGGCCCGCAACAGGAGCCGGACCCGGGCGGCGCGGTCCTCGGGGTCCGGGTCGAGCAGGGACGGGCCGTGCTTGCGGCGCGGGTCGAGGACGTAGCGGGCACCGGTCTCGACGGTCACGCCGAGCCCCAGCTCGCCGAGGCGCCGGGCGACCCGGGCGGTACGGGCGGCCAGGTC
Source organism: Streptomyces aureus (assembly GCF_001418135.1). Taxonomy (GTDB): domain Bacteria; phylum Actinomycetota; class Actinomycetes; order Streptomycetales; family Streptomycetaceae; genus Streptomyces; species Streptomyces aureus_A. The sequence continues at coordinate 1,044 of NZ_LIPQ01000523.1, forward strand.
GGGGGCGAGGGGGTCGAGGTGCATGTGGTCGAGGGTCAGCCCGACGCCGTCGTAGCCGAGATCGG
>NZ_LIPQ01000524.1 GCF_001418135.1 Streptomyces aureus
GGTACCGCCTCGGCGGGGTGGTCGGCCGTGGTGGGGATGCGAAGGGCCCGGCACCCACGGGGGTGCCGGGCCCTTCGCCGGGGTGGTCAGGCCTTGCGGAGGCGGAACGTCAGGCTCAGGGACTCGTCCGTGAACGGGTCGCCGTACGTGCCGTCCGCCTCGCCCTGGGCGTGGTCCGTGGCCAGGACCTCGTCCGCGATCAGGGCCGCGTGGGCCGTCAGGGCCTCCGCCGTCTCCGGGGAGTCCGTCAGCCAGCGCAGGGCGATCCGGTCGGCCACGTCCAGGCCGCTGTTCTTGCGGGCCTCCTGGATCAGGCGGATCGCGTCACGCGCCAGGCCCGCCTTGCGGAGCTCCGGAGTGATCTCCAGGTCCAGGGCGACCGTCGCGCCCGCGTCCGAGGCCACCGACCAGCCCTCGCGGGGGGTCTCCGTGATGATGACCTCCTCGGGGGTGACGGTGATGTCCTCGCCGTTCACCGACAGGGTCGCCTCGCCCGACCGGAGGGCCAGGGACAGCGCCGCCGCGTCCGCCGCCGCCACCGCCTTCGCCACGTCCTGGACGCCCTTGCCGAAGCGCTTGCCCAGGGCGCGGAAGTTCGCCTTGGCGGTGGTGTCCACCAGCGAGCCGCCCACGTCCGAGAGGGAGGCGAGGGAGCTGACGTTCAGCTCCTCCGTGATCTGGGCCTGGAGGTCGGCGGAGAGGGCCGCGAAGCCCGTCGCCGCCACCAGGGCCCGGGAGAGCGGCTGGCGGGTCTTCACGCCCGACTCCGCGCGCGTCGCCCGGCCCAGCTCCACCAGACGCCGGACGAGGAGCATCTGCTCCGAGAGGGTCCTGTCGATCGCCGTCGTGTCCGCCTCCGGCCAGGTCGCCAGGTGGACCGACTCGGGGGCGTCCGGCGACACGGGCACCACCAGGTCCTGCCAGACCCGCTCGGTGATGAACGGGGTCAGCGGGGCCATCAGGCGCGTGACCGTCTCCACCACGTCGTGGAGGGTGCGGAGGGCCGCCTTGTCGCCCTGCCAGAAGCGGCGGCGCGAGCGGCGCACGTACCAGTTGGAGAGATCGTCGACGAAGGCCGAGATCAGCTTGCCGGTGCGCTGGGTGTCGTACGACTCCATCGCCTCGGTGGTCTCGACGACCAGCGTGTTCAGCTCGGAGAGCAGCCACTTGTCGAGGACCGTGCGGTCGGCCGGGGCCGGGTCCGCGGCCGAGGGGGCCCAGCCGGACGTGCGGGCGTACAGCGCCTGGAAGGCCACCGTGTTCCAGTACGTCAGGAGGGTCTTGCGGACGACCTCCTGGATCGTGCCGTGGCCCACCCGGCGCGCCGCCCACGGCGAGCCGCCGGCCGCCATGAACCAGCGGACCGCGTCGGCGCCGTGCTGGTCCATCAGCGGGATCGGCTGGAGGATGTTCCCCAGGTGCTTGGACATCTTGCGGCCGTCCTCGGCGAGGATGTGGCCCAGGCAGACCACGTTCTCGTAGGACGACTTGTCGAAGACCAGCGTGCCGACGGCCATCAGCGTGTAGAACCAGCCTCGCGTCTGGTCGATGGCCTCGGAGATGAACTGCGCCGGGTAGCGGGACTCGAAGAGTTCCTTGTTCTCGTAGGGGTAGCCGTACTGCGCGAACGGCATCGAGCCCGAGTCGTACCAGGCGTCGATGACCTCCGGCACCCGGGTGGCCTCCAGCGAGCAGCCCTCCGTCGGGCAGCCGAAGGTCACCGCGTCGATGTACGGGCGGTGCGGGTCGAGCTGCGACTGGTCGGTGCCCGTCAGCTCGGTCAGCTCGGCGCGCGAGCCCACACAGGTCAGGTGGCCGTCCTCGCAGCGCCAGATCGGCAGCGGGGTGCCCCAGTAGCGGTTCCGGGAGAGCGCCCAGTCGACGTTGTTGGTGAGCCAGTCGCCGAAGCGGCCGTGCTTGACCGAGTCCGGGAACCAGTTCGTCCGCTCGTTCTCCGCGAGCATGCGGTCCTTGACCGCGGTCGTGCGGATGTACCAGGACGGCTGCGCGTAGTAGAGCAGCGCCGTGTGGCAGCGCCAGCAGTGCGGGTAGCTGTGCTCGTACGCGATGTGCCTGAAGAGCAGTCCGCGCGCGTCCAGGTCGGCGGTGAGCGCCTCGTCGGCCTTCTTGAAGAAGACGCCGCCGACCAGCGGCACGTCCTCCTCGAAGGTGCCGTCGGGGCGGACCGGGTTCACGACCGGCAGGCCGTACGCCTTGCAGACCTTGAGGTCGTCCTCACCGAAGGCGGGGGACTGGTGGACCAGACCCGTACCGTCCTCGGTCGTCACGTACTCGGCGTTCACGACGTAGTGGGCCTCGGCCGGGAACTCGACGAGCTCGAAGGGGCGCTGGTAGGTCCAGCGCTCCATCTCGGCGCCCGTGAAGGACTCGCCGGTGGTGACCCAGCCCTCGCCGAGGGCCTTCTCGACCAGCGGCTGGGCGACGACGACCCGCTCGTCGCCGTCGGTGGCGACGACGTAGGTGACCTCGGGGTGGGCGGCGACCGCCGTGTTGGACACCAGGGTCCACGGGGTCGTCGTCCAGACCAGGAGCGCCGCCTTGCCGGCCAGCGGGCCGGAGGTCAGCGGGAAGCGGACGTAGACCGAGGGGTCGACGACCGTCTCGTAGCCCTGGGCCAGCTCGTGGTCGGAGAGGCCGGTGCCGCAGCGCGGGCACCAGGGGGCGACCCGGTGGTCCTGGACGAGCAGGTCCTTGTCGAAGATCTGCTTCAGCGACCACCAGACCGACTCGATGTACGAGGGGTCCATCGTCCGGTACGCGTCGTCCAGGTCGACCCAGTAGCCCATGCGGGTCGTGAGCTCGGCGAACGCGTCGGTGTGCCGGGTCACGGACTCGCGGCACTTGTCGTTGAACGCGGCGATGCCGTAGTCCTCGATGTCCTTCTTGCCGGAGAAGCCGAGCTCCTTCTCGACGGCGAGCTCCACGGGGAGGCCGTGGCAGTCCCAGCCGGCCTTGCGGGCCACGTGGTAGCCGCGCATGGTCCGGAAGCGGGGGAAGACGTCCTTGAAGACGCGGGCCTCGATGTGGTGCGCGCCCGGCATGCCGTTGGCGGTCGGCGGGCCCTCGTAGAACACCCACTCGGGGCGTCCCTCGGACTGTTCGAGGGTCTTGGCGAAGACCTTGTTCTCGTGCCAGAAATCGAGCACGGCGTGCTCCATCGCGGGCAGGTCTACCTGGGCGGGCACCTGGCGGTACTGCGGCGGTGTCATCGAGTTCCTCCGGCGGACTGTCGTCGTTCCGTCGGAGGGACGAGAGCGCTGCTCCCGCGGTACCACCCTCCTTGGCCCGGGGCACGCGCGCCCTGAGCCCCCTCATTGGGGTCGCGACGCCGGGTCTAGTCACCGCGGTTTCCCGCGGCTTTCTTCCGACGGCTCCGGGGTGATGCTTCACATCGGGCTCGCCCCCGGGCTCTCACCGTCCCCGGGTCGCTCATGGCTGCGTACGACGCTACTCGTCCCCATCCAAGCCTTTCGCCAGGACCAGTGTACGGGGCCCGGGGTGGGGTGGCAGACCGGTTTTCCCGTGACCCGAATGGCCATACGGGGCGGGTCGGACTTGGTCTGCGGCCATGTGGGGGAG
>NZ_LIPQ01000525.1 GCF_001418135.1 Streptomyces aureus
CGTCGGCCTCGCCGCCGGCCTCTCCGTCACCGAACTCTTCGGCACCGTCCAGAAGTCCGCCGCCACCTCCGTCGTCGAGACCGGCATGGGCGGCATCCTCGGCCACGTCGCGATCATCATCGGCCTCGGCACCATGCTCGGCGCGATCCTGGAGGTCTCGGGCGGCGCCGAGGTGCTGAGCAGCCGCCTCCTCGGCCTCTTCGGCGAGAAGCGCGCCCCCCTCGCCATGGGCCTCACCGGACTCGTCTTCGGCATCCCGGTCTTCTTCGACGTCGGCATCTTCGTCCTCGCGCCGATCGTCTACGCCGCCGCCAAGCGCTCCGGCAAGTCGATCCTGCTCTACGCCATGCCGCTGCTCGCGGGTCTCTCCATGACCCACGCCTTCCTGCCGCCGCACCCCGGCCCGGTCGCCGCCGCCGGCCTCCTGCACGTCTCGCTCGGCTGGGTCATCCTGATGGGCGCCCTCGTCGGCCTGCCCGCCGTGCTCGCGGCCTGGGCGTACGCCGGCTGGATCGGCCGCCGGCTCTTCGTCGCGGTCCCGCAGGACATGGTCGAGGCCGCCGAGGAGGCCAGGGCCAAGGTCGCCGCCGAGCGGTCCGGCGGCACCGAGGCGCCCGTGGCGCTCTCCACCGTGCTCCTCATCATCGGCACGCCGCTGCTCCTCATCCTCGCCGCGACCTTCTCCTCCATCGCCCTGGACGAGTCCACCCTCCGCTCCGTCATCGAGTTCTTCGGCAGCCCCTTCGTCGCGCTGACGATCGCGCTCCTCCTCGCGTACTGGCTGCTCGGCATCCGGCGCGGCTGGTCCCGGAAGTCCCTGGAGCAGGTGTCCACCTCCTCCCTCAAGCCGGTCGGCAACATCCTGCTCGTCGTCGGCGCGGGCGGGGTCTTCGGCGCGGTCCTCAAGGTCAGCGGCGTCGCCCAGGCGCTCTCCGACACCTTCCACGACGTCGGTCTCCCCGTCATCGTGCTCGCCTACCTCATCTCCCTGGTGCTGCGCGTCGCCCAGGGCTCGGCGACGGTCGCCATCGTCACCACGGCCGGGATCGTGCTGCCCCTGGTCGAGGGCGGCGGTCACTCGCAGGCCTTCCTGGCCCTCGTCATCATGGCGATCTCGGCCGGCTCGATCTTCGCCTCGCACGTCAACGACGGCGGCTTCTGGATCGTCTCCAAGTACTTCGGCATCACCGAACGGGACACCCTCAAGTCCTGGACGGTGCTGGAGTCGGTGCTCTCCCTGGCCGGTTTCGCGGCGGCGGCCGTGCTGAGTCTGTTCGTCTGAGCGCGCGGGCGCCCGGTGACCGGCCCCTGACGCGTGAGGCGCCCCGGCGGTGAACCCGCCGGGGCGCCCCGTCACGTACGGGCCGTCAGGCCGCGCAGTACTGCGCCTCCTTGCCGATCGAGCGGTACATGCAGTCGGCGTTCTCCAGGAGCTGGAGGACGGCGTCGCGGTTGCGGCTCGTCTCGCGCTCGATGACCTCGTCGGGCGGGTAGAAGCCGCCGCCGGAGGACGAGGCCGGGTACATCTCGAAGGTGTATCCGAAGATCCTGTGCGTGCCCCACAGGTAGTCGTCGATCGACCCGTCCGTGATGTAGAGGTCGCTGGACTGCTCGGGCGTGTAGCCGTTGCTGGCCGCCATCTTGCCGCCGACGGCCGCGAAGGCGTTCCGGTCGTCGAGCGTCATGCCCGGCGCGGTGTTGGCCGTCGTCCAGCCGAAGGGCCAGAGCACGAGCTCGCTGTACGTGTGGAAGTCGATGGCCGCGGTGATCTGCTGCTTGCCGCCGACCACCCTGGAGCGGACGAAGTCGGCGACGACCTTGACCTCGGGGGCGGACTCGGGGGCCGTGCCGCGGTACGTCTCGGAGCTCTTGGAGCCCGAGGAGCCGCCGCAGCAGCCCCACTTGTAGTTCCAGTTCCGGTTCATGTCCGTACCGATGTACGAGGAGCCGGAGTTGGGCTGACGGTTCTTGCGCCAGCTGCGGTAGGAACCGGTCGCGATGTCGTACTCGCCGCCGTCCGGGTTGAGGTCCGGGACGATCCAGATCTCGCGGCCGTTCACGGCGTTGGTGATCCTGGAGTCGCTGCCGTACCCCGCGCCGAGCTCGCGGAGGAGGTACAGCGCCATCTCGACGGTGAGGTGCTCGCGGGCGTGCTGGTGGTGGGTGAAGAGGACCTCGGGCTCGGCCTCGTCGGTGGCCACGTTGTCGCTGATCTTGATGGCGACGATGTCCCGGCCCTGGTACGACTTCCCGATCACCTGCTTGCGCATGATCGAGGGGTGGGCGGCGAGCCGCTGGTCGATCTCCGCGTTCATCTCCGCGTAGTTGTGGTACCTCGCGTCGGCGGAGGGGAAGTCGAGCGGGCCGGCCGCCTTGCCGCCCTCGGCGGTCCGGTCCGGCGGGCCGGGCAGGGCGACCGGCTTGTAGCCGAGTGCCTTGAGGTTCCTCAGCTGTTCGGTGTTGGCGCTGACCACGACCGACCGGGCGTCGACCTCGTCGATCGAGACGCCGGTGGCGGTCAGCGCGCTCCGGGCGGCCGGAGTGGAGGGTCCGGCGACCTCGTACTGCCGGATCACCTCGTCGGCGCCGACGGCGATCCGGGCGGCGGCCGACGACGGGTCGGCCCCGGCGGGTGTCGTGAGAGCGGACACGGGCGCCGCGAGGGCGAGCGCCAAGAGGGCCGCGAGGGTGGCGGACCTTCTGCCGCGGATGGAACGTCGCATGCTGTCTCCTGGGTGGGGAGGG
>NZ_LIPQ01000526.1 GCF_001418135.1 Streptomyces aureus
CCCCCGGCACCCTCCCCACCGGCCACCCCGTCGACGTCCTCGACACCATCCCCGTGTCGCTCGTCCGGTACGGCAACCCGTACGTCTTCGTCGATGCCCGGCACCTGCCCGAGGAGAAGCTCCGGGAGCGGCTCGAAGGGCTCCGCGCCCACGCCGCCCGGCTCCTCGGCCATCCGCCGCACTCCGCTCTGCCCAAGATCGCCGCCTTCACCGCCGGCCCCGGCGGTATCGACGTCCGGGCGCTCACCGTCGGCGGCTGGCACCCCCGCCTCGCGCTCACCGGCGCCGCCGCCCTCGCCGCTGCCGGTGCGCTGGACGGGACCGTCGTGCCGCCGGTGGACGGCGAGGTCCGCACCCCCGGCGGTACCGTCACCGTCTCGACCGGCCCCGACCGCGTCCGCGTCCACCACAAGCGCGCCGAGCTGCTCGAAAGGCTCGTGCTGCCGTGGCGTGTCCACGCAACGGCGTGAACGCGCACCCCTTTCACCGGGCCCGGACTCCCTTTCCTCTGCCACGCTGAAACCACGCTGAAATGGACCGGCAATCGGTATCCGTGGGGAGAGCAGACGCACATGAAATTCGAGAATCTGCGTGTCGTCGTGACCGGAGCGTCCCGCTATTTCGGTCGCGCGCTCGCCGTCGGATTCGCCCATCTCGGCGCCGAGGTCTATGTCTCGGCGCGGACCGTCGAGGCCGCCGAACGCACCCGTACCGAAGTCATGGGCTCGGCCCGTGACCGTATCCACGCGTTCGGCTGCGACCTCAGCAGGCCCGCCGAGATCCGGGAGTTCGCCGCCCGTGTCGGCGAACACACCGACCGGGTCGACCTGTTGGTCAACAACGGCGCCCGCTGGCTCGACGGCATGGACCTGGAGGCGGCCAGCGACGCCGAGATCGTCGAGACGATCGAGTCGACCGCCGGCGGCACCGTCCTCATGGTGAAGCACTTCCTGCCCCTGCTGCGCGGCTCGCTGCGTCCCGACATCGTCAACATGGTGGCCGTCCGCGACGCCGAGGGCGCCTCCGCCGCGGCCGCCGGCGCCGCCCACGAGGCCTTCTGGGCGGCGAAGAGCGCCCAGGCCGGATTCGCCGACATCCTCTCGCGCCGCCTCCGCCCCTCCGGCGTCCGCGTGTTCTCCCTCTTCCCGCCCGACTTCTCGACCTCCGACCCGCGCTTCGCGGAATGGGACGGCTCGAATCCGGACGGAATCGCACCCGACGAGAAGCTGACGACGCAGGCGCTCTTCGAATGCGTCGTCTACGCGGTCGAGCAGCCCCGCGACTGCTTCATCCGCTCCTTCCACTTCGAGCCCCGCTGACCCCGCCACCCCCTTCGAACCCGAGCCCGCTGCCCCGCCCTGCGCCGACAGCGCTCCGCCGCACGCGACCGCTGAAGCCCACCGCACCACAGCGTCAAGGAGGTCCCATGAGCACCCCCGTCTGGATCACCGCGACCCCTCCCGCCACCCACGGCGAACTCCACATCGGCCACCTCGCCGGACCGTACGTCGCCGCCGACGTCCTCACCCGCTATCTGCGTGCCGAGGGCGAGGCCGTCCGGTTCACGACCGGTACCGCCGATCACGCAAGCTCCGTCGAGGTGCGGGCGCTGCGTCACCACCGCAAGCCCGAGGAGGTCGCGGAGGGCTACCGGGCCGCGATCACCGCGGACTGGCTGCGGTCGGGCGTGGAGTTCGACCACATCGTGCGTCCGCGCCGCGACAAGGGATACGGACGCTGGGTGCAGGACCTCTTCGGGCGGCTCTTCGCGCAGGGCGTCATCGCCCCGCGCACCCGCCTCCTGCCGTACTGCGAGCCGTGCGACCGCTGGCTGTACGGTGCGCACGCCACCGGCACCTGCCCGCACTGCGGTGCGGTCAGCGACGGCGGCATGTGCCACGAGTGCGCGCGGCCGAACGACGGCGGCGACCTCATCGGCGCCCGCTGCGCGCTCTGCGACACGCCGGCGGTGGCCCGCCGCTGCCGCCGGCTCTACGTCCCCCTGGAGCCGTTCCGGGAGACGCTCGCCGACTACTGGGCGACGGCCGGGCTGCCGCCGCGGCTCGCCGCGCTGTGCGAGTCGCTCGTCGAGGACGGGCTGCCGGACATCGCGGTCGGCCACCCGGCCGAGTGGGGTCTCCAGGTGCCCGTCGAGGGCTTCCCCGACCATCGGATCGACGGCTGTTTCGAGGCCGCGGCGATGCACCTGTTCGGCTACGACGTGCAGGGCCCGCTGCCCCGCCGCGCGATCCACTTCTGCGGTTTCGGGCACGCCTTCTGCCACGCCGTGCTGCTGCCGGTGCTGCTCCTCGCGCAGGACGTCAAGCTGCCGCAGGACTTCAATGTCAACGAGTCGTACGTCATCGAGGAGGGCGTCCAGGAGGGCAACGTGTGGGCACTCGACCTGCTCACCGAGTACGGCTCCGACACCCTGCGCCGCCATGTCCTCCAGGCCCGCCCGCTGGGCCGCCGCACCGTCTTCCACCGGGAGCGGCTCGCCACCGCACGCCGCGAGCTGGACGAGAACTGGAACAGCTGGCTGTCCCGGCTCTTCGCCGCCGTACGGGAGGAGTGCGGCGGCCTCGCCCCGCAGGCGCTGCCCGGCGGCACCGGCTGGGAGATCCTGGAGCGGCGGCTGCACCGGGGCGTGGACGACCTGCGTGAGGCGTACGGCCCCGATGCCTTCGACCCGCGCCGGGCGGTCGCCGTCCTGGACGAGATGGTCCGTTCGGCCGCCGACTTCGGTCATGTCAACGCCCACGAGCGTTGCCGGCCCAGTACCTCCTGCCGTCATCTCCCGGCGCTGGCCGCCCAGTTGGCGGTGGCTTCGGCTCTGTCGGCGTGGTCGCGGCCGGTGATGCCGGAGGGTGCGGACCGGCTGGCGGCGGCGCTCCAGGCGGCGCCGGGACGCCCGGTCGACCGGCATGCCCTGACGGCCCCCCTCCCGGGGACCCGTCTGGCGCCCCCGTCTGGTCCGGTCTTCGGGTTCTGAGCCTTTCTGCGGCCTGTTACTACTAAGCAACTAAGTAGCCCAGTAATCGAGTGACCCAGCACCCCGCACTCCAGCAACCCGTGTCCGATCCCCACCCTGCCGCGTGACCGTGCGCGCGCGAGCGACGCGCAGGGGCACGTGGCTTCCCTCCCCTCAGGAGCCCCTCGTGTCCCTGCGCGTCGCCATGCTCAGCGTCCACACCTCCCCGCTCCACCAGCCCGGGACGGGGGACGCCGGCGGCATGAACGTCTACATGGTCGAGCTCTCCCGCGCCCTGGCCGAACAGGGCACGGAGGTCGATCTGTTCACCCGCTGCCGGGGCGAGGGCCTGCCCCCGCTCGTCGAGCTCGCCCCCGGGGTGCGGGTCCGGCATCTGCACGCGGGGCCGCGCCAGGCGCTGCCCAAGGAGGCCATGCCCGATCTGGTGGTGCCGTTCTCGCTGGCCCTGCTCAAGGAGGAGCGGCGGTACGACCTGGTCCACTCGCACTACTGGCTCTCCGGCCAGGCGGGCCGGATCGCCTCGGTGGGCTGGCGGATCCCGCTGGTGCACACCGCCCACACCCTGGCCCGGGTGAAGAACGCCTCGCTGGCCGCCGGGGACACCCCCGAGCCGGAGCTGCGGGTCAGGGGCGAGCACCAGGTGGTGGGCGCCGCGGACCGGCTGATCGCGAACACGGCCGACGAGGCGGAGGCCTTGCGGTCGCTGTACGGGGCGGAGGCGGAACGGACCGAGGTGGTGCGTCCGGGGGTCGATCTGCGGACCTTCCACCCGGGCGACGGGCGGGCGGCGGCGCGGGCCCGGCTCGGGATTCCGGCCGAGGCGTTCGTGCCGCTGTACGCGGGTCGCATACAGCCGCTGAAGGGCCCGGACGTGCTCGTACGGGCGGTCGCCGAGC
>NZ_LIPQ01000527.1 GCF_001418135.1 Streptomyces aureus
GGCCCCGCGCGAAGTCCGCGAGGGCCTCCGCCGTGGTGTAGCGCGGCGAGAAGCCGAGGACCTCACGCGTCTGCGCCGTCGACACGACCCGGCCGTGGGTGAGCAGCCGGATCTGCTCGGGAGCGAAGTCGGTGATCCCTACGGTCCGCAGCGCCGTCCCCACCCAGGTGACGGCCGGCAGCAGCACCGGCACGGTGGGCCGTCCGAGCCGCCGCGCGCACTGCGAGAGCAGGAGCACCCCGTCGCCGGCGATGTTGAAGGTGCCGCTGTTCAGGGTGGCCCTGCGGGGCTCGTGCGCCGCCAGGCGCAGCACGTCGATGACGTCGTCCTCGTGGACGAACTGCAGCCGCGGGTCGTAGCCGAGGACGGTCGGCAGCACCGGCAGCGCGAGGTACTCGGTGAGCGGCGAGTCGATCCGGGGCCCGAGGATGTTCGCGAACCGCAGCACGCACACGGCCACGTCCGGGCGGCGCCGGGCGAACCCCCGCACATATCCCTCGACCTCGACGGCGTCCTTCGCGAAGCCCCCGCTGGGCAAGGACTTCGCGGCCGTCGTCTCGGTGAAGACAGCGGGGTCGCGCGGAGCGGAGCCGTAGACACTGGTACTGGACTTGATCACGAGCCGGCTGATCCGCGGCGACTTCTGGCAGGCGCCGAGCAGCTGCATCGTGCCGATGACGTTGGTCTCCTTGACCGACGTACGGCCACCACCGCCGAGCGCCGTACCGGTGACGTCCAGATGGACCACCGTGTCGACGTCGTGCTCGGCGAGAACCTTCGCGATCTCCGGCCGGCGGATGTCCGCCCGTACGAACTCGGCGGCGCCGAGCTGGTGCGCGGGGTCGACGGCGTCCACCGCGATCACCCGGTCCACCTCCGGATCCCGCTGGATCCGCCGCACGAAGCGGCCCCCGAGATGCCGGGCGGCACCGGTGACGAGCACGACCTTGCCCAAGATCAGCGCCTTCCGTCCGTCTTCCGTTGGTCGCCACCGTAGCGCCTCAGGATTTCCGCGCAAATAAAACGCGGCCCTCCACCGCGAACGGTGAAGGGCCACGTCTGACGCACAGAACGCTGCGGAGCAGCTGTCGCCTTACTTCTTGTTGCGACGCTGAACGCGCGTGCGCTTGAGCAGCTTGCGGTGCTTCTTCTTGGCCATCCGCTTACGCCGCTTCTTGATAACAGAGCCCACGACTACCCTCGCTCACTTCTCGGAACATCCCCGCCTCCCGGCGGGGATCGGTGCGGGGCGTCTGGGCCCACACGACCTACGTCGGCCTAGCCTACCGTCCCGAGCACCGCGCTTGTAATCCGAGGGACATACGGAGCTTTCCCGGCGTTGTCGCCGCGCTCGCGCTACGCGGTCCCCACCCCCACGAAGGACTCCCGCAGGTACTCGTGAACCGCCTGTTCCGGCACCCGGAAGGACCTGCCCACCCGGATCGCCGGCAGATGACCGCTGTGCACCAAGCGGTACACGGTCATCTTGGACACGCGCATCACCGAGGCGACTTCCGCCACGGTCAGAAACTTGACCTCGTTGAGAGGTCGTTCGCCAGCAGCCATGACCCACCTGTACCTTCCGCCGCGACGCCCACCGGCTTCCCCTCCGGTGACTCTTCGTCGCCGAGCGCTCACGCTCCAGACTAGGGGCGGGTGGTACGAGTGGGGAAGAGGAGCTACCACCTGCCGTTTACCGTGACAGACACGCTCGATTGAGTACATAGCGCGTCAGCGGACGGTAGTAGTCGGAGCGCACGCCGTCATCAAGCGGAACGGCCACCGACACCTGCCCCTCCGCCTCACCGACGAACAGCGCCGGATCATCCGTATCGGCGAGACCGATGGCCTCAATACCCAGCTGACCAGCCCCGCAGACCCAGCCGTGGTCGCCGACGACGAGCTCCGGCAGCGGCCCGCCGGCCTCGGCCGCACTCTCCAGGGCCGCCCTAACCGGCAGCGGGGAGTGGGAGTGCGCCCCCGGCTCGCGCCCGCCCCCCGACGGCCCCGGCTCTCGCACCAGTGCGACCCCCCGTACGTAGTCGAGGAGATACGTGCGTACGCCGAACCGGGTCGTTATGTCGACACATCGCCCCTGCGCCGGTGTGAGAACAAGACATCCCGCCGCCGACAAGGCGTCTGCGAGAGCGACGTAGAAACCAAGCAGACGGTGCGGATGACCCGTCCCGAGGAGCACCGGAACCCGCCGCGCGGCCGCCGCACCCAACCGCGCCGCGAAGGCGTCGAGCCCCCGCAGCGTCCGCTCGGGATCGATGACGTCGGGCCCCGACCGATGCTCCGGATCGTCCGACACCCCGCACTTGTCGGCCATCAGCCGCAGCAGATCGGCCTCACCCCACCCCCAGGCGGGATCAAGTCCAAGCAGCACCCGCGGATCCCGCGCCGCGAAGAGCCGATAGCTCCGCAGGCTCTCCTCCCGCGACGTCGCCACCGTTCCCGCCAACCCCGCCGCCAACAGATGCGCCCGCAGCGCCCCGGTACTCAACACCCTCCCGATGCTGCCGGAACGCCCCCTCCCCGGAGCCGAAACCCCCGGGACACCCCACAGTCGGCGTAACGCCCGCCAGAACGTTCCGGGTGATACCTACGCGAGCATCCCCCGCAGCGGAAAGGCCGCCTTCCGGGTCGCGAGCACCGCCTGGTCCAGCCGGTCCGCCGGGTCGTATCCCGCGGACCAGTCCCGGAACCCCACCGGCCACAGCCCGTCCGTCATCCGCCCGGGCCCCGGCTGCCGGGTCCGCGCGTACACCTCGTCCCGCCAGGACGACGGGATCACCGACTCCGGATCCACCGGGGCGTGCGCGGCGATCCCCACCAGATGCGTCCACGACCGCGGTACGACGTCGACCACCGCGTATCCGCCACCGCCCAGCGCCAGCCAACGCCCCTCGGCGTACTCGTGCGCCAGCTCGTGACAGGACTCCTGCACCGCCCGCTGCGCGTCGAGCGACACCGCGAGATGGGCCAGCGGATCCTCGAAGTGCGTGTCCGCCCCGTGCTGGGTGACGAGGACCTGCGGCCGGAAGTCCGCGAGCAGCTCCGGTACCACCGCGTGGAACGCCCGCAGCCACCCCGCGTCCCCCGTCCCGGCCGGCAGCGCCACGTTCACGGCGCCACCCTCACCGGGCCCGGTCGCGCCGGTCTCCTCCGGCCAGCCCGTCTGCGGGAACAGCGTCCGGGGATGCTCGTGCAGCGACACGGTCAGCACCCGGGGGTCCTCCCAGAACGCCGCCTGCACCCCGTCCCCGTGATGCACGTCCACATCCACGTACGCGACCCGCTCCGCGCCCAGCTCCAGCAGCCGCGCGATCGCCAGGGACGCGTCGTTGTAGATACAGAACCCCGACGCGGCCCCCGGCATCGCGTGATGCAGACCGCCCGCGAAGTTCACGGCGTGCGCGGCCTCCCCGCGCCACACCGCCTCCGCCGCGCCCACCGACTGCCCGGCGATCAGCGCCGACGCCTCGTGCATCCCGGCGAACGCCGGATCGTCTGCCGTGCCGAGCCCGTACGACTGGTCGGCGTGCCGCGGATCGGCCGACGCCGCCCGCACCGCCGCCACATAGTCCTCACGGTGGACGAGACGCAGCGTCGAGTCGCCGGCCGGCTTCGCCGCGACCACGTCCACGGCCCGGTCGAGCCCGTACGCCCGCACCAACGACATCGTCAGCGCGAGCCGTACCGGATCCATCGGATGCTCGGACCCGAAGTCGTACTGCGTGACAGCTTCATCCCACATCAACAGTGCGCGGCCGCTCATGCCCGCCACCGTATCGGGCCGGTCGCGAACCGAACGACGTGGCATACACCACCGTCACCAGCACAAGCACCATCGGCACCAGCATGGCCCCCCGGTAGCTCCACGCGTCACCCAGCGCCCCCACCAACGGAGAGCCGATCAGGAACCCGACGTAGTTGAAGACATTGAGCCGCGCCACCGCCGCGTCGCTCGCCCCGGGACCGTGACGGTCGAAAGCCAGACGCCCGGCCGCCGCGAAGGTCTGCGGCACGATCACACTCAGCCCGAGCCCCAGCACCGTGAACCCGACGATCCCCACCCACGCC
>NZ_LIPQ01000528.1 GCF_001418135.1 Streptomyces aureus
GGGCAGGCGCCCTCGGAGTTGGCGCTGAAGAGGGCCGGCTTGACGCCGTTGGCCTTGGCGAAGGCCGTACGGATCGGGCCGAGGAGCCCGGTGTAGGTCGCCGGGTTCGAGCGGCGTGAGCCCCGGATGGGGGACTGGTCGGCGACGACGACGCCCTCGCGGCCCGGCAGGTTGCCGTGGATGAGGGAGGACTTGCCGGAGCCCGCGACGCCCGTGACGACGGTCAGGACCCCGGCGGGGATCTCGACGCTGACGTCCTTGAGGTTGTGCTGCGTGGCGCCGGTGATGCTCAGCGCGCCGGAGGGGACCCGTGCCTCGGCACGGAGCTTGGCCCGGTGCGCGAGGTGGTTCCCGGTGAGGGTGCCGGAGGTGCGCAGTCCGGGAACGTTTCCGCTGTAGCAGATCTCGCCGCCCGCGGTGCCGGCCCGAGGGCCGAGGTCGACGACGTGGTCGGCGATCTCGATGACCTCGGGCTTGTGCTCGACGACCAGGACGGTGTTGCCCTTGTCGCGCAGCCGCAGGAGCAGGTCGTTCATGCGGCGCACGTCGTGCGGGTGCAGCCCGGTGGTCGGCTCGTCGAAGACGTACGTGACGTCGGTGAGCGGGGAGCCGAGGTGGCGGACCATCTTCACGCGCTGCGCCTCGCCGCCGGAGAGCGTGCCGGAGGAGCGGTCGAGGGAGAGGTAGCCGAGGCCGATCTCGACGAGCGAGTCGAGGAGCTCGCGCAGGCCGGCGAGGAGCGGGGCGACGGAGGGGTCCTCGATCCGGCGGACGAACGCGGCGAGGTCGCTGATCTGCATCGCCGAGCACTCGGCGATGTTGACCCCGTCGATACGGGAGGACAGCGCGGCCCGGGTGAGCCGGGCGCCCTCGCACTCGGGGCAGGTCCGGAAGCCGACGGCGCGGTCGACGAAGGCGCGGATGTGGGCCTGCATGGCCTCCCGGTCCTTGGAGAGGACGGTCCGCTGGAGCTTCACCACGAGGCCCTCGTAGGTGAAGTTGTTGGTGCCGACCTTCACCTTGCAGGACGGCTTGTGGAGGAAGTCCTCCCACTCCTGTTCGGTGAAGTCCGCGAGCTTCTTGTCGGGGTCGTAGAAACCGGAGTGGGCCATGATCTGCCACATCCACGAGTCGACGGCGTAGCCCGGCACGGTGATGGCGCCCTCGTTGAGGGACTTGGTGCGGTCGACGAGCTCGTCGACGTCGATGTCGGAGATCTGGCCGGTGCCCTCGCAGCGCGGGCACATGCCCTCGGGCAGGTTGAAGCTGAAGGCGCCGGAGGTGCCGACGTGCGGGGTGCCGAGGCGGCTGAAGACGATCCGCAGCATCGTGTACGCGTCGGTGGCGGTGCCCACGGTGGAGCGGGAGTTGGCGCCCATCCGCTCCTGGTCGACGACGATCGCGGCGCTCAGGTTGTGCAGTCCGTCGACGTCGGGGCGGGCGAGCGACGGCATGAAGGACTGCAGGAAGGCGCTGTAGGTCTCGTTGATCAGGCGTTGCGACTCGGCGGCGATGGTGCCGAAGACGAGGGAGGACTTCCCGGAGCCGGAGACTCCGGTGAAGACGGTGAGGCGGCGCTTGGGGAGGTCGACGTCGACGTTCCTGAGGTTGTTCTCCCTGGCCCCGCGGACCTGGATGACGTGGTGGCTGTCCGCTGCGACGGGGTGGTTCATGCGTGCGCCCTCCGGTGGTCGGCCTGTGTGCTGGGGAAGAGTACTCTATACAGCGTACAAAGTAATGGGGAGCTATCCTGACCTGCGAGAACGCGAAAAACGCGAAGAAGGACGGAAGCGGCATGGCGGCGGCGAAGGGGAAGAGCAGCAGCGGTGCGGGCGACCCGGCGCGCACGCTGGAGCTCCTGTGGCGCGACGGCTCGGCCGCCCCGGCGGGGCGCCGCGGCCCGAGGCAGGGACTCACGGTCGACGCGGTCGTCGACGCGGCCCTCGCCCTCGCGGACGCCGGCGGGCTCGACGCGCTGACCATGCGCGCGGTGGCCCAGCACCTCGGCGTGACCCCGATGACGCTCTACACGTACGTCCCCGGCAAGGCCGAGCTTCTCGACCTCATGCTGGACGCCGTCTTCCTGCGCATGGACCGGCCGCCGTTCCGCCCGGAGGAGTCCTGGCGGTCCCGCGTCACGGCGGTCGCGGACGCGAACCGGACACTGCACCTGGGTCACCCGTGGCTGGTCGAACTGCGCATCGTGCGTGCCCCGTTGGGTCCCGGCGTGATGACCAAGTACGAGTACGAGCTCGGCGCCTTCGAGGGCCTGGGCCTCGACGACGTGGCCAGGGACTCGGCGCTGACGTACGTCCTCGGCTTCGTCCAGTCCGGCGCCCGGGCGGAGCTGGACGCGCGGGCCGTGGAGCGTGAGAGCGCGATGTCGGACGGGGAGTGGTGGGACGCCCACGAGCCGCTGCTGGCGCGGGCGTTGGACGAGTCGCGGTTCCCGCTGGCGAGCCGGGTGGGGGAGGCGGCGGCGACCGCGTACGCCGGCCTGTACGACGCGGAACACGCGTACCGCTTCGGTCTGGCGCGGGTGCTGGACGGTCTGGCGGCACTGGGCGGCATCTGACCGGGCCGGGGCGGCCGGCGCGGGGGGCCGGTCCGGTGCAGCCGGCGCGGGGTGACACGTCGGGGGCCGCTGGCGCGCGGTGACCGGTCCGGGACCGCAGATCCGGGGCTCAGGCCCGGAGCTGGAGCAGCTCCCGTACGCCCGCCTTGAGGCGGTCCGCCGACAGTTCCTGTTCGACCGTCAGATGGTGTACGACGTCCGGCGAGAACGGCGCGAGCAGCAGGTGCGCGAGGAGCGTGCTGTCGGAGCCGGGCCTCAGCCGCCCGATGAGCAGGGCCACATGCGTGTGCATCACGCGGTACGCGCCGCTGTGATAGCGGGTGCGGGGCGCGGCGGAGTGCGCGGCGAGCAGGATCTCGCGCTGCTCGCCGACCCGGTCGACGAGCGCGTCGAGGAAGGCGTCGAGCCGGGCGTCGGCCGGGGCGCCGGGCCCGAGCGGCGGCGGGCCGCTCATGTACGCCTCCTGGAACTGGCGCTCTCGGTCGTCGAGGAGCGCCCACAGGAGCTGGGAGACGTCGCCGAAGCGGCGGTAGACCGTGCCGACGCCTATGCCGCTGGCATGGGCGACCTGGTTCATGGTGACGGCCTCGGGGCCGTCCTCGCTGACGATCCGGGCGGCGGCGTCGAGGATCTTGCGCCGGTTGCGGGCGGCGTCGGCGCGCTCGGGTGCGGGGGTCCCGAGGGTGGGGAGGAGGCCGAGCAGGGGTGCCGCCGTGCCTCCGGCCCGCGGAATCTCGGTGCTCATTTGCCGACTCCTGTTCCTGGTGCGCCGCCTGTGCGCCCTGTTGCGCGCTGTGTCGCGCTGTTTCGCTTTTCCGCGCCCCGTCTCCCCGTTCCGGTAGCCCTCGATGTGAGCATACCTGTTCCCCTTGCGAACCGGATAGCAATCCGTTTAGGCTCCTGGTATTGAAACGGAAACTGATCCGCTTTGAGGAGATCGCCATGTCCGTGAAGGTCGCCGTCATCTACTACTCGGCCACGGGTGCCGTCCACCAGCTCGCCCAGGCCGTTGCCGAGGGCGCCGAGAAGGCGGGCGCCGAGGTGCGGCTGCGCCGGGTGCCCGAGCTCGCCCCGGCCGCCGCCATCGACTCGAACCCGGCCTGGCGTGCCCACGTGGACGCCACCGGTGACGTGGAGGTCGCCACCCTTGAGGACCTGGAGTGGGCGGACGCGTACGCGCTCGGCTCCCCGACCCGTTTCGGCAACGTGGCCGCGCAGCTGAAGCAGTACATCGACACCTCGGGCGGCCTCTGGCAGCAGGGCGTCATGGCGGACAAGCCCGCGACGGCCTTCACCAGCGCCCACAACCTGCACGGCGGCAACGAGTCGACGCTGCTCGCGCTCTACAACACCTTCCACCACTGGGGCTCGGTCATCGTCTCCCCCGGCTTCACGGACCCGGCGGTCTACACGGCCGGCGGCAACCCGTACGGCACCTCCCACCCGGGCGCGAACGGCGCCCCGGAGGAGAACGTCCTCCAGGCCGCGCGCTACCAGGGCCGGCGCCTGACGACGATCGCGAAGCGCCTGAAGGGCCTCGCGACCGACTGACCGCGCCGACGGCCGCCGCGGAAGGCGCCGCACACGACGCACCCCCGGGGGATCTCCCCCGGGGGTACGTCCGCGTGTCGAAGGGCGGTGGTCACGCCAGCGACAGGAAGAGCTTCTCCAGCCGGGCGCGCATCGCGTCGCGGTCCTCGCCGTTGCGGCGGGCGTCCTCGACGTCGGTCAGGCACTGCTGGAGGCCGGTCGCGATGATCGCGAACCCGGCCCGGTCGAGGGCACGGGAGGCGGCGGCCAGCTGGGTCACGACCTCCTCGCAGTCGCGGCCCTCCTCGATCATCCGGATCACGCCGGAGATCTGGCCCTGAGCCCGGCGGAGCCGGTTCAGCACCGACTTCAGCTCCGCACCAGCGAGATCCAGTTCCACAGCTACTCCTCCTAGATACCCCAGGGGGTAATTTACTCCCCGCGCGGGGCTCCGTCGAAGACCAAGGATGACACCTGCGTCAGGATCCGGGCGTGGACGACGGCGCGGGGGCGCGTCCGGGTGCGGAGGACGGCGCGGGGGCGGGCCCGGGTGTGGCCGCGTACCGCCGGAGGAACATCTCGACCCCGTCGACGACGAGGCGTTCGCCCAGCTCCTCGCCGAGCTCCGTCCCGTGCTGCTCGAACACCATCTGCGGGAAGACCAGCAGCGAGTAGAGCTGGAGGACGGCGACCTCCAGGTCGGGGATGTCGAGGAGCCCCCGGTCCGCGAGGGCGCGCAGGGCGTTCGTGACGGCGGGGTGGTGGCCGGCCGGGCCGTGCGCGCGCCAGGCGCGGCCCAGCTCGGGGAAGCGGTGGACCTCGGTGGCGACGAGGGTGCGCAGGGCGCGCCCCTCGGTGTCGGCGCGCAGGGCGCGGCCCCAGGCGCGACCGGCGTCGGCGAGGGCGGCCTTGAGCGCGTCGGGGCCGTCGGCGTCGACGAGCCGCGCGAGATCGGGCGCGTCGCTCCGGCCCTCGCCGCCCCGGTCGCCCCGACCGCTTTCGCTGAGTGGCTCGTCGAGGCCGCCCGCGACGACGGCGGTGAAGAGGGCTTCCTTGCTGCCGAAGTGGTTGTAGACGGTCACCTTGGAGACGCCGGCCTCGGCGGCGATGGCGTCCATGCCCACGCCGAAGCCCTCGCGGAGGAAGAGGTCGCGGGCGGCCCGGACGATCGCCTGCCGCTTGCGTGCGGCGCGGGGGCCGGTGGGGGCGGGCCTGGCGGCCGGTGCGGGCGTGGTGTCCGGTACGGGCTGGGCGTCCATGGCCTCACCCTACCCACCAAACTGTACTCTTGAGTTCAACTGTACTGTGCCGTACAGTTCAGTTATGCCCACCAACGCCGCCGTACCCTCCCCTGCCCATGACCACGACCAGGGTCATGGCCAGGCCCATGGCCACAACCAGGCTCATGACCCCGGCGTGGCCCACGACCAGGCCCACGGCCACCCGCGCCCCGACCCCCGCCGCTGGAAGGCCCTCGCACTGATCTGCGCGGCCCAGTTCATGCTGGTCCTCGACGTGACCGTGGTGAACGTCGCGCTGCCCGCGCTCGCCACCGACC
This sequence comes from Streptomyces aureus, assembly GCF_001418135.1. Taxonomy (GTDB): domain Bacteria; phylum Actinomycetota; class Actinomycetes; order Streptomycetales; family Streptomycetaceae; genus Streptomyces; species Streptomyces aureus_A. The sequence goes on from NZ_LIPQ01000528.1 coordinate 5,664, forward strand.
TCGACCTCGGGCGAACGGCCCTGACCTGGGTCGTCACCGCGTACACCCTCTGCTTCGGCGGGCTGATGCTCCTGGGCGGACGGCTCTCCGACGCCCTCGGCGCCCGCCGGGTCCTCCTCACCGGACTCGCCCTCTTCACCGCCGCGTCCCTGGCCTGCGGTCTCGCGCCGAACGCCGGCGTCCTGCTCGGCGGCCGGATCGCCCAGGGCATCGGCGCCGCGCTGCTCTCGCCGGCGGCCCTCGCCCTGGTCACCACGGTGTTCCACGGCCCGGAGAGGCCCAGGGCGCTGGGCGTCTGGGCGGCCATCGGCGGTACGGGATCGGCGGTGGGCGTCCTGCTCGGCGGCGCCCTCACCTCGGGCCCGGGCTGGCCGTGGATCTTCTACGTCAACGTCCCGGTGGGCCTCGCGGTCCTGGCGGCCCTGCCGAGGTTCGTACCGGCGACGGCGAAGCCCGCGAAGCGCGGCGGCGGCCTGGACGTCCCGGGCGCCCTCCTCGTCACCACGGCCACCGGCGCACTCGTCTACGGCCTGGTCACGGCGGGCGACTCCGGCTGGACGTCGGCGGCGACGCTGCTGCCCCTCCTGGGCGCGTTCGTGCTGTACGGAGCCTTCGCGGCGACCGAACGGAGGACCCGCACCCCGCTGATGGACCCGCGGATGTTCACCCGGCGACCCGTCGTCGTGGGCTCCCTCCTCATGCTGGTCGCGACGGCGCTCCTGATCTCGTTCTTCTTCCTGGGCTCGATGCACCTCCAGCACGTCCACCACCTCGACGCCCTCCGCACCGGCCTGCTGTTCCTCCCGGTGGCACTCACCACCGCGATCGGCGCCCACCTGGGCTCCCGCCTGCTGAGCACGGCCGGCCCGCGCGTCTGCGCCACGGGAGGCCTGACGGTCGCGGCCCTCGGCTGCCTCCCGCTGGTCTTCCTCGACCCCGCGTCCGGCCCGTGGACCACGCTCCTCCCGTCCCTCGCGACGGCGTCGCTCGGCCTCGGCGCGGTCTTCGTCACGGCGACGACGACGGCCCTGGGCCTGATCGCCCCGCACGAGGCGGGCCTCGCCTCCGGCATCGTGAACACCTTCCACGAACTGGGCGGCTCCATCGGCGTCGCGCTCGTCTCCACCCTCGCCCTGACCACCACGACCACTCCGGCCCCCACCCCGGCCGGCCTGACCGCCGCGTACACCCTCTGCACCGTCACGGCGGCGGCCGCGGCGCTGGCGTCCCCGCTGCTCGTCCCGAGGGGCCGCCCGCACATGACGGGCGGCCCGCACGGAATGCACTGACCCGGGGCCGTCCGAGGCCGGAGTGGGCACGGATCCGGAGCGGGCACGGAGTCAGAGCGGGCGCGGGTCCGGAGCGGACACGGGTCCGGAGCGATCACGGGTCCGGAGCGGACACGGGCTCGGAGCGGACACGGGCTCGGAGCGGCCACGGGCTCGGAGCGGCCACGGGCCCGGAGCGTGCACGGGTCCGCAGAAGGGCGCGGAGTCAGAGCGGGGCCAGGATCATCAGGACCTCGTCCCGGTCGTCCCCGGGCGCCAGTCGGAGCGCCCCTGGCCAGCGCCCGACCTCCCGCCACCCGAGCCGTCCGTAGAACGTCTCCAGGCCGGCACCACCGCGCGCGGCCAGACGGAGCTGCTCAAGTCCCATCTCGTCGCGGGCGATCTCCCGTACGCGGCGCATGAGCGCGGCCCCGATCCCCTGCCCCCGCAGACCCGTCCGGGTCTGGACGTGGTGGAGCGTCCCCCAGTGCGCGACGAGCCGGAAGTCGTCGCGGCGGACGTTCAGCCATCCGGCGAGGCGGTCGTCGACCGACGCGACCAGAAGGCGGCTCGACCCGGCGTCGAGGCCCGCGACGAGGAAGTCGACCGCCGGGCCGGCCAGGTCCGCGTCGATCGGCGGGAAGGGGAAACCGGCCGCGCCACCCGCGTTGGTCACCTCGATCCAGCAGTCGAGGAGTTCGTTCCGCACCTCCGGCGAGACGTCCTCCGGGGCCGTGAACTGTCGAAGAGCGAGCGATCCGGTATCCACGCGGCCGATCCTCGCACCCGGCACGGACAGTGCCGGGTGCGGGCGAGTGGGCTCCTCGCGCGGTCAGTCCTGACGGGGTCCCGATTCGTCGACCGGCCGGACGACCACCGCGTACTCCGGGGCGCCGGCGGGCTGCGGACAGCGGGCGACCTGGGCGGCGATCTCCGTCACGCGCTCCAGGGAGGCGCAGTCGAGCAGCCAGTAGCCCGCGATGACCTCCTTGGTCTCGGCGTAGGGGCCGTCCGTGACGACCGGCCTGCCGTCGCCGTCCACCGTCACGAACCGGGTCGTGGACGGGGCCGCGAGACCCTGGCCGTCGAGCATCTCGCCCTTCGCCGTCAGCTCCTCGTTGATCGCGTTCATGTGCGCGAACATCGCCTTGAGGTCCGGCTTGGTCCAGGCGGGGCTGCTCTCGGTGGGGCGGCCCACCATGGCCTCGTAGTCGGCCTGACTGCCCTGCACCATCACCAGGTACTTCATGACGTCCTCCTCGTCCTCACGTCTCGTCCGGCAGGTCCCCGCTTCCGGCGGGGTGCCGCCGCGTACTGCCTCTCGCAGGACAGTCGGAGCGGAGGACCGGTTCTCGACACCGCGCGGGCACCGGCCGGAAAAACCGGAGAAATCACCCGCCCGCACCATGATTCCGGTGTGAACGCCTTCAGCTACTCCGCCGCCTTCATCACCTTCTTCTCCGTCGTCGGCCCCCCGAAGGTCCTCCTCGCCTTCGCCGGCCTCGCCCAGGTCCACCCCGTGAGCCAGATGCGGACCATCGCCCTCATCTCCTCCGGCGCGGCCGTCCTCGTCGGCCTGGTCATGGGCATCACGGCCCCGTGGCTGCTGAACGTCTTCCACATCAGCACCGCGGCACTCCAGCTCGCGGGCGGCGTCATCTTCTTCATCTACGCCGTCGGGCTCGTCCTCGGTCTCCACCTCGGCTCCAACACCACCCACCAGGACGCCCCCGACCTGGTCAGCGGCGTGCGAGAGCTGCTCATGCCGTACGTGGTGAGCCCGCTGGCCATGACCGCCGTGCTCATCGAGGCGGCCGCCCGCGACTCCTTCAGCTGGCGTTCGACCGTCGTCGGCGCGTACGTGTCCGTCATCGCGCTGGACCTGGTCTGCGTCGTGCTGCTCGCCCGCGTCCTGCGCCGCACCCACCACGCCACGATCGAGCTCCTCGGCCGCCTGCTCGGCCTGCTGCTCGCGGCCGTCGGCGTGGACCTGGTCCTGGACGGTCTCTCGGAACTGGGCGTCCCGGGTCTGTACCTGCGCAAGTGAGCGAGGAGGGAGGGGTGCGGGGTTCAGGCGCTCAACTCCCGTTCCAGCGGCGTACGGAACCGGGGTGTCACCCGTACGTCCCCCACCCACCCCGCGAGCCGCTCCGCCTCCACGTCGATCGCGTGCCCGGCCGCCGCGCCCACGTCCGTCAGGAGCCGGTGGACGATCTCGCCGTCCGGGCGCTGGGCCCACCCGCCGACGATCCGGCCGTCCCACCACACCGTGGGCCCGATGTTCCCGCTGCGGTCGTACAGCGCCGCCCGGTGCTCCGGGTCCAGGTACCAGCCCCGGGCCTGCCAGCCCATCGCCGTCGGATCGAGCGCGGGCAGCAGCGCCGCCCACGGCCCGGTCTCCGCCGCCCGCTCCGTCACGGGGCCGAGGTCGTCCGACAGGACGAAACCGGTCCCCTCGTCGAGGGTGACCGGCAGCGCGCCGACGGCGGCGAGCGCCTCGCGCACATCCGTCACCTTCCACCCCGTCCACCACTGCAGATCCGCCTCGGTGGCGGGCCCGCTGGCCCGGAGCCACCGCTGCGTCAGCTCGGCGCGCGCCGCGGCCGGATCGAGCGCGGAAGCCGGCCCGGAACCGGGCGGGGCGGGCCGCGTCCAACGGAACCGGCTGGACGTCCATGCGCCCTGGGGCCGGCCCCGTACGATCCGTCCCTCCATGCCGAGCACCCGCAGCACCCGGCTCGCGACGGACTGGACGCCCTCCTGCCGTGTGCCCTTCCCGTACAGGTACGTCGACCTCAACGCCGGTACGGCCCTGCCGAGTTCGGCGCCCGTCGCCTCACCCCGCACGGCCAGCTCGGCGAGGACGAGCCTCTCGGTCTCCGCCAGCCACGCGGCGTCGAAGTCGCTGCCCGCCGCCAAGTGCTTGATCAGCGTGCCGCGTTCGCGGACGGCGGCCGGATCGGTCGTCGAGGCCTGGACGGCGGGGGCGAGCGCGGCGGGAAGGACGAAGACCGTGTGCCGCATACCGTGCATCCGGACCAGCGACCGGTCCTCGTACAGCGCCCGCTCGACATCGGCCACGGGCCCGCCCTCCCCGGCCAGCCGCGCCCCCACGGCGAGGAACACACTCGCCGGGTCGGTCCCGTGCAGGGCGACGAGCGACCCCGCGACCTCCTCCGCCGACCCGGCCCGCGCGCTCCCGGCCAGCCGGTGCCGCACCCCGAGCCGCGCCCTGCGCTCGGCTGCGTCGATCGTCCGCGTCCTCGTGTCACCCATGCGGCCAAGCATTCAGGATCAGCCGTCACGCCGGGGCGGCCGCCACCACGAAATCAGGTGTCCCTACCCGGCCGCCCGCTCCTCCAGCGGCCGCCGCCGCAGCGCGGGCCGGGTGAGGAACGGCGGCTGCCAGGCCCCGTCCGCGCGGTAGAGGTTCGTGCCCGGCGGCACGATCTCGTCGATCCGGTCCAGGACCTCGTCCGTGAGGACGACGGTCGCGCCCTTCAACAGCCCCTCCAGCTGGTCCATCGTCCGCGGCCCGATGATGACGGAGGTCACGGCCGGGTGAGAGGCGGCGAAGGCGAGGGCGAGCTCGGGCAGGGAGCAGCCGATCTCGTCGGCGAGGGCGATGAACTCCTCGACGGCGTCGAGCTTGGCGGCGTTGCCGGGGAGCGCCGGGTCGAAGCGGTGCGGGGTGAGCGCGGCGCGCCCGCGGGTGAGGTCGATCGGCTGCCCCTTGCGGTACTTGCCGGTGAGGAAGCCGGAGGC
>NZ_LIPQ01000529.1 GCF_001418135.1 Streptomyces aureus
ACCCCGCCGAGCCCCCGGCCGTGGCGGCGGCCGCCTCGGCCGGGGGCTCGGCGGGGTGGTGCTGGAGGATCGTGCGGTAGAGCGGGCAGCGGGCGGTGAGTTCGCGGTGGGTGCCGAGGTCGACGATCCGGCCGTGGTCGAGGACGGCGATCCGGTCGGCGAGCGCGAGGGTCGAGCGGCGGCGGGCGACGATCAGGGTGGTGCGGCCGTCGCTCTGGGCGCGCAGCGCGTCGTGGATGGCCTGCTCGACGCGGGCGTCGACGGCGGAGGTGGCGTCGTCGAGGACGAGGACGCGGGGCGCGGCGGCGAGCGCCCGGGCGAGGGCGATGCGCTGGCGCTGTCCGCCGGAGAGGGCGCCGCGTTCGCCGAGCACCGTGGCGTAGCCGTCGGGCAGGTCGGTGACGAAGGCGTGCGCCTGGGCGGTGCGGGCCGCGGCGTGGATCTCCGGGTCGGTGGCGTCCGGCCGGCCGTAGGCGACGGCCTCGCGGACGGTTCCGGCGAGGAGGGCGGTGTCCTCGGGGACGCCGGCGACCGCGCCGCGCAGGGAGTCGAAGGTCAGGTCGCGGACGTCGGCGCCGCCGATCCGTACCGCGCCCTCGGAGACGTCGTGGAACCGGGAGAGCAGCAGGGCGAGGGTGGACTTGCCCGATCCGGGGGCGCCGACGAGGGCCAGGGTCTCGCCGGGTGCGATGCGGAGGGAGAGGTCGGTGAGTACGGGCCGGCCTGGGCCGTACGCGAAGGTGACGTGGTCGAACTCGACGCCGAGGGGCCCGTCTTCGGGCAGTCGGCCCGTGCCCTCGGTCAGCAGCGGGCGGGTGTCGATCACTTCGAGGACCCGCTCGATCCCGGCGCCGGCCTGCTGGCCCATGGTGAGCAGTGCGGCGAGGGTCTTGACGGGGCCGACGAGCTGGGCGAGGTAGGCGGAGAAGGCGAGGAGGGCGCCGAGGCTGAGTTCGCCGCGGGCCGCCAGCCAGCCGCCGACCGCGAGGGCTCCGACCTGTCCGAGGGAGGGCACGCACTGGAGCGCGGGCCCGTAGCGGGCGTTGAGGCGTACGGCGCGCATTCGGCCGGCGAAGAGTTGTCGGGCGGCGCGGGCCAGCCGGTCCATCTCCCGCTGTTCCTGGCCGAATCCCTTGACGACCCGGATGCCGGCGGTGGAGCTGGCGACGACTCCGGCGACGGCGGCGGCCTGGTTCTGGGCGTACCAGGTCGCGGGGTAGAGCCAGGTGCGGCTGCGTCGGCCGATGAACCACAGGGCGGGGACCAGGGCGAGCGCGACCAGGGCGAGCAGCGGGGAGAGCGTGGCGATGAGGACCAGGGAGACCACCAGCAGGGCCGCACTGGAGATCGCGGTGGGCAGGGTGGAGACGAGTCCGAAGACCATGTTGAGGTCTCCGGAGGCCCGGCCGAGGAGCTGTCCGGTGCTCAGTTCGTCGCGACGTACGCCGTCCAGGCGGGAGAGCGAGCGGAACAGGTCGACCCGCAGGTCGTGCTGGACGTCGGCGGCGAGCCGTCCGGCGTACAGGCGGCGCAGGTACGCGGCGAGGTAGCCGAGCGCGGCGACGGCGAGCAGCGCTCCGGTCCACAGGGCGGCGGAGCGTGCGGGGCGCAGGACGACGTCGTCGACGATCACCATCGTGACGAGGGGGACGAGGGCGCTGGTCGCGGTCCCGAGGAGCGCGGCGAGGACCGCCACGAGCACGCTGCGCCGGTGCCGCAGACAGCGGCGGGTCAGCCGCCCGGTCCAGGAACCCCGGTCGGTGTCGTCGGTGGGGTGCGTCATTCCGGGCCTCCTCTCGTGAGGGTGGTGGGTGGGTTGCGGTGGGGGGTCATGTGTCGCAGTGGCGCAGGTCGACCGGTGCGCCCGGGGCGCCGAGGCCGGCGACCGCGAGGACGTGTGAGCCGTACGGGCCCGCGCCGGTCGGCAGGACCGTGCAGGCGG
>NZ_LIPQ01000053.1 GCF_001418135.1 Streptomyces aureus
CATGGGCGCCCACCGACGCGCCGGCCGCAGCGGCCCGCGCGTCGGTGGGCGCCCATGATGACGCCGAGCCCGGTCGCGTCCCAGGAGTCGAGGCCGGTCAGGTCGAGCACCAGGTCGCCGACGCCGTCGTCGACGGCCGAGTGCAGGACCGTACGGGCGTCCGCCGCGCTCCGGACGTCGAGGCGGCCCCCGACGACCAGCTCGACATGGTCGCCCCTGATGTGCATATGCGCTCCCCGAGAGTGCTCCGTCTTCGCAACAACTGACTGCCGCACCGGCAGATACGTTGCGCCTTGTCAGCGAACCGATACCGAAATTCACCCCACAGGGTGAGGCGGGGTAGCGGGTACGGCTCAGTACTTGTAGAAGCCCTGCCCGCTCTTGCGGCCGATGTCACCCGCGTCCACCATCCGGCGCATCGCTTCGGGCACCGCGAACTTCTCGTCCTGGGACTCGGTGTAGATGTTGTTGGCCGCGTTCACCAGGATGTCGATGCCGGTGAGGTCGGCGGTGGCGAGCGGGCCCATGGCGTGGCCGAAGCCGAGCTTGCAGGCGATGTCGATGTCCTCGGCGGTGGCGACGCCCGACTCGTGGAGCTTGGCGGCCTCGACGACGAGGGCCGAGATGAGGCGGGTGGTGACGAAGCCGGCGACGTCGCGGTTGACGACGATGCAGGTCTTGCCGACGGACTCGGCGAACTCGCGGGCGGTGGCGAGGGTCTCGTCGCTGGTCTTGTAGCCGCGGACGAGCTCGACGAGCTGCATCATCGGGACCGGCGAGAAGAAGTGGACGCCGACGACGGACTCGGGGCGCCCGGTCACCGCGGCGATCTTGGTGATCGGGATCGCGGAGGTGTTGGAGGCGAGGACCGCGCCGTCCTTGACGACCTTGTCGAGCGAGCGGAAGATCTCGTGCTTGACGTCGAGGTTCTCGAAGACGGCCTCGACGACGACGTCCGCGTCGGCGACGGCCTCGATCTCGGTGGTGGCGGTGATGCGGCCGAGCGCGGCCTCGGCGTCGGCGGCGTCCAGCTTGCCCTTCGCGACGAACCGGTCGTACGACGCCTTGATGCCGTCGGTGCCCCGGGTGAGGGCGGCATCGGTGACGTCACGCAGGACGACGTCCCAGCCCGCCTGTGCCGAGACCTGTGCGATGCCGGATCCCATGAGTCCGGCCCCGATGACGGCGAGCTTCCTGGCCACGATGTTCCACCCCTTAACGCCTGTTCACTTCTGGCTCTCCGGCGGAGATTAGCGGTCGGGAGCCGTCATGTGACCGTGAAGTAACGCGCGTCACGCCCTGTTTGACGGACGTCACACTCGCAGCACCCCGTTCGGGCACCTCCACGGTCGCGACACACCCCCGGGAGGTATGTGGTCGAGCGCGCTCGTCCGACCGCCGCCGCACGGCGAGGAGCCGCCGCCCTGCCTCAGTACGGCCTGGGGGCGACCCCCGCACGGCCCACGACGCCGCCGTCACCCCCCGCTCGCGGTGCCGCCGTCAGCCCCCACTCGCGGTGCCGCCGTCAGCCCTCCCGTACCGCGTAGTCCAGCACCTTCTCGCTCAGCAGCTCCTCGATCTCGTCGAGGAGCACGAGCGCTTCACGGGAGACGGTGGTCGCCCTGCCCCCGGTGGTCATCGCGCGGGTGATGTAGCCGACGACGGTGCTCTCGATCCAGGCGAGCTGCCCGCCGACGAGCAGCGGCAGCGGGTCCTCCGCGGCGGCGCCGGTCTCCTCGCGGAGGGTGGCGACGACGGCGTCGTGGACCTGCTGCTGGACGTGGAAGAGCCGGGCCTTGAGGGTGGGGGCGTGCTCGATGACGTTCATGAAGGCGTCGAAGCCGTCCATGAGTCCGTACGCGGGTGACACGGCCCCGATGTCCTGGCGGAGTTCGCGCAGGACGGCCCGCGCGGCGGACTCCCCCCGGTCGCGGCCGCGGATCGCGCGGGCGAGGCGCTGGGTGACGCCGTCCATCCGGTCGAGGAAGAGGTCCTCCTTGGCCGGGAAGTAGTTGTACACCGTGTTGACGGAGACGTCCGCCGCCTCGGCGACGTCCGCGACGGTCACATGGACGAAGCCGTGCTCCAGGAAGAGCCCGGTCGCGATGTCCGAGATCCGCTGCTTCGTCTCGCGCTTCTTGCGTTCCCTGAGTCCCTCGGCCATGCCTCCCATCCTAGACTCCCTGAAATTTTACCGCCTCACCAACTTTGCCCACTCTGAAATTTTGGGGACGTTGCAAAATTTCAGTGACTCTGTTTTCGTAGTCGCCATGCCCATCATCAGCACGGCCGGGCTCGCCCGGACCTTCACGACCAGGAACGGCCCCGTCGAGGCCGTCCGCGGAATCGACCTCACCGTCCGGCCCGGGGAGATCCTCGGACTGCTCGGCCCCAACGGCGCCGGCAAGACCACCACCCTCCGGATGCTCACCACGCTCCTGCCGCCCACCGGCGGCGCCGCCACCGTCGCGGGCCACGACCTCGTACGGAATCCCGCCGCCGTCCGCCGCCGCATCGGGTACGTCGCCCAGTCCGGCGGCCTCGACCCCCAGGAGACCGTCCGCTCCGAGCTCGTCACCCAGGGCCGCCTCTACGGCATGAGCCGGTCCCGCGCGACGGCCCGCGCCGAGGAACTCGCGGACGACCTCGGACTCACCGAGCTCCTCGACCGCAGGACCCCGGCGCTCTCCGGCGGCCAACGCCGCCGGCTCGACCTCGCCATGGGACTCACCCACCGGCCCGAGATCCTCTTCCTCGACGAGCCGACGACCGGCCTCGACCCCGGCAGCCGCGCCGACCTGTGGGCGCTGGTGCGGCGGCTGCGCGACGAGCACGGCACCACCGTCGTCCTCACCACCCACTACCTGGACGAGGCCGACTCCCTCGCCGACCGGCTGGTCGTCGTCGACAAGGGAACGGTCGTCGCCGAGGACTCCCCCGCCGGCCTCAAGGCCGCCCACGGCGCCGCCACCCTCCAGGACGCGTTCCTCGCCGTCACCGGACGCGGTCCGGCCCCCGTCGACACGACCCCCGTAGCCGTCTAGGACCTCCCGGTCCCCTCACGTCCCCAGGACATCCGATGCTGCTCCACGACACCGCGCTCCTCTTCGGGCGCTACGCCCGCCAGACCCTGCGCTCCCCGTTCCAGATCTTCTTCGGCGCCCTGATGCCACTGCTCTACCTGCTGCTCTTCGGACCGCTGCTCACCGGGCTGCCGCTCGGCGGCGAGGGCGACTCCTGGCAGATCCTCGTTCCCGGACTCCTGCTGCAACTGGGGCTCTTCGGCGCCTCGTTCGCCGGCTTCTCGATCATCATGGAGAAGAACTGGGGCGTATTCGACCGGATGCGGGTCACCCCGGTGAGCCGGCTCGCCCTGCTGCTCGGCCGCGTCCTGCGGGACGCCGCCCTCTTCGTCTTCCAGGCGGTCCTGCTCGTCCTGGTCGCCCTCCCGATGGGCCTCAGGGCGCCGCTCGCCGGCATCCTGATCGGCTTCGGCTTCGTCGCGCTGCTTTCGGTGACCCTGGCCTCCCTCTCGTACGCGCTCGCCCTGAAGCTCCGCACCCCGCAGGAGTTCGGACCCGCGATCAACACCCTCGCGATGCCAGCGATGCTGCTGTCGGGCCTGATGCTGCCGATGACCCTCGCCCCCTGCTGGCTGGACGTCCTCTCCCGCCTGATGCCGTTCCGCCATCTGGTGGACGCGGTCCGGGAGGCGTACATCGGGCACTACACGACACCGACGCTGCTGTACGGGGTGCTCGTCGCCCTCGGCGTCGCGGCGCTCGCCGTGACGGTCGGCACACGGACGTTCCAGAAGGCCATCGCCTAACTAGGCTGGCCCCATGGTCAATCTGACGCGCATCTACACCCGTACCGGCGACCAGGGCACCACGGCGCTCGGCGACATGAGCAGGACCGCGAAGACGGATCTGCGGGTCTCGGCCTACGCCGACGCCAACGAGGCCAACGCCGCCATCGGCACGGCGATCGCCCTCGGGCAGCTCGACGCGGAGGTCGTCAAGGTCCTCGTCCGGGTGCAGAACGACCTGTTCGACGTGGGCGCGGACCTCTGCACACCGGTCGTCGAGGACCCGAAGTACCCGCCGCTGCGGGTCGAGCAGTCGTACGTCGACAAGCTGGAGGCCGACTGCGACCTCTTCCTGGAACAGCTCGACAAGCTGCGCTCCTTCATCCTGCCGGGCGGCACGCCCGGGGCAGCGCTGCTGCACCAGGCGTGCACGGTGGTCCGGCGGGCGGAGCGCTCGACCTGGGCGGCCCTGGAGGTGCACGGCGAGACGATGAACGCCCTGACCGCCACGTACCTCAACCGCCTCTCAGACCTGCTCTTCATCCTTGCCCGGACGGCGAACAAGGAGGTCGGGGACGTGCTCTGGGTCCCGGGCGGGGACCGCTGAGGCCTCTCCCTCCGGGGCCTTCTTCGGCCAGATCGCGTAGGTGAGCACGATCAGACCGTGGATGCCGACCAGCCGCCAGACGCCCCCGATCGAGGCCTCCAGCTTCGAGGTGTCGCCGTCGTCACCGATGTACCAGATCGCGGCGAGCAGGAGGGCGGCGGCGACGGAGGCGGCCACCACCGAGCCGAGCCAGATCCGTCCCTCGTGGTGGGCGCGCGCCATGCCGTAGCGCGGCGCCTTCACGGGCGGCGGGCCGCCGCCGAAGCGGTGGGCGGCGTGTCCGTCGAGCCACTTCACGGTGCGGTGCCCGTGGCCCACGGTGTAGCCGATGTAGATGGCGGCGAGGCCGTGCCGCCAGGCCGGTTCCGCGCCGTTCTTGAGGTCCATCGCGGTGGCGACGAGCAGCAGCACCTCCAGGAGCGGCTCGCACAGCAGCAGTGCCATGCCCAGTCCGGGCATCCGCAGCAGGTAGCGGGCGCCGAGCCCGGCGGCCAGCAGGACCCAGAAGCCGACCTCGCAGACGACGATCAGCGTGACGATCACGACGGTTCCCCTTTCGGTACCCCCTCAGCGTCCCCCGGCGGACCGCCCGGATCGTCGTCGCCGATGACGAACTGCGCCTACATCCTTCGACGGAGGGGCGGATCGGCCCGGACGGCGAGGTCCGGCGTCCGCCGACCGTGTTGGATGGGAACGTGACACTCCCCCGACCGCACCGCGTCGACCTGCTCATGGCCGCCGGCGGCCTCGCTGTCGGTCTGCTGATGTGGTCCTTCGGACTGCACACCCAGACCGACCGGCTGATCACCGCGCGCTGGGCGACCCTGGTCCCGCTCTTCGTCATGGCCGCGATGGAGGCCGTGCGGCGGACGATGCCGCAGACCGCCCTGGCCGTCGGCACGGTCGCCCTCGTCGCGGACCAGTTCACCTACGGCACGCTCGTGACCGCGCTGATGTACACGGACCTGGTCTACGCGGCCGTGGTCTACGGGACGGCTGCCGCCGCCCGGCGCATCCCGTACACGACCGGCCTGGTCACGATCGGCGTGACGATCGGCTTCCTCGTCTGGTGGCAGAACGCGATCGCCCTGGTGGTCGGCCTGCTCACCGGCATGGTGTCGTTCCTGCCCGCGCTGACCGGAGCCGTCGTGCGCAACCACCGCCAGGCCGCCGACGCCGCCCTCCTCCGCGCGGAGCAGACCGCGCTGCTCGCCGAGATCGACCGCACCCAGGCCGTCGTGGCCGAGCGGGCCCGGATGGCGCGCGAGCTGCACGACATGGTCGCGAACCACCTCTCGGCGATCGCGATCCACTCCACCGCGGCGCTCTCGATCGACGAGCCGGCCACCACCCGGCAGGCGCTGACCGTGATCCGGGAGAACAGCGTGGCGGGCCTCGCGGAGATGCGGCGGCTCATCGGCCTCCTCCGGGACAGCAGCGGTGACACCGAGCCCGCCGCCGCGCCCACGCTCGCCGGACTGGACGCCCTGGTCGAACAGGCGCGGGACAACGCCGGGCCGAGCGGTCTCGACCTCGTCCTGGAGGACGGCCGGGAGTCGACGGCGGGCCTCCCTGCCCCGGTGGAGCTGGCCGCGTACCGGATCGTGCAGGAGTCCCTGACGAACGCGCTCAAGCACGCGGCTCCGGGCGAGGTCAGGGTGGTGCTCACCGGCGGACAGGCGGCCCTCACCGTCGAGGTGACCAGCCCGCGCGGGGATCGCCCCGGCCCGACCGCACCGGGTTCGGGCGCCGGTCTGGTGGGGATGCGGGAGCGGGTGGACCTCCTCGGCGGCGCGTTCGAGGCGGGCCCGGTGACGGACCGCGACGGGCGGAAGCGGTGGCAGGTCAGGGCGGAACTGCCCATGGACGTGAAAGACGAGGAGCGGGCATGACAGTGCGGGTGGTGGTCGCCGAGGACCAGTCCGCGGTACGGGCGGGGCTTGTGCTCATCCTGGGCAGCGCACCGGACATCGAGGTCGTCGGCGAGGCGGCGGACGGCGAGCGGGCGGTGGAGCTCGCCCGCGAGCTGCGCCCCGATCTGGTCCTGATGGATGTGCAGATGCCCCGGATGGACGGGGTGACGGCGACCGGGATCGTCGTGTCGGAGGGGCTCGCCGACGTGCTGGTCCTGACGACCTTCGATCTCGACGCGTATGTCTTCGGGGCGCTGCGGGCGGGGGCGTCGGGCTTCCTGCTGAAGAACGCGGAGGCGCGGGAGCTGATCGAGGCGGTCCGGACGGTGGCGCGCGGCGAGGGGCTGATCGCCCCCGCGGTGACCCGGCGGCTGATCGCGGAGTTCGCGGCGACGGGCGCTCCGGTGCGGCAGACGGCGAAGACGGACCCCTCCGTGCTCGATGTCCTGACGCCCCGGGAGCGGCAGGTCCTGTCGACGCTCGGTCAGGGCCTGTCGAACGCGGAGATCGCGGTACGGCTCGACATGGCGGAGGCGACGGTGAAGACCCATGTCAGCAAGGTGCTCGGGAAGCTGGCCCTACGGAGCAGGGTCCAAGCGGCCGTCCTGGCACAGGAGTTGGGGGTCTGACCGGACATCGGTGACGTTGGTCTGGACCTCTTGACGATTGGTCCAGACCTTCCTACGCTCTCGGGGCGCGCGCATCTTCACGGACCACCCCCACCCATGTCCGTCCGCAACTTGAGGAGCACCGTTGAGCACTCAAGCACCGACGCGCAGAGCAGGGTTCAGACACCGGGCCGCCGCCGGTCTCACCGCCCTGATCCTGCCCCTCGCCGCCATGGTCGGCCTCGCCACCCCCGCCGAAGCGGCCACCTCGGCCACCGCCACGTACACCAAGACCCAGGACTGGGGCACCGGATTCGGTGCCAGCTGGACCGTCAAGAACACCGGCACCACCACCATCAACTCCTGGACCGTCGAGTGGGACTACCCCGCCGGCACCTCCGTGACCTCCGCCTGGGACGCCACCGTCACCAGCTCCGGCAACCACTGGACAGCCAAGAACGTCGGCTGGAACGGAACCCTCGCGCCCGGCGCCTCCGTCTCCTTCGGCTACAACGGCGCCGGCCCCGGCGCCCCCAGCGGCTGCAAGATCAACGGCGCCGCCTGCGACGGCACCAGCCAGCCCGGCGACAACGCCCCCTCGGCCCCCGGCACCCCCGTCGCCTCCGACATCACCGACACCTCGGTGAAGCTCACCTGGACCGCGGCCACCGACGACAAGGGCATCAAGAACTACGACGTCAAGCGCGACGGCACCACCGTCGCCACCGTCACCGGCCTCACGTACACCAACACGGGCCTGACCGCCGGCACCGACTACAACTACACGGTCGTCGCCCGCGACACCATCGACCAGACCGGCCCGGCCTCCGGCGCGACTCCCGTCCGCACCACCGGCGGCGGTGGCGGCCAGCCGCTCCCCAACGCCGTGAAGATGGGCTACTTCACCAACTGGGGCGTCTACGGGCGCAACTACCACGTGAAGAACATCGTGACCTCGGGCTCCGCGTCCAAGATCACCCACATCAACTACGCCTTCGGCAACGTCACGGGCGGCAAGTGCACCATCGGTGACGCCTACGCCGACTACGACAAGGCCTACACCGCCGACCAGTCCGTCGACGGCGTCGCCGACACCTGGGACCAGCCGCTGCGCGGCAACTTCAACCAGCTGCGCAAGCTGAAGAAGGCCTACCCGAACATCAAGATCCTGTGGTCCTTCGGCGGCTGGACCTGGTCCGGCGGCTTCGGCCAGGCCGTGCAGAACCCGGCCGCCTTCGCGCAGTCCTGCTACGACCTGATCGAGGACCCGCGCTGGGCCGACGTCTTCGACGGCATCGACCTGGACTGGGAGTACCCCAACGCCTGCGGTCTGTCCTGTGACACCAGCGGCGCCGCCTCATTCAAGAACATGATGCAGGCCATGCGTGCCAAGTTCGGCCCCAACTACCTGGTCACCGCGGCCGTCACGGCCGACGCCTCCGCCGGCGGCAAGATCGACGCCGCCGACTACGCGGGCGCCGCTCAGTACATGAACTGGTTCAACGTCATGACGTACGACTTCTTCGGCGCCTGGGCGGCGCAGGGCCCGACGGCCCCGCACTCCCCGCTCACCTCGTACGCCGGCATCCCGCAGGCGGGCTTCAACTCCGCCGAGGCCATCGCCAAGTTCAAGGCGAAGGGCGTCCCCGCCAACAAGCTGCTGCTCGGCATCGGCTTCTACGGACGCGGCTGGACCGGCGTCACCCAGGCCGCCCCCGGCGGCACGGCGACCGGCCCCGCCCCGGGCACCTACGAGCAGGGCATCGAGGACTACAAGGTCCTCAAGACCTCCTGCCCGGCCACCGGCACGATCGCGGGCACGGCCTACGCCAAGTGCGGCAGCAACTGGTGGAGCTACGACACCCCGGCCACCGTGAACTCGAAGATGAGCTGGGCCAAGAACCAGGGCCTCGGCGGAGCGTTCTTCTGGGAGTTCAGCGGTGACACCAGCAACGGCGAACTCGTCGGCGCCATCAACACCGGTCTGAACTAGCCCCCCACGGGGATACGACGAAGCGGGGGCCGGCGCAGCACGCCGACCCCCGCTTCTTCACGCATCAGGCAACATTCACCCGTTGCCCGGGAGGCGCCGCCTCCAGCCAGGCCATGAAACCCGTCCGGGCGTCCTCGCTCATCGCGAGCTCCAGGCGGACGCCCTCGTACATACAGGGCTGGATCACCATCTCGGAGAGCAGCGCGAGCTCCTCCTCGCCCTCCGGCATCCGGCGCTCCAGGGCCACGATGGACGAACGCTCCAGGGTCCGGCGCGGGCGGGGCGCGTACGAGAAGACGCGGAACCAGGCGATCTCGTCACCGCTGTAGCGGGCGACGCCGTACACCCAGCCCTTGCCGCTCGGATCCGGCTCGTCCGGGACGTTCCAGCGCAGCGAGCAGTCGAACGTGCCGCCGGCACGCTGGATCAGCCTCCGGCGCAAGCCGAAGACGAAGAGCCCGATCACCACCAGTGCGACGACCAGGCCGCACACGAGCAGAGCGAGGAACATCTTCACCGACCTCCTCGCTGCGTCCCGTAGCCGGCACCGCCGGCAGAACCGAATACAACCTGCATCTGCATCGCCTCAGCCGCGGCACGGTCTGGAAAATTCCAGCCGTGCCGCGGCTGAGGGCACTACTCTGCGCGGACCGTCAGCGGACCGCTACCGCGCGCAGCCGGACATCGGCGCGCCGCTCGGCGGCCGCGTCGGAATCCGACTTCGCACGCTCCAGCGCGCGCTCGGCGCGCTGGGCGTCGATCTCGTCCGCCAGCTCGCAGATCTCCGCGAGCAGAGACAGCTTGTCGTCGGCGAACGAGATGAATCCACCGTGGACGGCGGCGACGACAGTCGCGCCCTCACTGGTACGGATGGTCACCGGGCCCGACTCCAGCACACCGAGCAGCGGCTGGTGGCCGGGCATGACGCCGATGTCGCCGGAGGTGGTACGCGCGATGACCAGGGTGGCCTCGCCGGACCAGACACTCCGGTCCGCGGCGACCAGCTCGACGTGCAGCTCAGCAGCCAAGGGTGGCTCCTCGGGTCACCACCCGGCGGTCGTGCCGGGTGTTGGGGTCAATTCTAGTGGGCGTGGTGAGGGGGGCGGGACCGGATCCCGCCCCCCTCGGGAGAGCACGGGGCTCAGGAGACGCCGAGCTCCTTGGCGTTGGCCTTGAGGTCCTCGAGGCCACCACACATGAAGAACGCCTGCTCGGGGAAGTGGTCGTACTCACCGTCGCAGATCGCGTTGAACGCGGCGATCGACTCGTCGAGCGGAACGTCCGAACCGTCCACACCGGTGAACTGCTTCGCCGCGTGGGTGTTCTGGGACAGGAAGCGCTCGACACGGCGGGCGCGGTGGACAACGAGCTTGTCCTCCTCGCTCAGCTCGTCGATACCGAGGATCGCGATGATGTCCTGGAGGTCCTTGTACTTCTGCAGGATCCCCTTGACGCGCGTGGCGGCGTCGTAGTGGTCCTGCGCGATGTAGCGCGGGTCCAGGATCCGGGACGTGGAGTCCAGCGGGTCCACGGCCGGGTAGATGCCCTTCTCGGAGATCGGACGGGAGAGAACCGTCGTCGCGTCGAGGTGGGCGAAGGTGGTCGCCGGCGCCGGGTCGGTGAGGTCGTCGGCGGGGACGTAGATCGCCTGCATCGAGGTGATCGAGTGACCACGGGTCGAGGTGATGCGCTCCTGGAGGAGACCCATCTCGTCGGCCAGGTTCGGCTGGTAACCCACCGCGGAGGGCATGCGGCCGAGCAGGGTCGACACCTCGGAACCGGCCTGGGTGAAGCGGAAGATGTTGTCGATGAAGAACAGCACGTCCTGCTTCTGCACATCGCGGAAGTACTCCGCCATGGTCAGACCGGCGAGGGCCACGCGGAGACGGGTGCCCGGGGGCTCGTCCATCTGGCCGAAGACCAGCGCGGTCTTGTCCAGAACGCCGGCCTCCTCCATCTCCACCATGAGGTCGTTGCCCTCACGGGTGCGCTCACCGACGCCCGCGAAGACCGACACACCGTCGTGCAGCTTGGCCACACGGACGATCATTTCCTGGATCAGAACGGTCTTGCCGACACCGGCACCACCGAACAGACCGATCTTTCCACCCTTGACGTACGGGGTGAGAAGGTCGACGACCTTCAGGCCGGTCTCGAACATCTCGGTCTTGGACTCGAGCTGGTCGAAGGCCGGGGCCTTGCGGTGGATCGTCCAGCGCGGCGCGTCGGCCACGGTGGACTCGTCCGCGTTCAGCACCTGACCCAGCGTGTTGAACACGCGGCCCTTGGTGACGTCACCGACGGGAACGGTGATGCCCGTGCCGGTGTCGGTCACCGGGGCCTGGCGGACCAGACCGTCGGTGGGCTGCATCGAGATGGTGCGGACAACGCCGTCACCGAGGTGCTGGGCGACCTCGAGGGTCAGGGTCTTGGTCCCGCCCTCGACGGCCGGGTCCGGAACCTGGACGTTCAGCGCGTTGTAGATCTCCGGCATCGCGTCGACGGGGAACTCCACGTCGACGACCGGGCCGATGACCCGGGCGACGCGGCCCGTGGCGGCGGCCGTCTCAACAGTGGTCGTCATTACTTGTCACTCCCCGCGGTCGCGTCGGCCAGGGCTGCGGTGCCACCGACGATCTCGCTGATTTCCTGGGTGATTTCGGCCTGGCGGGCCGCGTTGGCAAGTCGGGAGAGGTTGTTGATCAAGTCTCCCGCGTTGTCGGTCGCCGACTTCATCGCGCGTCGCGTGGCGGCGTGCTTGGAAGCAGCCGACTGGAGCAGCGCGTTGTAGATCCGGCTCTCGACGTACCGGGGCAGCAGGGCGTCGAGGACGTCCTCCGCCGACGGCTCGAAGTCGTACAGCGGACGAAGGGTGTCCTTGTCGCCCGCCTCCTTCGCCACCTCGTCGAGGCTGAGGGGCAGCAGCCGGGCCTCGACCGCCGTCTGCGTCATCATCGAGACGAACTCGGTGTAGACGATGTGGAGCTCGTCCACACCACCCTCCGCCGTGTCCTTCTCGATCGCCTCGATCAGCGGAGCCGCGATCGTCTTGGCGTCGCCGTACGACGGCTGGTCCGTGAACCCGGTCCACGTGCCGGCCAGCTTCCGCTCGCGGAAGTTGTAGTGGGCGATGCCACGACGGCCGACGACGTAGACGGTGACCTCACGGCCCTCGCCCTCAAGCTTCGCCGTCAGCTTCTCCGCGGCCTTGATGGCGTTGGAGTTGAAGGCGCCGGCCAGACCGCGGTCGCTCGAGAGGAGCAGGACCGCGGCGCGGACCGGGTTCTCCGCCTCGGTGGTCAGCGGGTGCTTGTCGTTCGCACCCGTGGCCACCGCCGTGACCGCGCGCGTCAGCTCGGTCGCGTACGGAGTCGACGCCTGCACCTTGCGCTGCGCCTTGACGACACGCGAGGCGGCGATCATCTCCATCGCCTTGGTGATCTTCTTCGTCGCGGTGACGGATTTGATGCGACGCTTGTAGACCCGGAGCTGCGCTCCCATGAGTCAGGTCCCTTCCGTCGTCACTTCGAGACGTTGACGGCGGCAGGAGCGTCCTCGCCCAGCAGCTTGCCGTCAGAGGTCTCGAACTGCTTCTTGAACTCCGCGATGGCGTCGCCCACGGCCTGCAGGGTGTCGTCGGACATCTTGCCGCCCTCACGGATGGAGGTCATGAGGCCCGAGTGGTTCTGGCGGAGGTACGCCAGGAGCTCGGCCTCGAAGCGGCGGATGTCGGCGACCGGGACGTCGTCCATCTTGCCGGTGGTGCCGGCCCAGACGGAGACGACCTGGTTCTCGGTGGGCATCGGCTGGTACTGAGCCTGCTTGAGCAGCTCGACCATGCGCTGTCCACGCTCCAGCTGCGCCTTGGAGGCGGCGTCCAGGTCGGAACCGAAGGCGGCGAACGCCTCGAGCTCACGGAACTGGGCCAGGTCCACACGGAGGCGACCGGAGATCTGCTTCATCGCCTTGTGCTGGGCGGAGCCACCGACACGCGAGACCGAGATACCGACGTTCAGGGCCGGACGCTGGCCGGCGTTGAACAGGTCGGACTCCAGGAAGCACTGGCCGTCGGTGATGGAGATGACGTTGGTCGGGATGAACGCCGACACGTCGTTCGCCTTGGTCTCGACGATCGGAAGACCGGTCATCGAACCGGCGCCCAGCTCGTCCGAGAGCTTCGCGCAGCGCTCGAGCAGACGCGAGTGCAGGTAGAAGACGTCACCCGGGTAGGCCTCACGGCCCGGCGGGCGGCGCAGCAGCAGCGACACGGCGCGGTAGGCGTCGGCCTGCTTCGACAGGTCGTCGAAGACGATCAGGACGTGCTTGCCCTGGTACATCCAGTGCTGGCCGATGGCGGAGCCGGTGTACGGCGCCAGGTACTTGAAGCCGGCCGGGTCGGACGCCGGGGCGGCGACGATCGTCGTGTACTCGAGCGCACCGGCCTCTTCCAGGGCGCCGCGCACGGACGCGATGGTCGAGCCCTTCTGGCCGACGGCGACGTAGATGCAGCGGACCTGCTTGTTCACGTCGCCCGAGCGCCAGTTGTCGCGCTGGTTGATGATCGTGTCGACACACAGAGCGGTCTTGCCGGTCTGACGGTCACCGATGATCAGCTGACGCTGACCACGGCCGACCGGCGTCATGGCGTCGACGGCCTTGTAGCCGGTCTCCATCGGCTCGTGCACCGACTTACGGGCCATAACGCCCGGGGCCTGCAGCTCGAGGGCGCGGCGGCCCTCGGTCGCGATCTCGCCGAGACCGTCGATCGGGTTGCCGAGCGGGTCGACGACGCGACCCAGGTAACCCTCACCGACACCGACGGAGAGGACCTCGCCGGTGCGCTGCACCGACTGACCCTCCTCGATGCCACTGAACTCGCCGAGGACGATCGCACCGATCTCGCGCTCTTCGAGGTTCAGCGCGAGACCCAGGGTCCCGTCCTCGAACTTCAGCAGCTCGTTCGCCATGGCCGAGGGAAGACCCTCGACCTTCGCGATACCGTCACCGGCCAGGCTGACCGTGCCGACCTCCTCGCGCGAGGCCGCGTCCGGCTGGTACGACTGGACGAAGTTCTCCAGTGCGTCCCGGATCTCCTCCGGCCGGATCGTGAGCTCCGCCATCTGGGTTCCCTGCTCTCCTTGTTGGGCCCGAAGTTTCTTAAGGGGTCTGGGGGCCGACCCCCAGGAATCTTCTGCAATCTCTGCACGGCCCAACCGGGCCGCTGGTGATGCTGTGTAGCTGTGATGCCTTGTGCTGGTGACGGTCGTCAGCCGGCCAGTCGACGGGTCGCCTCGTCGAGGCGCTCCGCGATCGATCCGTTGATGACCTCGTCGCCGACCTGCACCGTGATCCCGCCGAGGACCGCGGGGTCCACGTCCAGGTTCAGGTGCATCTCGCGGCCGTACAGCTTGGCGAGTACGGCTCCGAGGCGCTGCTTCTGCTGGTCCGACAGCGGCACCGCCGAGGTGACGACGGCGACCATCCGGTCCCGGCGCGCCGCGGCGAGCTTGGAGAGGGACTCGAGTCCCGCTTCCAGGCTACGTCCCCGGGGCTGGGTCACCAGACGGACGACCAGGCGCTCGGTGGTGACGTTGGCCTTGCCGCCGAGCAGGCTGCGGAGCAGCTCGCCCTTGGCGGTGGCCGTGGCGGCCTTGTCCGTCAGCGCCGAGCGGAGCTCGGGGCTGGAGGACACGATCCGGCCGAAGCGGAACAGCTCGTCCTCGACACCGTCGAGGGCGCCCGCCTTCTGCGCCGCGGTGAGGTCGGCGGTGTTCGCCAGCTCCTCGGTCGCGTCGACCAGGTCACGCGAACGCGACCAGCGGGAACGCACCATGCCGGACACCAGGTCGACGGTCTCGCCGCCCACCTGACCGCTCAGGAGTCGCTGCGCGAGCTCGGCCTTGGCCTCGCCCGACTGCGCGGGGTCGGTCAGGACCCGACGCAGCGACACCTCGCGGTCGAGCAGCGTGGTGACTGCGGCCAGCTCGTCCGCGAGCTTCGTCGCGTCGGCCGACGTGTTGTCGGTCAGCGCGTCGAGGGACTCGCGTCCGGCGGCCAGTGCCTCACGGCTCGCTCCGTTCATCGGACGGCCTCCGCCTTCTCCTCGAGCTCGTCGAGGAAGCGGTCGATCGTCCGGCTCTGGCGGGCGGAGTCCTCGAGGGACTCGCCGACGAGCTTGCCGGCCAGGTCGGTGGCGAGCTTGCCCACGTCCTGACGCAGCGAAGCAGAGGCGGCCTTGCGGTCGGCCGCGATCTGCGTGTGGCCGGCCGCGATGATCTCCTCGCGCTGGCGCTGGCCTTCCGCCTTCATCTCCTGGATGATCGCGGTGCCCTGCTCCGTCGCCTCCTGGCGAAGACGCGCGGCCTCGTGGCGGGCTTCGGCGAGCTGGGCCTTGTACTGCTCCAGCACGCTCTGAGCCTCGATCTGGGCCGACTCGGCCTTCTCGATGCCACCCTCGATGGCCTCGCGACGCTGCTCCAGAACCTTGTTGATGTTCGGGAGGAGCTTCTTGGCGAGGAAACCGAAGACGATGACGAAGGCGATCAGGCCGATGACGAGCTCGTCGAGATGCGGGATCAGAGGAGGCTGGGGCTCCTCCGCCTGCGCAAGAAGCAGCGCGTTCACATCAGTGCCTTCCGTAAAAGAATCGGGCTGTCGGTCCGGCTTACTGGTAGACGAAGCCCATGACGATGCCGATGAGGGCGAGCGCCTCACAGAACGCGAAGCCCATGATCTGGTTGGTGCGGATCAGGCCGGCAGCTTCGGGCTGACGGGCGAGAGCCTGCGTACCGTTACCGAAGATGATGCCGACGCCGACGCCGGGGCCGATCGCGGCGAGGCCGTAGCCGATGGACGCGACGTTGCCGACGAGGGTGGTCTTGGCGGAGTCGCCGGGGGCGGCGAGGTTGACCAGTTCGAGAGCAGCGGACATGCCGTTACTTCCTTCTCTTTCAATGACCCGGTGGGGGTTGGCCACCGGACGACTGTTGGATTGGGGGTGAAGCCACGATCCGGGACGGATCGGCTCAGTGGTGCTCGGAGAGCGCGCCCTGGATGTAGCTGCAGGCCAGGAGGACGAAGACGTACGCCTGGACGGCCTGGATGAAGAGCTCGAAGGCGGTCATCACGAGGACCATCACGAACGAGGCGCCGGCGTAGACGAAGCCCAGGCCGTTCATGAGGTACCAGGTGGCCAGCGAGAACATCACGATCAGCAGGTGACCGGCGAACATGTTCGCGAACAGTCGCACCGCGTGCGTGAAGGGCCGGATCAGCAGGTTCGAGAAGAACTCGAGGACGACGACCATCGGAAGGATCGCGCCGAGCGACTTGTCGTAGCCGACGATGTTCTTCCAGCCGCCGACGAAGCCGTGCTTCTTGAACGTCAGCGAGATCCACATGACGTAGACGATCAGCGCGAGACCGGCCGGGAAGGCGATCAGCGAGGTGACCGGGAACTGGGCGAGCGGAATGATCGACCAGAGGTTCATGATCCAGACGAAGAAGAACAACGACACCATGAAGGGGACGTACTTCTCGCCGTCCTTCTTGCCGATGATCTCGTAGACGATGCCGCGGCGCACGAAGTCGTAACCGGCCTCGCCGACCATCTGCATCTTGCCGGGGATCAGCTTGGGCTTGTTGAAGGCGGCCCAGAAGAACCCGACGACCACGATGGAGCCCAGGATGGCGAGCAGCATCGGCTTGGTGAACTCGATGCCCCCCACCGTGGCGATGGGCTCGTACATGAACGTGTGCAGGCCCGGCGCCGGGAAGCCACATCCACTGAAGATGTGACAATCCGGGTCGAAGGCAAGCGTCTGGTCAGCACTCACCGCGGGCTCCTTCAGCGTGGCGCATAGGTACGGCAACCTCGTTGTGTCGGCGCGGCACGCAGCCGCGGGTCGGCACTGGACTGGTCTTACGGATAAGGGGGCGGCGGTTCGGCATCGAGCCTCGCGCTGGGACAGGCGTCTCGGATGCCCGCGCCCGCAGTGCCGCAGTTGGCACCGGACGATAGCAGGAAGCCGAACACGGCTTTATCCCGGCCCTACCCTTCACGACTTCGACCCCGTGTTTCCGGGGTCGATGTACGTGATCTTGGCCTTCATGTAGGCACGGGCCTGTGCGGCGACCCACACCACGGTCGCCGCGAGCAGCGTGAAAGCGAAGGCTTTGAAGTTGAACAGCGTGGTGTCCTTGAGCAAAGCCAGGAAGATGAAGAGCAGCAGCAACTGGGCCGTGTAGAGCATGAGCCCCATGGCCTGGAACAGATGCGGGAGCGACTTCGCCGTCCGCTGCAGGACGACCTGCCCGATTCCCATGAAGAGGAGCACGACCAGGGTGCCGACGACGGCGCCGAGCGCGCCCTTGCCACCGGCGACCACAGCGCTGACGACCGTGGCGATCGCGCCGACGGCAGCGGTGGGGATGACGGTGTGCAGAAGGATGCGTGCGTCGTTGGACGGCATGGCGGTGTCTCCGCTTGCTGAAGGGGGCGATGGTGTCGTCAAGGACGAGCGTAAGCCCGGTCCGAGGTGGGTCTCGGGGCCAACGGACCGTCGCACTACGGTCTTTCGGCACTGCCGCCGGGTCTCGTGAACGGTATCACAAACTATTTGAATAGGTCTTTACCCATAAGGTGTGCCAACAGTCACACATGAGAGTTACCCCGCGCGTGTGTGCGCGACAGTGCGACGCCTTGTCTGCTAATGGCCGCGTATGCGGCTTTCGTCAACTTGGCGTTCCGGCCTTCCGCCTGTCGGTGAAGCGCCCCCGGTTGCCGATGGCGGTGGCGCCGTTGATCCCCGCGGGCACCGGAATCCGCTCCTCCTCGACCACGACCGGCTCCGCGGCGGCCACCACGACGGGGGCCGGCTTGCGGCGCCGGTAGCGGGGCGGTACGACCGACTCGGCCCAGCGGGGCGCGCGCGGGGTGAAGCGCGGCAGCAGGAGCAGCACCAGGCCGATCGCGCTGAG
This sequence comes from Streptomyces aureus, assembly GCF_001418135.1. Classification (GTDB taxonomy): domain Bacteria; phylum Actinomycetota; class Actinomycetes; order Streptomycetales; family Streptomycetaceae; genus Streptomyces; species Streptomyces aureus_A. The sequence continues at coordinate 17,909 of NZ_LIPQ01000053.1, forward strand.
CGCGACGACGCAGAGGACGATCCACATCGACGCCGAGTGGACCGAGTACGCCAGCGTCCCGAAGGCGATGAGCGCCGACCAGAAGTACATGATCAGGACCGCGCGGCTGTGCGAGTGCCCGATCTCCAGGAGCCGGTGGTGCAGGTGGCCGCGGTCGGCCGCGAACGGTGACTGGCCCTTCCACGTACGGCGCACGATCGCGAGGATCAGGTCCGCCATGGGGATCGCGATGATCGTCAGCGGCAGCACCAGCGGGATGAAGACCGGCAGGGCGGCGTGCGTGGCCTCACGGGTCGAGCCCTCGAAGATCTTCAGCGCGTCCGGGTCGACCTGGCCGGTGATCGAGATGGCGGAGGCCGCCAGGATCAGACCGATCAGCATCGAGCCGGAGTCGCCCATGAAGATCCGCGCCGGATGCATGTTGTGCGGCAGGAAGCCCAGGCACATGCCCATGAGGATGACGGTGAAGAGCGTCGCGGGAGCGGCGGCCTCGATCGTGTAGCCGTACCAGAGGCGGTACGCGTACAGGAAGAAGGCGGCGGCGGCGATGCACACCATGCCGGCCGCGAGACCGTCGAGGCCGTCGACGAAGTTGACCGCGTTGATGGTGAGGACGACCAGGGCGACGGTCAGGAGCGTGCCCTGCCACGGGGTCAGCGAGACGACGCCGACACCCGGGATCGGCAGCCACAGGATCGTCAGACCCTGCGCCACCATGACGCCCGCCGAGATCATCTGCGCGCCCAGCTTGATCAGGGCGTCCAGCTCGAACTTGTCGTCCAGGACGCCGATCAGCCAGATCAGGGCGGCACCGGAGAGCAGCGCGCGCGGCTCGTTGGAGAGCTCGAAGACGCTGTTCAGGTTCTGCAGGTGGTCGGCGACGAGGAGTCCCGCGCACAGCCCGAAGAACATGGCGATGCCACCGAGCCGCGGAGTCGGTTCTCGGTGTACGTCTCGGGCACGGATCTCCGGCATCGCCCCGGTCGCGATGGCGAACTTCCGCACCGGGCCGGTGAGCAGGTAGGTCACCGCGGCCGTGACACAGAGCGTCAGCAGGTAATCACGCACGGGCTGCCCCACAGGTTTCGCTGGCCATCTCAGCCCCACACCCTAGCCGTGCCGTCCATGTGCTTGGAGACACCTGGACCCCCCGAACGGTTGCACAGCGACTTTCCGTGACCTCGTCTCAGCCCCCATACGGGGGAAATCGCCCGGTCAGCCCCCGTACCTCCGCCCGTACCCGGGCCGTCTCCGCGGGATCGTCACGCAGCGCCGCGGTGAACAACGCGGCGATCCGCGCCATCTCCGGGGCCCCCATCCCCTGGGTGGTGACGGCGGCGGTGCCGAGCCGGATCCCGCGCCCCTCCCCGTACGGAAGCGCACAGGTGTCGAGGACCATGCCGGCGGCGGCGAGCCGGGCCCGGGCGGTGCGGCCGTCGACGCCGAGGGGGGCGGGGTCGGCGGTGATGAGGTGGGTGTCGGTGCCGCCGGTCGTCAGCGCGAACCCCTCGGCGGCGAGCGCGGCCGCGAGCACGCGCGCGTGCTCGACCACCTGATGGGCGTACGCGGTGAACGCGGGAGTGGACGCCTCGCCGAAGGCCACCGCCTTCGCCGCGATGGTGTGCATCTGGGCGCCGCCCTGGGTGAACGGGAAGACGGCCCGGTCGATCCGCCCCGCGAGCTCCTCCCCGCAGAGGACCATCCCGCCGCGCGGCCCGCGCAGCACCTTGTGGGTGGTCGCGCAGACGACATCGGCGTACGGGACGGGACTGGGGGCCGCTCCCCCGGCGACCAGGCCGATGGGGTGGGCCGCATCGGCGATGAGATAGGCGCCGACCTCGTCGGCGATCTCGCGGAAGAGCGCGTAGTCGAGGTGCCGGGGGTACGCGATGGAGCCGCACACGATCGCCTTCGGGCGGTGGTGCCGGGCGAGCGCGGCGACCTGCTCGTAGTCGACCAGCCCGGTCTCGGCGTCGACGCCGTACGGGACGAAGTCGAACCAGCGCCCGGAGAAGTTGGCGGGCGAACCGTGCGTGAGGTGCCCCCCGTGGTCCAGGCCCATGGCGAGCACCGTGTCACCGGGCCTCAGAAGGGCCGCGTACGCCGCCAGGACGGCCGAGGAGCCCGAGTGCGCCTGGACGTTCGCGTGGTCGGCGCCGAACAGCGCGGTGGCCCGTTCCACGGCGACGCGCTCGGCGGCGTCGGCGTACTCGCAGCCACCGTGATGACGTGCGCCGGGATACCCCTCGGCGTACTTGTTGGCGAGCGGGGAACCGAGGGCGGCGAGAACGGCGGGAGAGGTGAAGTTCTCGGCGGCGATCAACTGCAGGCTGTCGGCCTGCCGCCGCGCCTCGCCGAGCAGCACGTCGGCGATCTCCGGGTCCTGCCGGCGCAGGACGTCGAGAGCCTCATCGGGGGGAGCGGTGACCGGCATGGCTGACTCCGGGCGTGGAGGGATGTCAGCACCAATGTAGGCAGCCCGGCGCCCACGCGCCCGGTGAACGACGTGCGCACACCGGGCGAACGTCAGTCGCGCGCCCGCACACCCGTCAGCGCCGTCACCACGGGATCCAGCGCCTGGTTGATCTCGTCGCCGATCGAGCGGAAGAAGGTGATGGGGGCCCCGTACGGGTCGTTGACCTCGTCCGCGTCCACCGAGGGGGCCAGGAGCCACCCGCGTAGAGCCGCTGCCGCGCGGACCAGGGCACGCGCGCGTTCCACCATGCCCTCGTCGCGGGCGTCCGGCAGCGTCGCCGGGTCGATCGCGCGGACCAGGCGGGTGAACTCCTTCAGGGTGAAGGTGCGCAGGCCCGCCGAGTGGCCCATCGAGATGACCTGGGCGCGGTGGTCACGGGTCGCGGTGAGGACCAGGTCCGCGCGGATGACGTGCTCGTCGAGGAGCTCGCGCCCCACGAAGCCGCTGGAGTCCGCGCCGAAGTCGGCGAGGACCAGTTCCGCGTTGGCCTCCATCGGGGCGCCCTCATGGCCCCAGGTGCCCGCGCTCTCCACGATCAGGCCGCCGCCGAGCGGGTCGCCGAGGCGGTCGCTCAGGGCATGCCGGGTCAGCCGCTCGGTGATCGGCGAGCGGCAGACGTTGCCGGTGCTGACGTGGAGGATGCGGAAGGTGCTGCTGTCGTCGAACCCCGCTATGCCACGCCCCTCAGGGGCGGTCAATTCGCCACCTCGAGGTCGGGTACGACCTTCCGGAGCTCCTCCGGCGAGAGCGCGCCCTCGCGCAGCAGCACCGGCACCTTGCCCGTGACGTCGACGATGGAGGACGGGACGATGCCGGGCGTCGGTCCGCCGTCCAGGTAGACGGAGACGGAGTCGCCGAGCATCTGCTGGGCCGCGTCGCAGTCCTCCGGGGACGGGTGGCCGGTGAGGTTCGCCGACGAGACGGCCATCGGGCCGACCTCGGTGAGCAGCTCGATGGCGACCGGGTGCAGCGGCATGCGGATGGCGACGGTGCCCCGGGTGTCGCCCAGGTCCCACTGCAGGGACGGCTGGTGCTTGGCGACGAGGGTGAGGGCGCCGGGCCAGAAGGCGTCGACGAGCTCCCACGCCTGCTCGGAGAAGTCCGTGACCAGGCCGTGGAGGGTGTTCGGGGAGCCGATGAGCACGGGCGTGGGCATGTTGCGGCCCCGGCCCTTGGCGGCGAGCAGATCCGCCACGGCCTCGCTGCTGAAGGCGTCCGCCCCGATCCCGTACACGGTGTCGGTGGGCAGCACGACCAGCTCGCCCCGGCGGACGGCGGACGCGGCCTCGCGCAGACCCGTCACACGGTCGGTCGCCTCGTTGCAGTCGTATCGCCGTGCCATCAGTTCCCGGCCTCCTCGTACGCGTGGTTCGTCATGGCGGTCATGCCGGTCATGGCATGGCCTTGCGGGCGGTCGCGAAGCGCGGCCGGTTGTTCAGGTCCGGGTGGTCGGCGGCGTCGGCCCAGCCGGCCTCCTCGTTGAAGATCCACGGCACCTGCCCGCCCTGGGTGTCCGCGTGCTCGATGACGACGAGGCCGCCGGGACGGAGCAGCCGGTGGGCGGTGCGCTCGATGCCGCGGATGGTGTCGAGGCCGTCCTCGCCGGAGAAGAGGGCCATCTCCGGGTCGTGGTCACGGGCCTCGGGTGCCACGTACTCCCACTCGGTGAGCGGGATGTACGGCGGGTTGGAGATGACCAGGTCGACCTGGCCGTCCAGCTCGGGGAGCGCGCTGAGCGCGTCGCCCTGGTGGACGGTGACGCGGGAGCCCTCGGCGTTCTTGCGCGTCCACACGAGCGCGTCGTCGGAGAGCTCGACCGCGTGCACGCGCGAGCGCGGCACCTCCTGGGCCATCGCGAGGGCGATGGCGCCGGAGCCGGTGCAGAGGTCGACGATGAGGGGCTCGACGACGTCCATCGCACGGACGGCGTCTATGGCCCAGCCGACGACCGACTCGGTCTCCGGGCGCGGTACGAAGACCCCGGGCCCGACCTGGAGCTCCAGGTACCGGAAGAACGCCCGCCCGGTGATGTGCTGGAGGGGTTCGCGGGCCTCGCGGCGGGCGACCGTCTCCCAGTAGCGGGCGTCGAAGTCCGCGTCCTTGACGTTGTGCAGCTCCCCCCGCTTGACGCCGTGCACGAACGCGGCGAGCTCCTCCGCGTCGAAACGCGGTGAGGGAACGCCGGCGTCGGCCAGCCGCTGGGTGGCCTGGGCCACCTCGGCAAGCAGCAGGTTCACGCTGGTCCTCCGTGGTGCGGGGTGGGGCTTACGGAACTTACGCCACTTACGCCGCGGCGAGCTTGGCAGCCGAGTCGGCGTCGACGCACGCCTGGATCATCGCGTCCAGGTCGCCGTCGAGCACCTGGTCCAGGTTGTACGCCTTGAAACCGACGCGGTGGTCCGAGATCCGGTTCTCCGGGAAGTTGTACGTACGGATCTTCTCGGACCGGTCGACGGTGCGGACCTGGCTGCGACGGGCGTCGGCGGCCTTGGACTCGGCCTCCTCCTGCGCGGCGGCGAGCAGCCGGGACCGCAGGATGCGCATGGCCTGCTCCTTGTTCTGGAGCTGGCTCTTCTCGTTCTGGCAGGAGGCGACGATGCCGGTCGGCAGGTGGGTGATGCGGACGGCGGAGTCGGTGGTGTTGACCGACTGGCCGCCGGGGCCCGACGAGCGGTAGACGTCGATGCGCAGGTCGTTGGCGTGGACCTCGACCTCGACCTCCTCGGCCTCGGGCGTGACGAGGACGCCGGCGGCGGAGGTGTGGATACGGCCGGCGGACTCGGTCGCGGGCACACGCTGCACGCGGTGCACCCCGCCCTCGTACTTCAGACGCGCCCAGACGCCCTGGCCGGGCTCGGTGGCACCGTTGCCGCCCTTGGTCTTCACGGCGACCTGGACGTCCTTGTAGCCGCCCAGCTCGGACTCGGTGGCGTCGATGATCTCGGTCTTCCAGCCGACGCGCTCGGCGTACCGCAGGTACATGCGGAGCAGGTCGCCGGCGAAGAGGGCGGACTCGTCGCCGCCCGCGCCCGCCTTGATCTCCAGGATGACGTCCTTGTCGTCGCTCGGGTCGCGCGGGACGAGGAGCAGACGGAGCTTCTCGGTGAGCTCCTCCCGGTCCTTCTCCAGCTGCTTGACCTCGGCGGCGAAGTCGGGATCGTCGTGTGCCAGCTCGCGGGCGGTCTCGATGTCGTCACCGGTCTGCTTCCAGGCCCGGTAGGTGGCGACGATCGGGGTCAGCTCGGCGTAGCGCTTGTTCAGCTTGCGCGCGTTCGCCTGGTCGGCGTGGACCGAAGGGTCTGCGAGCTTCGTCTCGAGGCCGGCATGCTCGCCGACCAGTTCCTCGACCGCCTCGAACATCGGGGGCTCCTGGGTTTTTCGTCAGTTGCTACGGGACGGCAAAGCGCCGGTCCCGGCCACCCGCGCGGGGCGACCGTGGACCGGCGCAGGGGCTCGCTACTTGGCGGAGCCGGCCTTGCCGAAGCGGGCCTCGAAGCGGGCGACGCGGCCGCCGGTGTCGAGGATCTTCTGCTTGCCCGTGTAGAACGGGTGGCACTCGGAGCAGACCTCGGCACGGATGGTGCCGTCGGTCAGGGTGCTCCGGGTGGTGAACGACGCGCCACAGGTGCAGCTGACCTGGGTCTCGACGTACTCGGGGTGAATCTCGCGCTTCAAGGTGTCTCCTAGTTTCGGGAGGGCTCCGGGTCGCTTCCGCGGGTCGCGGCAAACGTGAACCGGGGCCGACGTACCAGTCTGCCAGGACTGGCCGCATCTCCCCAAACCGGGGTGGCGGCGAAAGTATTCCTGAGCTGCCTCGGACGACGGGCCGCCGTGCTTGCCACGGCGCCCCGGCACTACTTCACGATGCCCCCGGCCTTGCCGGTGGCCGCGTCCTTCGTCGCCGACGCGGGGATCGGCAGGTCCTTCCTCAGGGCCGTCCAGACCTGCTGCGACTGGGCCTCCAGGGGCACGACGCGGTTGGGGTCCCGAGGGTCGTACTCGACGGGCAGGGTGACCATGTGGACGTTCTGCGAGCCGATTCCGGAGAGGCTCTTGGCGAAGCCCATCAGCTCCTGGACCGAGTCGAGTTCGGAGTCGGGGGTGACGGCCTTGGTGGCGGCGTCGGCGAGGTCGAGGAGCTTCTTCGGGTTGGTGAGGACGCCGACATCCTTGACCTGGTTCATGAAGGCCTTCATGAAGGCCTGCTGGAGCTGGATGCGGCCGAGGTCGCTGCCGTCGCCGACGCTCTTGCGGGTCCGGACGAGGCCGAGGGACTGCTCCCCGTCGAGGGTGTGGGTGCCCGGTTCCAGGTCGAGGTGGCTCTTGCTGTCCTTGATGGCGGTGGTGGTGGTGATCTCCACCCCGCCGAGCTTGTCGATGAGCTTCTTGAAGCCGGTGAAGTCGACCTCGACGTAGTGGTCCATGCGGATGCCGGACATCGACTCGACGGTCTTGACGGCGCAGGCGGGGCCGCCGGCCTCGTACGCCGTGTTGAACATGACCCGCTGCTCGGCGGCGACCGCGGTGCCCCGGGTGTCGGTGCACTTCGGCCGGTCGACGAGGGTGTCGCGGGGGACGGAGACGACGGCGGCCTTCTTGTGGCCCTCGTAGACGTGGACGACCATCGCGGTGTCGGAGCGGGCGCCGCCCTCGTCCTTGCCGTACGCGCCGTTGTCACCGGACCGGGAGTCCGAGCCGAGGACGAGGATGTCCAGGGAGCCGTTGTCGACGTCGTCGGGGCGGTCGGTGCCCAGCTGTGCGTTGATGTCGACGGTCTCGAGGTTGCCGTCGAGCTTGAAGTAGACGTATCCGAGGCCCGCGCCGCCGAGGACGAGGAGGGCGAGGGCGCCCGAGACCAGCACGGCCGCCCTGCGGCTGCGCCTGGCGGGCTCCTTGCGGCGGCGGCCGCTGCCCGCACCGCCTGTTCGGCCGCTCCTGCTCTGCTCGGTCATCGCCATCCCTCGGGCCCTAGGTTCACCATATGTGACGGTGAAGCACCCGAAAGGGTTGCATACGGGCCTGTGAGGTTTCGGTGAGCGCGGACCGGAACAGCACTGCGCCCACCGTGCGGGGCACGGTGGGCGCAGTGGTTCACGCAGGTCACGACGGGGTTACGACACCGAGGCCGCGTCCCGGTCGCACGACTGGGGCATGACGCAGGTCACACGTCAGTCGTCGTTCTTGCCGCCAGGCGTCGTCTTCTGGATCTGGAGCAGGAACTCGCCGTTCGACTTCGTCTGCTTCATCTTGTCGAGCAGCAGCTCGATCGCCTGCTGCTGGTCGAGCGCGTGCAGCACGCGACGCAGCTTCCAGGTGACGGCGAGCTCGTCGCTGCCGAGCAGGATCTCTTCCTTACGCGTACCCGAGGCGTCGACGTCGACGGCCGGGAAGATGCGCTTGTCGGCGAGCTTCCGGTCGAGCTTGAGCTCCATGTTGCCGGTGCCCTTGAACTCCTCGAAGATCACCTCGTCCATGCGCGAGCCGGTGTCGACCAGCGCGGTGGCCAGGATGGTCAGCGAGCCGCCGTCCTCGATGTTGCGCGCCGCACCGAAGAAGCGCTTCGGCGGGTAGAGCGCGGTCGAGTCGACACCACCGGACAGGATGCGGCCGGAGGCCGGCGCCGCGAGGTTGTACGCGCGGCCCAGGCGGGTGATCGAGTCGAGCAGGACGACCACGTCGTGACCCAGCTCCACGAGACGCTTGGCGCGCTCGATGGCCAGCTCGGCGACCGTGGTGTGGTCCTCGGCCGGACGGTCGAAGGTCGAGGAGATGACCTCGCCCTTGACCGACCGCTGCATGTCGGTGACCTCTTCCGGACGCTCGTCGACCAGGACGACCATCAGGTGGCACTCGGGGTTGTTGTGCGTGATCGCGTTGGCGATCGCCTGCATGATCATGGTCTTGCCGGTCTTCGGCGGGGCCACGATCAGACCGCGCTGGCCCTTGCCGATCGGCGACACGAGGTCGATGATCCGCGTGGTCAGCACGCCCGGGTCGGTCTCCAGACGGAGCCGGTCCTGCGGGTAGAGCGGGGTCAGCTTGTTGAACTCGGGGCGGCCGCGGCCGGAGTCGGCGGCCATGCCGTTCGCCGAGTCCAGGCGGACCAGCGCGTTGAACTTCTCGCGGCGCTCGCCCTCCTTCGGCTGACGCACGGCACCGGTGACGTGGTCACCCTTGCGCAGGCCGTTCTTGCGGACCTGGGCGAGGGAGACGTACACGTCGTTCGGACCGGGCAGGTAGCCGGAGGTCCGGATGAACGCGTAGTTGTCGAGGATGTCGAGGATGCCCGCGACGGGGATCAGGACGTCGTCGTCGGCGACCTGCGGCTCGCCGGCCTGGAAGTCGTCACGGCCACGGCGCCCACGACGGTCGCGGTAGCGGCCGCGGCGCCCGCGGCGCCCGCCGGCCTCGTCGTCGTAGTCGTCCTGCGGGCCGGCCTGCTGGCCGCCCTGCTGACCCTGGCCCTGGACCTGCTGGCCCTGACCCTGGCCGCCCTGGCGCTGGCGCTGGCCGCCCTGGCCACCACCCTGCTGCTCGTCGCCCTTGCCGCGGTCGCGCTGACGGTCACGGCGGTCGCGGCGCTCGCCACGCTCCCCGCGCTCGCCGCGCTCGCCGCGGTCACGGCGGCCACGGCCCTCGGCGCCGTCGACGGCGGCCTCGGCCTTGGTGTCGGTGCCCGCGTCGGCCTTGGCCTCGGCACGGGTCTCGGTCTTGACGGCCTGCGCGGCCTCGGCCTTGGCCTCGCCCTCCGGCGAACCGGCGGGGGCGGTGGCACGGCGGCGACGACGCTCGCCCGCGGGCTGGTCGTCGGAGGCCGGCTGACCCGGGATGTCGATCTGCTGCTGGGCGACGGCCTTCTCGGCCTTCTCCGCCTTGGGCTCGGCGGCCTCGGCAGCGGTCTCACCCGTACGGGTCTTGGCGGTGGTGCGGCGCTTCGGCTTGGTCTCGGCGGCGTCGGCGGCCTTGGCGGGGGCGGCGGAGCCTCCACCGGCCTGCGCCTCCTTGATGACCTCGATCAGCTGGCTCTTGCGCATCCGCGCGGTGCCCCTGATGCCGAGGCCGGACGCGACCTGCTGCAGCTCGGCCAGGACCATGCCCTCGAGGCCGGTGCCGGAGCGGCGGCGCCGTGCGGTGCCGCCGGTGGCAGCACCTGCGGCGGGCGCGGCGGCGTCGACACTGCTGTCGGCAGTCACGCCCATCAGATCGGTGGTGTCGCTCACGAAGGGTCCTTCCCTGGAGCGGACGTCGGCCATCTGGCTCGGCGACCGGTTGTGCTGTCCGGCAGCGGTCCCGTGTTGGGTGGACCGTGTCCGGGGCGGTGGTCCCGCCGGGTACGGCGGAGAGAAAACGTGCTGGGGTCCGGCCCGAGCGCCCCCTGCTCGGCCCTCGCGAGAAAAGAAGAGCGAGGGGTGTCGTGCCGGTTCCGGAGCGTGCTCGAAACTGCTCAGGCAGGCTGCTCAGGCAGTTGGGGAGGCTCCCGGAAGAATCGGTGGTCCCTGATGGGGACACTCAGCACCGCGCCACAAAGGCGCCGGGTGCTGACTTGAGGTTAACACTACCGGCTCCAACAAACATTCCCCCTCTCCCTCACCGGCAATCTCCTGTACCGGACGCTGCCCGGCGTCCGGCCGCCGTGCGCCTAGGGCGCCAGCGGAAGGACGCTCGCTCCGGACGCGTCGAGGTCGAGCCGGTTCGCGGCCCAGCCCTCGCCCGCGAGGCGGGCGACCTTGTCGGCCGTCCCGTGTTCGGCCAGCGCGAGGACCGTGGGGCCCGCGCCGGAGATGACCGCGGGGACGCCGTCCGCCCGCAGCCGGTTCACCAGGGCGATGCTGTCGGGCATCGCGGGAGCCCGGTACTCCTGGTGCAGCCGGTCCTCGGTGGCCGCGAGCAGCAGCTCGGGGCGGCGGGTCAGGGCCTCGACGAGGAGGGCGGCGCGCCCGGCGTTGGCCGCGGCGTCCACGTGCGGGACGGTGCGCGGCAGGAGTCCGCGGGCGGTCTCGGTCAGCACCGGCTTCCCGGGGACGAAAACCACCGGAACGATGGAATCCGAGGGATCCATCCTGATCGCCCGCGCCGCACCGGACTCGGTCCAGGCGAGCGTGAATCCGCCGAGCAGACAGGCGGCGACGTTGTCGGGGTGGCCCTCGATCTCGGTGGCCAGCTCCAGGAGGGCGGCCTCGTCGAGCTTGGCGTCCCCGCCTATGGTCACGGCGCGGGCGGCGACGATGCCGGCGCAGATGGCGGCCGAGGAGGAGCCGAGGCCGCGGCCGTGCGGGATGCGGTTGGCGCAGACGACCTCGAGGCCGCGCGGCTGTCCGCCGAGCAGGTCGAAGGCGGTGCGCAGGGAGCGTACGAGCAGGTGGCTCTCGTCGCGCGGGAGCGTCTCGGCGCCCTCGCCGGCGATGTCGACGTGCAGTCCGGAGTCGGCGACACGGACGACGACGTCGTCGTAGAGGCCCAGCGACAGGCCGAAGGCGTCGAAGCCCGGACCGAGATTGGCGCTGGTGGCGGGGACGCGCACCCGTACGGCGGCGGCGCGGAACGCTGGACCGGCCATCGCTCGATGATCTCCTTGATTGCGACAACGGGTTGTTCTGGAACAGCGGGTGTTTCAGAGGGTGTTTCGGGTGTGTGTTTCAAGAGAAGTACGGGGAACCCGGGGGCCGTTTCAGCCACGGAGGCGACGACGGCAACAACACCGCGCATATGCGTCGGGGCGGGTTCGGTACAGCCTATCGAAGGAAGGTTCTGCCGCGACATAGGGCGCACAGGAGGCGCACGATGCGTGTCGCGAGCCAACCTGTGCGCCTATGTACGTTCCTGATCGGGTTTCGATCAGCACGTTTCCCCGCGCGGAGGGGTGAGGATCAGGCCAGACCGAGGCGTTCGGCGGCGGCGGCCGCGTCGACCGGAACGGTGACCGGCTGCGGCGCGCCGGCGACGGCCCAGTCGGGGTCCTTGAGCCCGTTGCCGGTGACCGTGCAGACGATCCGCTGGCCGGGGTCGACCTTGCCCTGGGCGGCGGCCTTCAGCAGACCGGCGACCGAGGCGGCGGAGGCGGGCTCGACGAAGACGCCCTCCTGCGCGGCCAACAGGCGGTAGGCCTGCAGGATCTCACGGTCCGTCACCTCGTCGATGAAGCCGCCCGACTCGTCGCGCGCGGCGATCGCGTAGTCCCACGAGGCCGGGTTGCCGATGCGGATCGCGGTGGCGATCGTCGACGGGTCCTTGACGATCTCGCCGCGGACCAGCGGGGCCGAACCGGAGGCCTGGAAGCCCCACATGCGGGGGCGGTGCGTCGCGAGGCCGTCCTCGGCGTACTCGCGGTACCCCTTCCAGTACGCCGTGATGTTGCCGGCGTTGCCCACGGGCAGGACGTGGATGTCGGGCGCGTCGCCCAGCATGTCCACGATCTCGAAGGCGGCGGTCTTCTGGCCCTCGATGCGGACCGGGTTGACCGAATTGACCAGCGCCACCGGGTAGTTCTCCGAGAGGCTGCGGGCCAGGGTCAGGCAGTCGTCGAAGTTGCCGTCGACCTGGAGGATCTTCGCGCCGTGCACGAGGGCCTGGCCCATCTTGCCGAGCGCGATCTTGCCCTGCGGCACGAGGACGGCCGACACCATGCCGGCGCGTACCGCGTAGGCCGCGGCCGAGGCGGAGGTGTTGCCGGTGGAGGCGCAGATGACGGCCTGCGCCCCCTCCTCCTTGGCCCTGGTGATGGCCATGGTCATGCCCCGGTCCTTGAAGGAGCCGGTGGGGTTGGCGCCCTCGACCTTGAGGTGCACCTCGCAGCCCGTGCGCTCGGAGAGGACCTGAGCGGGTACGAGCGGCGTGCCGCCCTCACGGAGCGTGACGACCGGCGTCTTGTCCGTGACCGGAAGGCGGTCCCGGTACTCCTCGATGATGCCGCGCCACTGGTGGGTGCCCTTGTGGGTCATGGGTCCTTACTCCCCTTCAACACGCATGATGCTGGCGACACCGCGCACGGTGTCGAGCTTGCGCAGCGCCTCGACGGTCCCCGAAAGGGCGGCGTCGGGCGCGCGGTGGGTGACGACGACGAGGGAGGCCTCGCCGTCCTTGCCCTGCTGGCGCACCGTATCGATGGATACGCCGTGCTCGGCGAAGACCGTCGCGACCTGGGCGAGGACGCCCGGCTTGTCGGCCACGTCGAGACTGATGTGGTACCGCGTCACCACGTCGCCCATGGGGCTCACGGGCAGCTGGGTGTACGCGGACTCGCCGGGGCCGTTGGCCTCGTTGAGCTTGTTGCGGCACACGGCGACGAGGTCGCCGAGGACGGCCGAGGCGGTCGGAGCGCCGCCGGCGCCGGGGCCGTAGAACATGAGCTGCCCGGCGGCGTCGGCCTCGACGAAGACCGCGTTGTACGCCTCGCGGACGGAGGCCAGCGGGTGGCTGAGCGGGATCATCGCCGGGTGCACGCGCGCGGTGACGGACTCGCCGTCGGCGGCGCGCTCGCAGATGGCGAGCAGCTTGATGGTGCAGCCCATCTGCTTGGCGGAGGCGAAGTCGGCGGCGGTGACCTCGGTCATGCCCTCGCGGTAGACGTCGTCGAGGCGCACGCGCGTGTGGAAGGCGATCCCGGCGAGGATGGCGGCCTTGGCGGCGGCGTCGAAGCCCTCGACGTCGGCGGTCGGGTCGGCCTCGGCGTACCCGAGGGCGGTGGCCTCGTCGAGCGCCTCGGAGTAGCCGGCCCCGGAGGTGTCCATCTTGTCGAGGATGAAGTTGGTCGTGCCGTTGACGATGCCCATCACGCGGTTGATCTTGTCGCCGGCGAGGGACTCGCGCAGCGGGCGGATGAGCGGGATGGCACCGGCGACGGCGGCCTCGTAGTAGAGGTCCTGGCCGTGCTCCTGGGCGGCGGCGTACAGGTTCGCGCCGTCCTGGGCGAGCAGCGCCTTGTTCGCCGAGACGACGGAGGCGCCGTGCTCGAAGGCGGTGGTGATGAGGGTGCGGGCCGGCTCGACCCCGCCGATGACCTCGACGATCACGTCGATGTCCCCCCGTTTCACGAGGGCGGTGGCGTCGGTGGTGATCAGCTCCGCGGGGATGCCCTCGCGGACCTTGTCCGGGCGGCGGACCGCCACGCCGGCGAGCTCGACCGGGGCGCCGATGCGCGCGGCGAGGTCGTCGGCGTGCGTCGTCATGATGCGCGCCACCTCTGAGCCGACCACTCCACAGCCCAGCAGCGCCACCTTCAGCGGACGCGTACGCATCATCCGACCTCTTTCTCGTCCTACTTCGTATCTCTACGTTCGAGTCTCTGCGGTTCTCGACGGTGGAACCAGTCTCACTCACCGGACGGGGGTTTCTGCCCCTCGTCCGGATCCTGAGACATCTATTTCATCACTCGACTATTTCATCACCCGACGTCGAGACGCAGGAGATCTTCCTCCGTCTCGCGCCGCACGATGACCCGCGCCTCGCCGTCACGGACGGCGACGACGGGCGGCCGGAGTGCGTGGTTGTAGTTGCTGGCCATGGAGCGGCAGTACGCACCGGTGGCCGGCACGGCGATGAGGTCGCCGGGCGCCAGGTCCGAGGGCAGGAAGGCGTCCCGTACGACGATGTCGCCGCTCTCGCAGTGCTTGCCGACGACCCGGGAGAGCATGGGCGCGGCGTCGCTGGTCCGCGAGACGAGGTTGACGCTGTACTCGGCGTCGTACAGCGCGGTGCGGATGTTGTCCGACATGCCGCCGTCGACACTCACGTACGTCCGCAGCCCTTCGAGCGGCTTGACGGTGCCGACCTCGTACAGCGTGAAGGCGGTGGGCCCGACGATGGCGCGCCCGGGCTCGACGGAGATACGGGGGGTGGCGAGGCCCGCGGCCTCGCACTCGCGCGTCACGATCTCGCTCAGCGCCTTGGCGATCTCGTGCGGCTCGCGCGGGTCGTCCTCGGAGGTGTACGCGATGCCGAGGCCGCCGCCGAGGTCGATCTCGGGCAGCTCGACACCGTGCTCGTCCCGCACCTCGGCGAGCAGCTGGACGACGCGGCGCGCGGAGACCTCGAAGCCCGCCATGTCGAAGATCTGCGAGCCGATGTGCGAGTGAATGCCGATGAGCTCGAGCCCGTCGAGCTTGAGGGCCCGCCGCACGGCCTCGGCGGCCTGCCCGCCCGCGAGCGCGATGCCGAACTTCTGGTCCTCGTGCGCGGTGGCGATGAACTCGTGCGTGTGGGCCTCGACGCCGACGGTCACACGGATCTGCACGCGCTGGCGCCTGCCGAGGGACTGCGCGATGTGCGAGACCCGCACGATCTCCTGGAAGGAGTCGAGAACGATCCGCCCCACGCCGGCTTCGACGGCCGTACGGATCTCGTTCTCGCTCTTGTTGTTGCCGTGGAAGGCGATGCGCTCGGCGGGCATCCCGGCGGAAAGGGCGGTGGTGAGCTCCCCGCCGGAGCACACGTCGAGGTTCAGCCCCTCTTCCTTGAGCCACCGCACGACGGCCCGGGAGAGGAAGGCCTTCCCGGCGTAGAAGACGTCGGCGTCCTTGCCGAAGGCCTCGGCCCAGGCGCGGCAGCGAGCGCGGAAGTCGCTCTCGTCGAGGAAGTAGGCGGGGGTCCCGAACTCCTCGGCGAGCTCGGTCACGCTCAGCCCCCCGACGGTGGCGACACCGCGCTCGTCCCGCTCGACGGTCCGGGACCACACCTTGGGGTCGAGGACGTTGAGGTCGGCGGGCGGCGCGGTGTAGTGGCCCTCGGGAAGGACGTCGGCGTGGCGAGGGCCTGCGGGATGGGCGGAACGACTCATGTCTGAACTCTTTCAAATCCGTTCGGGTGCGCTGATGCCGAGCACGGAGAGGCCACCGGCGAGCACCGTCCCGGCGGCTTCGGCGAGCGCGAGCCGGGAACGATGGGCGGCCGAGGGTTTCTCGTCGCCGAGCGGCAGAACGGTGTGCTGGAACGCGAGCAGCGCGTCGGCGGTGGCTTCCAGGTGCCGGGCGACCCGGTCAGGGGCGCGGTAGCGGGCGGCGGTGAGGAGGGCGACGGGGTGATCGCCGAGGACGCCGAGAAGTTCGGGTGCGTGGACGGGAGTCTCGTACGCGGGCCGGAAGCCGAGCTGCGCGGCGTTGACGAGCAGCCTCCGGACCCGGGAGTGGGCGTACCGCACGCGGAAGAGGGGATTGCGCTCGTGCTGGACGAGGAGGGGAGGCCCGTCGAGGGGCCGGTCCTGGGGGGCGGGCCGGAGGAGGGCCCAGCGGGCGGCGTCGACACCGAGGACGTCCGGCTCGTACGCCCCTGGGTGCACATGAATCCGCTCGTCGCTCCGATCAGCAACCTGCTGGTCGATCGGCTCGTCGATGCGCTGGTCCCCGCGGAACCCGGCGTCGGCGCCCTGGGTCCGGAGGAGCCGGACGACGGTCTCGGTGACGAGCAGCGCGCGCGACTCTGTCAGGTCGGCGAAGCGGACGGTGACCCCGGCGAGGGCGGTGCCGGTCCCGTACGCCTTCCCGGCCTCGCGGACGGCCCGTACGAGCTCGCCGCCGGCATCGGGCCGAAGGGTGAAGTTCAGGAAGCCGGGACCGGTGACGGCGACCGCTTGGAGTCCGGGGGCGTCACGGAGACGTTCTTCGAGGATCCCGGCGACGTCGAGGGCGGTGCGTCCGGCGGGCCGGGCGAGAGTGAGGGCGACGTTGCTGGCGTAATCGCCGACGCCGCCGGGCCGAGCCCGCTCGACCTTGACCACCGGGGGCACGTCGACCCGCAGCGCACCGTCGTCGACCGCACGGCGCACGGCGTGCAGCACGGTGAGGGAGAGGTCCGCGGGGGTCACGGGACAAGCGTAGGGGAGGAGGGGGGGCGGAACGCGAACCGGTTTCGCCATGCGGTCACCCGAGGCGGAGGCCGACCCGCAGGCCGGGCGACGGATCGCGGTCAGTGCGGACGGTTGGTGCTCCTGGCACGCCGGGACTCCTGGCAGCCGTCGACTGCGGCCGGGTCCTCTCCCCCGTCGGGCCCGGCCCCCTCGGGCCGCTCCCGGCGCTCGCGGTGCATCAGCTGACGGACGACGCGGACGAGCTCGGCGGGCTCGAAGGGCTTGGCGAGGAAGGCGTCGACGCCGGAGGCGACCCCACCGGACACCTCGTGCTCACCGCAGGCGCTGATGATCGCGACGGGCAGATGGCTGGTCCGGGGGTCGGCCCGCAGCCGCTCGGCCGTCTTGATCCCGTCCAAGCGGGGCATGACGACGTCCAGGGTGACGACATCAGGACAGACCCGATGTACGACATCCAGACACTCGGCACCATCGGCCGCGGTCACGACCTCGAACCCCTCGAGTTCGAGATTGACCCTGATCAACTGCCGGATCACCTTGTTGTCGTCGACAACGAGCACCCGACCGGACACGCCTGACACACGAACGAGAGTAGGCCGCCCCGAACGGCTGCGTCCGGGTTTTACCCACTTCTGACCCGTGCGGGGGACCCAGCCCCTGGTGACACCCCGGAAATACCTGTTCACAGCCACTCCCGCGGAGCTGGTAGGGTTCTACCCGTCGCCGCCGAACGCGGCGGACGCCCCCGTAGCTCAGGGGATAGAGCAACGGCCTCCGGAGCCGTGTGCGCAGGTTCGAATCCTGCCGGGGGCACTTCGCAGGAAGTGCCAGACAGACCCCGTGATCAGCGGAAACGCTGAGAACGGGGTCTTGTTGTATGTGCGGGTGGGTGCCGCGCCGAGCGGTCGTATGTCGAGGTCCGTGGACTGTTCGCGGACAGGAGCTCGCGGCATCAGCGCAGATCAGTCCAGGGAACGACGAAGGCCGCTCACTCGTGCTCCCCCAGGAGATCTCCGATGCGCCGATTCGCCACCTCCTGGCGGCCGTCCAGGCACTTCGGCTATCGACTCGGCAGCACCTCCACGCTGTTGCCGGCTCGCTCGGCGACCTCGGGCGACGACGGTGCCGGCCTGCCCGTCCGGGTCGACGTGGAGTTCGGAAGAGCAGGGGGAGGCCGTATCGGGGTCGGGGTACTTGAGTTCCAGGTGCATCAGCCGTGGATCGCCGATGCCGCCGAAGGTCCATGCCGCCCGTACTACCCGGGCGTCGCGCCCCGCCGGCCATCCGCAGACGTCGGCTTGCGCCTCAGACGTCAGCTCGGCCGTACCGTCCCCCCATGTACCAGCAGCCGTGCGTCGCCTCCTTCCTTGCCGATCCGTGTCCCTTCCACGTCGGCCAGGTCGGTGGGGCCATGTAGTCGCCACTCCTGAAGATGTCGTACAGACCGATGCCCACCCCTGCGACGACGACCGCCAGGACGGTGTCAGTGCCACCGGCTACCGTCAGCGGCGATCGTCAAGTCGGTACAGCCCCAGGGGGATGCATGGGTGGCCAGTTGCGCGTAGCGCAGGGGTACCGGTACGCCACTGGTAAGGACCCCAGCCCGGCGGTGTTGGGTGGATATCCCAACTGCCAAGGCTTCGGAGCTGATCTACAGCTACTTCGACGGACGCAAGCGTGATTTCGAGGACGTCGCCTCAGCGGTTGAGGAAGAAAATCTGCTGGAGCAGGTGACACCACCACATGCGGTCCTGCGTCGCCGGTTTTCTGACATCGCAAAGCCATACGGACACCTCGATAGAGGCGCGCCGGCCGGTTGTCTTCTGCGAGTTCTTCAGGAAGGGGAATTGGGTTGCGAGGCCAGCCGAGATATCCACACGACAAGGTCATGAGCTGGAAACTCGGGCTGATCATATTGGGCTCGCTCGGACTTCCTCTTGTCAACAACTGGGCAAGCGGACAGCCACTGGCGTCGGCCGACCCGGGCAACGGATTCATGCGAATCCAGGACATCTCCGCCTCGGTAACCCTAGGACTCATCCTCGCACTGCCCGTTGAGCTCTTCGCCCGGGCTTCTCATCGACGTCAAATAAGACACCACAGAGAAGAGATAAAGAGGCTTCTCGACGAGAACCGGAAGATGCAGGCACAGATCCTCCGAGAGGAAGAGAGAAGGAGGGATGCATGGATCGCCGGGCTTGAAACCAGCCGACCGAACCGGAGGTCCATACACAGTCCATCAATTGCCGTGATCGATAAATCCTCACCAGCACAATTCGAGGAAATTGTTCGAAAGCTGATGGAACGCGACGGCCTGAAGGCCGAGGTCATCGGCGGTAGAGGCGACCAGGCAGTCGATGTGCTGGCCGTAGACGTCGCCGGTCAGCGGATTGCCGTGCAGTGCAAGCACACGACTCGCGGCCGCAAAGTCGACTCCAAAGTTCTCTATCAGATAAATGGAACGGCCCAGGCCGCCTATGGGGCGAACGAATCGATGGTGGTGACCAACGGATCATTCACGCGCGATGCCGCAGCCTGGGGGGCCAGGCACGGAATCCGACTGATCGACCGCGAAACCCTGACCAGATGGTCGGAAGATGCGGATCATCTGTACCAAGTCGCCGACCTCGAACTTCCCATTTGAATGACCATCGACCAGGAGGCAGCACAGAGGGCCCGGGATTGCTCGACCGTGGCGCGGGAAGGGGAGCCGAACCCGCCCCCCAGGCCTCGGAGCGCGTCTGCGAGCATTTTGGGATGAGCATCGAGAACCCGGCGCGGTCCGACTATTGCCATGTGGCGCTGCGGGCCGGCTTTGCCGGTTCGGGTGCGCCGGTGTTCGAGACGCTTCCTGCCAGGTCGGTCGGTCTCGGCGGCTACGAGCTGATGGGCAGTCCCGGCATGGTCGAGGGTTGCGCCGCAGGAGACGTACTGAAGATCGACTCCGACGGCCTGTTCCAGATCGAGCGTCGAGGCCCGAACCTCTGTATCCAGGCATTCGGCCGGCCTCCCTTTGCCGCTGAGTCGGTGGACTCTCTGAGCAGGGCCTTCGCCCCCCTCGCCGGCCTGGTGGAGGCTCCTGCTGACCGGCGGTTCCTCGTGGTGACGGTGCCCGTCGATGCCGGATTCCCCGCCGTCGAGGCGGTGATGGAAACGTGGGCGCCAAGTGTGAGCGGGCTGCTCGAATGGGGATTCGGCAACGTGTTCGGACCGGACGGAGAACCGCTGAACTGGTGGCAGGAACCGGAGGGATGACCGGCGTGGACGTGCCACACACCCCGTCGTCAGCGGAAACGCTGGGGGTCTTGTTGCATGGGGAGGCGTGTGCGGCGCCGCGCTGCCGTATGACAGGGGGCCTCGCGTGGGGTGAGGCCCCCGCGCCCCGCTAGTCGGCCGTCACTCCCCAGTAGCCGATCCGAGCGGGCTCGCCGTCGCGGTAGAGCACGGTGCAGTTGCCCTGGGCGCGATCGGGGAAGTCCAAGAGTCCCGAGTCGAGCGCCTTGGTCCATTCCTCGTACGTGGGTCGGCCTTCGGGGGACCAGGCGCGTACCTCTGCGTCGGTCAGCGGTCGCATGAACGGGCCGTCGTCCGTGTCCGTGGCGTCGATCATCGCGGGGAAGTCCAGCACGGTGCCTGTGCCGCCGGTGAAGATGTACTCGTGCCATGCCGGGTCCCGCCACAGCTCCTCGATGGACCGGCCCTCGAAGCCGTTGTCGTCCTGAGCGAGCGTCTCCGCCCGGAACTGCTGGAACGCAGCCGCCAGATCACGCTGATACGGGCCTGTCTGCGTCCACGCGTTGCCGCCCATCCTCGTTCCCTCCCTGTGCGCTGTCCTTGTGAGCACGCAGCGTAGGGGGCGGCACCGACAACGGAGCGGTTCCCTCGGGTGGGGGCCCTGATCGGTCGAGCCGCACAGTCGGGCAGCTCCGTAGCGACGGGCCTTTCCTTCGCCTGCCGTGTCGTGGCTTGCCGTGTCGTGGCGTGGCGTGCCGTGCCGTGCCGCGCCGGGGAGATCAGGGCGGTATTACGCTTTGACCGGTTCGCCTTTCGGGGTGTTCTTTGATGGGTCGTCAGGTGTCGTCGGGGTGGTTCCGGCGGCTTCGGCGTTCGAGCGGCGGCCGGGGGGCCTAGGTCGGGGGGAACTGTGGCGGGAGAGTCCGTGTCCAGGCGTACCGGCAGGAAGGTCGAGCGGGCGTGGCGTGAGGGGGTCGCGCTGCTTCGGCTGGGGCAGTTCGATCCGGCCGCCGTTCGGTTCACCGAGGTGCTGGAGTACGACCCCACGGCCGCCGACGCCTGGTTGGGGCTCCATGCGACGGGGCGGTCCCAGGCCGAGGCCGTCGAAGCCATGGGGCGGTACCGGCATTCCTTCGGCGCACTGCGGAACAAGTGCGCGCTGACCGTCCGTTCCCGGTTCGACCTCGGCGTCTACGTCACCTTCCGGCTGGAGACCTCGCGCGATCTCTGGCTCGCCGGCATGGCGCAGCAGCTCTCCTCGGGGCGCGTCGACGAGGCCGAGCCCGCTCTCCTCACCGCCGTTCTGGACTGTGACGAGACGCGGTTCCTGTGCACCCGTTACGCCTACCTCAAGCAGAACTGGCCGCAGGTCCTGGAGTTCTCGCGGGGCATCGAGGCGCCCTTCCTGCGCGACGAGGCCCAGCTGTACGTCGGGTACGCGCTCGCCCGCCAGCGCGTCTTCCACGAGGTCCTCAACACCGTGGCGCCCCTCCCCCGTGTGCTGGGCCGGGGCGGAAGGTTCGACGGCGAGGTCGCCTACCTGCGCGGGCTGGCCCACGAGGGCGTCGGCGACAGCCGGGAGGCGTTGCGCCAATTCCAGTACGCCTTCCGCTGCTTCCCCGGCCTCGCAGACGTCGCCCAGCGCGCGCAGGCCCATGTTCCCGTTCAGGTCCCCGCCGCCGCCCCGGAAGGCGCGGCGGATGCGGCCGCCCCCTCCGGGGAGAGCGCCACTCCCGCGGACCGGCGGCTCGACGAGGCGCTCGCGCGGCTCGACCGGATGATCGGGCTCGAACCGGTCAAACGGCAGGTGCGGACCCTCGTCGCCCAGCTGCGGATGGCCACGGTCCGCAGGGAGCAGGGCCTGCCGACGACCGCCGGGCCGCAGCACTTTGTCTTCGCCGGTCCCCCGGGCACGGGCAAGACGACCGTGGCCCGCATCGTCGGCGACATCTTCGCCGGGCTCGGCATGCTGGAGACGGGGACGCTCGTCGAGACCTCGCGGGTCGACCTCGTGGGCGAACACCTCGGGTCGTCGGCCATGAAGACGAAAGCCGTCATCGACTCCGCCCTCGGTGGTGTCCTCTTCGTAGACGAGGCCTACGCGCTCTGCAACACCGGCTACTCCGGCGGCGACGCCTTCGGCAAGGAGGCCCTTCAGGTGCTGCTCAAGCGGGCCGAGGACGACCGCGACCGGCTCGTCGTCATCCTGGCCGGATATCCGGACGAGATGGCCGAACTCCTCTCCACGAACCCCGGCCTCACCTCCCGTTTCAGTACGCGGATCGACTTCCCCTCGTACTCGGCGGCGGAACTCCTCCGGATCGCCCACGGCGTTCTGGAGGCGCAGGGCGACGTCGTGGACGAGGACGCCGCCGCCGTCCTCCACTCCCACTTCCGGAGCGTCGTACAGGACGGGCTCGTCGACCGGCTGGGGAACGGGCGGCTCGCCCGTGAGCTCTGCCGCAAGGCCGCCTCCTCCCGCGACCTGCGCCTCTACGACACCCACGGCGGGAGCGCCACCCCCAGTCGGGACGACCTCGTCACCGTACGCGTCGCCGACATCAACACCGCGTACGAGGAGCTGCGTTCCGCCGGCGGTCCTCCTGCGAGGTGACACCCGGCCACCCGATGGGCGGCGGTGGGCAGGTGTGGGCGGGGTGCGGGCAGGTGTGGCGGAGTGCCGGCAGGTGTGGGCGGAGTGTCGGCGGCCCGTGGACGCCCGTGGGCCGCCTCAAGCCGTGCGCTTGCGTGGGGTGGCCTTCTTCGCCGTCGTCTCCTTCGCCGTCGTCTCCTTCGCCGTCGCCTTCTTCGCCGTCGCCTTCTTCGCCGTCGTCTTCTTCGTCGTCGCCGTGCTCTTCGTCGCCGTGCTCTTCGCCGGCGTCTTCTTCGCCGCCGTCTTCGACGTCGACTTGCGCGCCGGTGCCGCCGTCTTCTTCGCCGCCGTCTTCGACGTGGACTTCTTCGCGTCCGTCGACTTCGGCGCACGAGCCGCCCGTGGCTTCAGCGGCGTGACCTCCGCCGCCCCCTTCCCCTCCCCTTCCTCCTGCTCGCCCCTGGCCTCCTTCGCGGCCCTCACACTGTTCTCCAGGGCCGCCATCAGGTCGATGACCTGGCCGCCGCCGGGCTCCTCGCCCGCGGCCGGGGGTGCGACCCCCTCGCCGCCCTCCGCCTTCGCCGCGATCATCTCCTCGACCGCGGTGCGGTAGTCGTCGTGCAGGGTGCTCATGTCGACCTCGCCGAGGGTGGCCATCAGGGCGTCCGCCAGGTCGAGTTCGGCGTCCCGTACGCTCACCGGGTTCTCCGGGGCCACGCCCTCCGGCGCTCGGATCTCGTCCGGCCAGAGCAGGCCGTGCATGGCGATCACGTCGTCCACGACCCGGAGCATCCCCAGACGCTCCCGTCCCCTGAGGGCGTACTTGGCCACGGCCACCTTGTCGCTGCGCTTCAGCGCCTCGCGGAGCAGGGTGTACGGCTTGGCCGCCGGGACGCCGTTCGCCGAGAGGTAGTACGCGGCGTCCATCTGCAGCGGGTCGATGTCACCGGCCGGCACGAAGGCGACGATCTCGATCGTCTTCGCGGTGGGGAGCGGCAGCGCGGCCAGGTCCTCCTCGGTGATCGGGATCATCGTCCCGTCGGCGTCCTCGTACGCCTTGCCGATCTCCGCCTGCGGGACCTCCTCGCCGTCGAGCTCGCACACCTTCTTGTAGCGGACGCGGCCGCCGTCCTCGGTGTGGATCTGCCGGAAGGAGACGGACCGGCTCTCGGTGGCGTTCACCAGCTTGATCGGGATGCTGACCAGGCCGAAGGATATGGCGCCGTTCCAGATGGATCGCACAGATGTTCCCTTCGGGTCGGATCAGGACGTTTCGTCGTCCCCGATTTGTCCGTAATCGTGGGATTCTCATCGTATGACGCCTCTCACAGAGGTGGAGGGACGGCGCCTGGCGCTCAGCAACCTGGACAAGGTGCTCCACCCGGTCACCGGCACCACCAAGGGCGAGCTGCTCCACTACTACGCGACCGTCGGGGCCGCGATCCTGCCGCATCTGCGCGATCGCCCGGTGTCCTTCCTGCGCTATCCGGACGGTCCCGACGGGCAGCTCTTCTTCACGAAGAATCCGCCGCCCGGCACACCCTCCTGGGTGAGGACCACCCCCGTGCCGCGTTCCGAGGACCCCCGGGCGCGGCAGGTCGTCGTCGAGGACCTCGCCTCGCTGATGTGGGCCGCGAACCTCGTCGTGGAGTTCCACACGCCCCAGTGGCGGGCCGCCGCCCCCGCCGTCGCCGACCGGATCGTGTTCGACCTCGACCCCGGGCCGCCCGCGACGGTCGTCGAGTGCTGCCGCGTCGCCCTCCACCTGCGCGAACGGCTCGCCGCGGACGGTCTCGACGCCTTCGCCAAGACCTCCGGCTCCAAGGGGCTGCACCTGCTCGTCCCCGTGGTGCCCACGCCGTCCCCGCTCGTCTCGGCGTACGCGCGCAAGCTCGCCGTCGAGGCGGAGGCCGCGCTGCCGCGGCTCGTCGTGCACCGCATGGCCCGGGCGCTGCGGCCCGGCAAGGTCTTCGTCGACCACAGCCAGAACGCCGCCGCGAAGACCACCGCCACCCCCTACACCCTGCGGGCGCGGCCCCTCCCCATGGTCTCCGCGCCCGTCACGTGGGAGGAGGTCGAGGAGTGCGCCGGGCCTGCCGCGGACCCCGAGTCCCTCGTCCTCCTCATGGATGACATCGCGCCACGTCTTGAGCGGTACGGGGATCTCCTCGCGCCACTTTTCGCGCCCGAGCGGGCGGGGGTCGTGCCGTGAACCGGGCCGGGGACGCGTCGTGAACGGGGCCGGGGCGCACGCCCGGGGCGGGCGCGGCGACGCCGCGACCACCGGTGGCGGCGCTCCGGGCGGGCACGGCGGGACCCCCGGCGGGCCCCCCGGCCGGGGCGCGCCCGCGGCCGGTGGCACTCCGGGTCACGGCCGCACCGAGCCCCGCACCCCCGGCGGCGGCCCTGATCGCGCTCCCGCCTCCGGCGTCGGCCCCGGCCCCGGTCCCGGCCCTGCCTCCGGCCGCGGCCCCGATCCCGGCCGTGCCTCCGGTCGCGGCTCCCGCTCCGGCCGCGGCGTTGACCCCGGGGCCGGCCGCGGCCCCCGCCCCGGCGCCCACGACCTCGTGCTTCTTCCGCCCGTCGACGTCATGCGGCCCCGCTCCGCCGACGAGATCCCCGCGCAGGGAAGACCGCCCCGGGAGCTCCAGTACTCGCTCAAGCTCGACGGGTTCCGCGCGCTCGCCTTCGTCCTCGGTGACGGAAAGGTCGTCCTCCAGTCGCGTTCCCGTCGCGACCTCGCCCCCGAGTTCCCCGGGATCGCCGCACACCTGCGTGACCAGCTGCCGCCCGGGATCGTCCTCGACGGCGAGCTGTGCGCCTATCGTGAGGGGCGGCTGAGCTTCACCGACCTGCTGCGTTCCCCCGCCGACCGGGCGCGGGCCGGCGTTCCGGTCTCGTACATCGCCTTCGACCTGCTCGCCGTCCCCGGGCGCGACGTACGGGCACTGCCGCTCCGCGACCGGTGGGAGCTGCTCGGTACGGCCCTGGTCGACGCCGAGCCGCCGCTCCAGCGGGTGCTCGCCACCCAGGACGAGGAGACCGCCCGCGACTGGTTCCGCGATCTGCGGGACGCGGGTGTCGAGGGGATCGTCGCGAAGTCCCTGACCTCCACCTATCGGGCCGGCTCCACCTGGGCCTGGCGGAAGATCCGGCACATGGAGACGAGCGACGGCGTGCTGCTCGCTGTCGTCGGACCGCCCGACCGGCCCCGGGCCCTGGTCGTACGCCTCGCGGACGGTCGTACGGTCTCCACCTCGCCCCGGCTCACCCCGGCGCAGTCGCGTGAGGTCGGCGCCCTGGCCGGGGACCGCGCGGGGCCGCTCGCCCAGGACCCCGAGCACGGACCGGTGCGGTGGATCGACCCGCCGCTCCCGGTCGAACTGCGGCAGCTCGCCGTGCGGCAGCGGCAGGAGAACGCGACCTTCGTCCGCGTCCGGTCCGAGGGGTAGGCGGCCGCCGGACCCCGTTCCCGGGGTGGGCACTGAGTGCAACTGCCCCACTGCGTACCGCACATGGCGCAAAGAGACCGCAACTGGGGCTCTACGCGGGCCCGGTGTTGCCGGTAAGGCCTTGCTACCCGTCCCGTGGTGCACACTTGCTGCCTGGTACAGGGCTCACGGGGAAGGCGGCCTGGCACATGCTGACGGGGATCGAGGAGGTCGACTGGGCCTCGTTGGGGCACGCGTACGGCCCCGCGGACGACGTGCCGGAGCTGCTCCGCGGACTCGCCTCCGCCGATCCCGCGGAGCGGGAGACGGCCCTCGACGGCATGTACGGGGCCGTGCACCACCAGGGCGACGTCTACGACTCCACCCTCGCCTGCATCCCCTTCCTCCTCGAACTCGTCGCCGACCCCGCCGTCCAGGACCGCGGCTGCATCGTCGAGCTGCTCACCAGCATCGGCGGGATCGAGCTCGACGACGACGAGGAACTGGACGAACTCGACTCCGAGGACGAGGAGTTCATCCCCGCCGCCAACTACGCGATGGCCGCCGCCGCGATCGCCGCCGGCGCCGACGTCTTCATCGGGCTCGTCTCCGACCCCGACCCGGAGGTGCGGCTCGCCGCGCCCTGCGCGCTCGCCTCGCTGCACCCCGAGCCCGCGCGCGTGCTGACCCTGCTGCGGGAGCGGCTCACCGTCGAGCGGGACACCGAGGTGCGGCTCGCCCTGGTCGCCGCCGTCGGGCGGATCGCCCTGCGCCACGCGTCGCTGCGCGACGAGACCGTCGACTGGCTCGGCTGGCTCGCCCGCGCCGCCCAGGACCCCGGCCTCCGGCTCGCGGCCCTCGCCCAGCGGGCGCGCTGCGCGCCCGGCGACATCCCCGACGACATCGTGCCGTGGGTGACGGGACTCCTGGAGGAGATCAGGACCTCGGCGCTGGGACCGGCCGTACCCGGCACCGAGCGGGCCGCGACACCGACCCTCATCGGGCAGGTCCGCGAGCTCCTGGAGGAGCACGCCGCCGGGCGCCCCGCCCCCTGGACGGAGGAGCTGCTCCGGACCCTGCACGCGGCGCTGGACGACCGGGTCGACGACCGCATCGCGCTCATCCTGGCGCAGCTGCGCAGCCCCGACTGGGGGCAGCGTTCGGACGCGATCTGGCTGTGCGGCGGGTTGATACGGATCTGGCGGGGGCGGTACGAGGAGGTCGTCCGGCTCGTCGGCGCCCAGCTCAACGACCCCGAGCCACGGCTCCGGGAGGCCGCGACCTCGTTCCTGGAGCGTCTCTTCGAGCTGGGCGCACCCGCCGCCGACGCACTCGCCGCCCGCCTCGCCGTGGGCACCGGCCCCGGCCCTGCCCAGGCAGGCGGCAGCGGCGTCGGTGGCAGCCCCCAGACCGGCTTCGTCGGGCGGTCCGGGCGCGACGGCGCCCTGCTCGCGCTCGCCCGCGCCGGGGACACCCGCGCCGTCCCGCTGCTCGCCCGTGCCCTGGAGGAGCGCGAGGTGCGGCGCGAGCTGCTGTACGCGATGGACGGCCTCGGGCCCTCCGCCGCCATGCTGGCCCCGCTGCTGCGGCGCCGGCTCGCCGAGGTCGAGCTCGACGAGCGGTTGTACGACCGGGCGGCACCCCTGCTCTACGCCCTCGCGGCGGTACGGGGCTCCCAGGCCGTGCCGGAGGTCCTGCGGGTCCTGCGCGGCGCGCCCGCGAACCGGCGCGACTGGGTGCGCGAGTCCGCGCTGCGGACCCTGGCGGCGTTCGGGCCCGCGGCCTGCGAGGCCGTACCGGACGTGCGCAGGCTCCTCACCGCCGAATCGGCCACCGTCTCCACGACGGCGGCGCGCGCGCTGTGGGCGGCCGAGGGTGATCTGGGCGAGGTCCTGACCGCCCTGGAGCGATGGCTCCGGCCCGGCGCCTCGGGCGCGGACTGGTGCTCCGCCGCCCAGGCCCTGGGCGAGATCGGCCCGGCCGCCGCCTCGACGGCCCCCGCCCTCGGGCCGGGTCTGACCGCGCGGGACCTGTGGGTACGGGTCCGCAGCGCCGCGGCCCTGTGGCGGGTGTCAGGGGACACGGCGGCGGCGCTGCCGGTGCTGCTCGCGGCCTGGGAGGAGAACCGGCACGCGCGCGTGGACGTGGCCGAGTGCCTGGCGGAGATGGGCCCGGCCGCCTCGGAGGCGCAGCTGGTGATCCTCACCGAGCTGACCCGACGGCGCCGCCACAACGCCCGCGAGGGTGCCTCCGGCAGCCATGACATCCATCTCGACGAGAAGCTCCTGACCGTGTGCCGGGCGGCCCTCGCGAGGATGGAGCGGGGCGCGTTCTAGGCTGCGGGGCCCGGACGGCGGGGCGATGGAGTGCCGGACGGCGGGGCGGTGGAGTCCCGGCTGATGGGTGGTGGAGTACCCGGCC
>NZ_LIPQ01000530.1 GCF_001418135.1 Streptomyces aureus
GGGGTGGGAGGGGCTGCACCGAGCCCCCAATAGTTATCCCAGAAAACAAATCGGCGGACCAGCCCCTTCGTCACCCGAACCCGCACGACTGGAGCTGGATCGTGGAAAGCGCTTGCGCGAAGCATTGACGAAACACGAACGCCCCCTTAGCTTCATGCCCGTTGCACTTCGTACGTCATATATGAGACGCGATACATGAGATCTGAGAGTGCTCCATGGCCTTCGCCCCCAGCCCCATCCCCTCCCGCACCCAGTACGTGCTCGAAGCGATCAAGCACGACATCCTCACCGGCGGACTCAGACCCGGCCAGGCACTTGTCGAGGCCGAACTCGCCGCGCGTTTCGGGGTGTCGAAGACCCCGGTCCGCGAGGCGCTCAAGACCCTCGCGGGCAGCGGGCTCGTGGTGATGAGCCAGTACAAGGGCGTCACGGTCCGGATGGTCGACGCCGACATGGCCCGCGCCGTCTCGACGAGGCGCGGGAGGCCCTGAACCGGGCGGCCGGAGCCGAGGACCCGGCCGAACGGTCCCTGGCCAACCGGGCGTTCCACCGGGCGCTCTATCTGCCCTGCGGCAACCCGCTGCTCGGCCGGATGCTCGACGAGGTCCGCGACCAGGCGGCCCTGGTCTCCACCGTCGCCTGGGCGGCCGTCCCCTCCTGGGAGCGGGAGGCCGCCGAGCACGAGGAGATCCTGCGGCTCGCGGCCGCCGGCGACGTCGGCGGGGTGGGCCGCGCGGTCCACGACCACATCGCGTCCTTCGTCGAGCGCGCCTTCCCCCAGTCCCCCCTGAACAGCGAGTGAGCATGGAATTCGAGACGATGAGGGCCGCCCTCGCCGACGTCGTGGCCATCCCGGTCACCCCGTTCGCCGAGGACGGCTCCGTGGACACCGTCACCCACCGCGCGCTGCTGCGCCGGCTCCTCGACGGCGGGGTCCGCACCCTCACCCCCAACGGCAACACCGGCGAGTTCTACGCCCTCACCCCCGAGGAGCGCCGCTCCCTCACCGAGATCACCGTCGACGAGGCCGGCGACCGTGCCGCGATCCTCGTCGGCGTCGGCCACGACGTGCCGACGGCGGTCGGGGCCGCCCGGCACGCCCGGGCCACGGGCGCCCACATGGTGATGGTCCACCAGCCGGTCCACCCGTACGTCTCCGAGAGCGGCTGGGTCGACTACCACCGGGCCATCGCCGAGGCGGTCCCCGAGCTCGGGGTCGTCCCCTACATCCGCAACCCGCTGATCGGCGGGACGCGGCTCGCCGAACTCGGCGCCGACTGCCCCAATGTCGTGGGGGTGAAGTACGCGGTCCCCGACGCGGCCCGGTTCGCGGGCTTCGCCCGGGACGCGGGCCTCGACCGCTTCGTCTGGGTGGCCGGCCTTGCCGAGCCGTACGCCCCCGCCTACTTCGCGAGCGGCGCCACCGGATTCACCTCCGGCCTGGTCAACGTCTCCCCCGCGCTCTCCCTGGAGATGCTGGACGCGCTGCGGTCCGGCGACTACCCGACCGCGATGAAGGTCTGGGAGCGGATCCGCCGCTTCGAGGAGCTGCGCGCGGTCAACGGCAGCGCCGACAACGTGACGGTGGTCAAGGAGGCCCTCGCCTCCCTCGGCCTCTGCCGCCGGGCGGTCCGCCCGCCGAGCCGTGAACTCCCCGGGAGCGAGCGGGCCGAGGTCGCCGCGATCGCGGCAGGGTGGCCGATATGAGCGGCGAAGGGCCCGCCGACGCGGGCGGGCGCCCCGTCGAGGGGGGCCTGCGCCCCGAGGACCTGCGCAGTCACCAGTGGTACGGCACCGACGGCCTGCGCTCCTTCAGCCACCGGGCCCGCACCCGACAGCTCGGCTATCTGCCCGAGGAGCACCTCGGGAAGCCGGTCATCGCGATCCTCAACACCTGGTCCGACATCAACCCCTGCCACGTCCACCTCCGCGACCGCGCGCAGGCCGTGAAGCGCGGGGTGTGGCAGGCCGGCGGCTTCCCGCTGGAGTTCCCGGTCTCCACCCTCTCGGAGACGTTCCAGAAGCCGACCCCGATGCTCTACCGCAACCTCCTCGCACTGGAGACGGAGGAACTGCTGCGCTCGTACCCGGTGGACGGGGCGGTGCTGATGGGCGGCTGCGACAAGACCACCCCGGCGCTCCTCATGGGCGCGGCCTCGGTGGACCTGCCCACGGTGTTCGTTCCGGCGGGGCCCATGCTGCCGGGGCACTGGCGGGGCGAGACGCTCGGCTCCGGTACGGACATGTGGAAGTACTGGGACGAGAAGCGGGCGGGACGGATCGGCGACTGCGAGATCGCGGAACTGGAGAGCGGCCTCGCCCGCTCCCCCGGGCACTGCATGACGATGGGGACGGCGTCCACGCTGACCGCCGCCGCGGAGACCCTCGGCGTGACCGTGCCGGGTGCCTCCTCGGTGCCGGCGGTCGACTCGGGGCACGACCGCATGGCGGCGGCCTCGGGGCTGCGGATCGTGGAACTCGTACGGCAGGACCTGCGGTTGTCGCGGATCCTGACGCGGGAGGCGTACGAGGACGCGGTCGCAGCCGTCCTGGCGCTCGGCGGCTCGACCAACGCGGTGATCCATCTGATCGCGATGGCGGGGCGCTCGGGGGTGAAGCTGACGCTCGACGACTTCGACCGGATCGCGCGGACGGTGCCGGTCCTCGCGAACCTGCGGCCGGGCGGGCGGTTCCTGATGGAGGACTTCCACTTCGCGGGCGGGATGCCGGGCTTCCTCTCCCGGCTCACCGATGTCCTGCACCTGGACCGCCCGACGGTCTCGCACACCACGCTGCGGGAGCAGCTCGACGGCGCGCTCGTCCACGACGAGGAGGTGATCCGGGACCGTTCGAGGCCGCTGGCCGCCGAGGGCGGGGTCGCCGTGCTGCGGGGCAACCTCTGCCCCGACGGCGCCGTCATCAAGCACATCGCGGCCGAGCCGCGGTTGCTCAAGCACACAGGTCCCGCGGTCGTCTTCGACGACTACCGGACGATGCAGCGGACCATCGACGACCCGGCGCTCGGCATCACGCCCGAGCATGTGCTGGTGCTGCGCGGCGCGGGCCCGAAGGGCGGTCCGGGGATGCCGGAGTACGGCATGCTGCCCATCCCCCGGTACCTGCTCGAACAGGGCGTGCGGGACATGGTGCGGATCTCCGACGCCCGGATGAGTGGGACGAGTTACGGGGCGTGTGTGCTGCATGTGGCACCCGAGTCGCATGTCGGCGGACCCCTTGCCCTCGTCCGTACGGGCGACACGATCACGCTCGACGTCGCCGCACGCTCCCTCCATCTGCACGTCACGGACGAGGAGCTGGACGTCCGCCGGGCCGCCTGGACACCGCCGCCCGCCCGGTACGAGCGCGGCTACGGCGCGCTCTACATGGAGCAGATCTCCCAGGCCGACACGGGCTGCGACTTCGCGTTCCTGGCGCGTCCGGGCATCACCCCCGATCCGTACGCGGGTTGAGAGCCCGCCCCCCGCACCACCGGTC
>NZ_LIPQ01000531.1 GCF_001418135.1 Streptomyces aureus
GCCCTGCCCGTCGACGAGGACGTGGTGCTTGCGGCCCGGCCGGGATCGGTCGACCGGGCTGGGTCCGCTTTTGGGCCGCGTCGAGCGGCCCGGACGTGGCTGGAGTCGATCACCGCCCGAGACCAGTCCAGCTGCTTGGCCGACCGCAGCTTCTTGAGCAGGACCAGGTGCAGCTGATCCCACACGCCGGCCTCGTTCCAGACGGCGAGCCGCCTCCAGCAGGTCATGCCGGATCCGAAGCCGAGCTCCTGGGGCAGGTACTCCCACTGGATGCCGGTGTGGAGCACGAACAGGATCCCGCACAGAGCCTGCCGGTCAGGCACCCGCGGCCGCCCCGCCACCAGCTTCGGCGCCGGGACCGGCAACAACGGCTCGATGAGCAGCCATAGTTCGTCCGAGACGATCCACGGCCGGGAGTTCCTCTTCGTCACGGACGGACCAACGAGCAACCAAGCCGACAGTCACATGATCAACAGCTTCTGTTAGGACCTCTAAGGCTTGCCGGGCCGTGAGAAGGACCAGGCCAGAAGTCCGCGAGCTATTGAATGAGATCCCCTCGGGGTCTTGCGGGCCGGGGGAGTTGCGCGGCTAACCCCTCACTCCTTGAAAGTGCGGATCGCCGCGTCGACCGATCGGCCATTCCACACCCACATTGAGGGGGACTCCCATGTCCACGACCACGTTTCTGGTCCTGCTGCTCGTGCCCACCGTCGGCCTGCTCGCCCTGGCCGTGCCCGGCTACCTCGTCTGGCGCCACCCCCGCCTCGGCATCCCCCTGACGGTCGCCTGCGCGTTCGGCGCCCTGTACGTCACCGCCGTCCTCGGCCTCGCCGACCTGTAGCGCCGGCCCCTGACAGCGCGAGCCGGAGGCCGTACGTCTGTGACAGCTGCTCCGGGGCGGGCAAGCCCTACCGGGTCCCGCCTCGGGAAGGTTGCACCGAAGGGTGTTCCCACCGTTGTCTGCACAGGCGCACTAGGGGTTGCACCGAAGGTGGGACCGGAGGTGTGAATCCCCCCTTTCAGGGATCGCCCCGTTCGCGCAGGTCAGACCTCGTGGGCAAGCCCGATCCGCACGACGACACCTCTTTGTACGCGTAGCCGTACGAAGAGGTGGACCCGCCAAAGGCCAGGGCGCGGGCGCCGGGGAGACTGGGGCGGTGACCACCGCACCACGCCGTCCCCTCGTCCCCGGCCGCACCGATCTACCCGAGCCGGCCGCCCGTGGCCCGCGGGCGATGACAGCCGCCGAGCGCGCCGCCGCCGGCGACTGGACCGCCGAACCCACCCCCGCCGGGCTGCCGGAGCCAAGGCCCGCCCGGCGCCGCCTCGGTGGCGGCCCGGCCAATCCCGGGACCGGGTCCGCGTCGCTGCCGTAGGGTCGGCTCCAGCCCGCGCCGATATGGCGTGCGCGGGCGAGGCCCGGCGCCCAGACGCGCTCTGGGAGCAGTACCGCCGGGCCGCCCCAACCGCGCCCGCACCAGGCCGAGGGGCGCTCGCCCAATTAGGCGAGAACGATCTTCCTCGCCGTACGCGAGCACCAGGACGTCACCGCCGCCGCGGCTGCGTGAACAGGCGGCGCGCCTCTGCAAGGTCGACGGTTACCTCAGGCCGGCACCGCTCTGTGTCTGCACAGGTCGATGGATCCTGAGATCGGCTTCTGTAGGCCCTGGAAGAGTCCTGTACAGAAGAAGTCGGCGCCGCCGCCCGTCCCGCCCGGACCCCTTGACCCGCAGATCACAGCGCTGCGCCGCCTCCCAGCCCGAGACCCTGGAGGCCACTTGTAGGGCAACTTGGGAGGCAACTTGTAGGGCAAGTTGTAGAGCAACTTGTAAGGCAACTTGTAAGGCAACCCCGCCCCGCTCCCGCCGCACCCCCTTGACCACCCACCGGTCTCAAGGGACCGCGCTCGTACCGGCGTCCGTCAGATTGCCGTAGGAGTCCGCCGGGGATCGATGTCCTCCCCTGGGCCCGCTCGTTGGTCGGGCGTGACGCCTTCCCTCTTCGCTCTTGACCACGCCGCGTTCCTCCAGCCCCGCTGCTCCCTGTGCTGGAGCACGGGCCCGGCCGCCGCCCTGGACGCCTCCGCAGACTTGCTGCACGCCGCCGCGCGCGAGCACCTCACCGCCGTTCACCCCGGCGCGTCCGACGACGTGGTCGAGGTCGAGCCGGCCCGGGCCGTCATCGGCTGGGACGGCATCGAGCCCCCGCACGAGTGGTACAACCGCGTCTCCCCGCCGGTGACCTGGCGGCGCTCCGATCAGCCCTCTTGTCCTCGTCTGGTCGTCTGGGTGTCTGCATGGCTGTCTCGATCGCACACGGCGGGCCATGGCCGGGCAGACAGAGCTGGTTCATCGTGATGCGGGGCCAACCGGGTGATGTTCCACTGAGTGGAGATCCTTCAACGTGGCGGTGCCGATGGATGACCACGACAGAACGGGCGGCTGGTGGGTGCGTCGCTCGATTTGGGCCAAGGGTGGGTTCGTGGTCGCTGTACTGCTGGTGGCCTTCCTAGCGCTGGGAGCCATCCTCAGCGCCTGTGAAGGCCCCGCCGAGGGCGAACGCCCCGACCCTGCTCCCCCCACAGCTACGGTGACCGAGACGGTGACTGAGACACCAGCCGTGCCAGCCCCGGTACCCCCGCCCGTTGAGACGCCTGAGCCCGATACGTCTGAGCCGGACGTCGTTCCTGAGACCGAGGCTCCCGATCCCGTGACGCCTGACTTGCCGGAGCCAGCCACATCAGCAGCGGCGTACTACGAGAACTGTGATGCAGCGCGGGACGCCGGAGCGGCACCGTTGAGCCCTGGCGAGCCGGGGTATCGGGATGAGCTGGACCGGGATGGGGATGGCGTTGCCTGCGAGCCGTACGCCGGCCCGTAGCAGCACCACCCGGTATCGCTAATGCGCGTCCCCTCCCGTGATGCCGCTGCGCCCACCTTCCGACGAGCATGGCGGCTGCTGCCGTCAAGACAGCGAGCCCGCCGGCAGGAGCGGCATGCTCTTGCCGGTCTCGGGCCTATGGCGATGGCTGGTCGCTGACACGAGGCGATGCCTTGTGTTCTGGTGGCTGACATGACGCGGTACATCCCCAGGCAGCTCACTGTCATGTAGGCGGCACATCACACTCTACTTAGGCGTCATCTCATGTGGTGG
>NZ_LIPQ01000532.1 GCF_001418135.1 Streptomyces aureus
CTTGCCGCGTCGCACCGGTGGTCGCACCACCGGTGGACGCGGCAAGGGCCGCGCCGTGGCGACGGGCAGCCAGGACACCGCGAAGATCCGCGCGTGGGCCAAGGAGAACGGCATGAACGTGAACGACCGCGGTCGCGTTCCCGCCGACATCAAGGCCGCCTACGAGGACGCGAACCGCTGAGGCGACTGCTGCTGAGCCGCCGGCCCCCGGGCCCGGGCACTCAGCAGCCGCACCCGGTGGCACTCCGCGGCGGCGGCGGCCACGAGACGCACCAAGCACGGGGCGGTCCCCTCGCCCCACGGCGCGGACCGCAGGGCCGGCAGCGAGGACTCGACCTCGCGGCCCGGTGCCGGGGCCCGCAGCCACACGGCGGCGCCCGGCGCGCCGGATCCGCCCCGCCCCGGGGGAAGGGGCGCGGTCATCCGGCCGTCGGTGCCCAGCGCGACGAGATCCAGCGAGATCCCGCCCCACTCGAGCCAGTCGAGCAGTCCCGGCAGCTCCTCCGCGCTCCCCGCGGCCACGAGCAGCCTCATCCGGCGCCCCAGCAGGGCCACCGGACCCGTCGCCGGACCCATCCTGCGCAGTACACCGCGGCCGGCCGTCGCGGGCAGCTCCAGGGCGTCGAAGCGCAGCCCCGTGACCAGCTGCACCGGCGGGCCGGCCACCGTCGCCCAGCCGAGCTCGTGCTCGTACCACCGTGCGAGACCGCCGTCGATCGGCGTACGGGGAAGCGGGACGGTGAGGGGCATGACCGGGGAACTCCCGGAGGGGCACGTTGGTTACGCCCCAGAGGGCGCGACGGCCGCCCGACTCCCCGTTGCCGGTGACGCACAGTCCCCCTCCGAACGCGCAATGTGTCCGTGATGGGGCGTACGAGTGCATTCGGCGGCGCAAGGGTGTTCGCTGGTAGCGGAGGGAACCGGGGTGCGCCGCATGGAGTGTCAGTCCTTACGGGTAAGACATTCCTAGTGGAGAGGGGCGACTCGCGGGCTTCGGCGTCTCACGTTCGCCATCGGCGTACTGATGGCGCGGGTAACTACTTGGCCTGCGGGAACATCGTCTCGCACCATCGGGTTGGAGCATTTGTCGGCTGTTCGGCAGCAGGTCTCCCCGCGGAAGAGGGGGTGATCCGGACGGATGTCGGCAGTTGGAATGAGCGGTCCCCGCTTGCGGGACTAAGCTGCGGAAGGACAGGGAGGGGATCGACCCCTAACTGACTGACCGCTCTGAGGAGCGATTAACGATGTTCGAGAGGTTCACCGACCGCGCGCGGCGGGTTGTCGTCCTGGCTCAGGAAGAAGCCCGGATGCTCAACCACAACTACATCGGCACCGAGCACATCCTTCTGGGCCTTATCCACGAGGGTGAGGGTGTCGCCGCTAAGGCCCTGGAGAGCCTCGGGATTTCGCTCGAGGCGGTCCGCCAGCAGGTGGAGGAGATCATCGGGCAGGGGCAGCAGGCCCCGTCCGGGCACATCCCCTTCACCCCTCGCGCCAAGAAGGTCCTGGAGCTCTCGCTCCGTGAGGCCCTCCAGCTCGGCCACAACTACATCGGCACCGAGCACATCCTGCTCGGCCTGATCCGCGAGGGCGAGGGCGTCGCCGCCCAGGTCCTCGTGAAGCTGGGCGCCGACCTCAACCGGGTGCGGCAGCAGGTCATCCAGCTGCTCTCCGGCTACCAGGGCAAGGAAGCCGCCACGGCCGGCGGTCCTGCCGAGGGCACCCCCTCGACGTCCCTGGTCCTCGACCAGTTCGGGCGCAACCTCACCCAGGCGGCCCGCGAATCCAAGCTCGACCCGGTCATCGGGCGCGAGAAGGAGATCGAGCGGGTCATGCAGGTGCTGTCCCGCCGCACCAAGAACAACCCGGTCCTCATCGGCGAGCCCGGCGTCGGCAAGACCGCCGTCGTCGAGGGCCTGGCGCAGGCCATCGTCAAGGGCGAGGTGCCCGAGACCCTCAAGGACAAGCACCTCTACACCCTCGACCTCGGCGCGCTGGTCGCCGGCTCCCGCTACCGCGGTGACTTCGAGGAGCGCCTGAAGAAGGTCCTCAAGGAGATCCGCACCCGCGGCGACATCATCCTGTTCATCGACGAGCTCCACACCCTCGTGGGTGCGGGTGCCGCCGAGGGCGCGATCGACGCCGCCAGCATCCTCAAGCCGATGCTGGCCCGCGGTGAGCTCCAGACCATCGGTGCGACCACGCTGGACGAGTACCGGAAGTACCTGGAGAAGGACGCGGCCCTCGAGCGCCGCTTCCAGCCCATCCAGGTCGCCGAGCCGTCGCTGCCGCACACCATCGAGATCCTCAAGGGTCTGCGCGACCGGTACGAGGCCCACCACCGGGTCTCCATCACCGACGAGGCCCTCGTCCAGGCCGCGACCCTGGCCGACCGGTACATCTCGGACCGCTTCCTCCCGGACAAGGCGATCGACCTGATCGACGAGGCCGGCTCCCGGATGCGCATCCGCCGGATGACCGCGCCGCCGGACCTCCGCGAGTTCGACGAGAAGATCGCCGGTGTCCGCCGCGACAAGGAGTCCGCGATCGACTCGCAGGACTTCGAGAAGGCCGCCTCGCTCCGTGACAAGGAGAAGCAGCTCCTCGCCGCGAAGGCCAAGCGCGAGAAGGAGTGGAAGGCCGGCGACATGGACGTCGTGGCCGAGGTCGACGGCGATCTGATCGCCGAGGTCCTCGCGACCGCCACGGGCATCCCGGTCTTCAAGCTGACCGAGGAGGAGTCCAGCCGCCTGCTCCGCATGGAGGACGAGCTCCACAAGCGCGTCATCGGGCAGAAGGACGCCGTCATCGGCCTCTCGCGGGCCATCCGCCGTACGCGTGCCGGTCTGAAGGACCCGAAGCGCCCCGGTGGCTCGTTCATCTTCGCCGGTCCGTCCGGTGTCGGTAAGACCGAGCTTTCGAAGGCGCTCGCCGAATTCCTCTTCGGCGACGAGGACGCGATGATCTCCCTCGACATGTCGGAGTTCAGCGAGAAGCACACGGTTTCCCGTCTCTTCGGTTCGCCGCCCGGATACGTCGGCTACGAAGAGGGCGGCCAGCTCACCGAGAAGGTGCGCCGCAAGCCGTTCTCCGTCGTCCTCTTCGACGAGGTCGAGAAGGCCCACCCCGATATCTTCAATTCCCTTCTCCAGATCCTGGAGGACGGTCGCCTGACCGACTCCCAGGGCCGGGTCGTGGACTTCAAGAACACGGTCATCATCATGACCACCAACCTCGGGACCAGGGACATCTCGAAGGGCTTCAACCTGGGCTTCGCCGCCCAGGGCGACACGAAGTCCAACTACGAGCGGATGAAGGCCAAGGTCAGCGACGAGCTGAAGCAGCACTTCCGCCCGGAGTTCCTCAACCGTGTGGACGACATCATCGTCTTCCCGCAGCTGACGCAGGAGGACATCCTCCAGATCGTCGACCTGATGATCGGCCGCGTCGACGAGCGCCTCAAGGACCGGGACATGGGCATCGAGCTCTCCCAGGCCGCGAAGGAGCTGCTCGCCAAGAAGGGCTACGACCCCGTGATGGGCGCCCGGCCGCTGCGCCGGACGATCCAGCGCGAGATCGAGGACTCGCTGTCGGAGAAGATCCTCTTCGGCGAGCTGCGCCCCGGTCACATCGTGGTCGTGGACACGGAGGGCGAGGGCGACGAGCGCACCTTC
Source organism: Streptomyces aureus (assembly GCF_001418135.1). Taxonomy (GTDB): domain Bacteria; phylum Actinomycetota; class Actinomycetes; order Streptomycetales; family Streptomycetaceae; genus Streptomyces; species Streptomyces aureus_A. The sequence continues at coordinate 3,675 of NZ_LIPQ01000532.1, forward strand.
ACCTTCCGCGGCGAGGAGAAGACGGCTCTGCCGGACGCCCCGCCGATCGAGGCGACGGGCGGCACGGGCCCGAACCTGTCGAAGGACGCGTAAGCGTTCGGAGCGACTGAGCACGAAGGGGCGGCCCCGGGACCTGATGGTCCCGGGGCCGCCCCTTTCGCACGGGGGTCAGACGCTGATCACGACGTCGGGGGCGAGGTGCTCGGCGCCGGTGAACCGGCTCTCGAACACATAGACCGATTCGAGCAGCGGCAGGGACGCCAGCGGCGCGAGGTCGTGGACCAGGGCTTCGTCCTGCGCCAGGAGGAACACCTGGCGCAGGGCGGGGAAGGCCCGTGCGGCAGGGCCAAGCGACGCGGTGGCACCGCCGCCGTCGTAGTCCAGGGCGAGCGACCTCACCGACGGAAACCGCATCGATTCCGGGACGTGACTCAAGCTGCTCGCGGCCACCTTGACGTCGCTGAGCGCGCTCATGGTGGCCATCACGGCCCAGTCCTCCTCGGACAGGGGCGCGTGACCGTGGATGCTCAGCGACGTCAGGCCGGTGAGCTGTCGGAGGGAGGCGAGCCCGCCCCCGGGGTGACCGAAGAGTACGAGGCCCTTCAGTTCGTTCCCGGCAGGGAAGGGGGCCCGGAGCCCGACGAGGTCTCCCGGCATCTGGATGTGCTCGGCGCCGCCGATCGTCCCGCGCAGGAGAGCCACGCCGTCGGGGCTGAGACCGGCCCGCAGTTCCAGTTCCCTGGGGCGCATCCCGAGGCGTACGACCTCGGCGGCCTGCTTGTCGGACACGAGCGTGAAGCGCAGGTCCTCCGTGTCGAGCCGGGCGATGATCTCCTCCGCGTACCTGGTGGCGTCGAACCGCGACCAGCCCCACATCAGCTGGGAACGCACCGGAAGGAACGGATGATCGGCGAACCGGGCGAGACAGGGCAGCGCGGCGTCGTCCGTGATGTGCGTCGCCGTGGTCGTCACCCCCAGGGCCGCCTCGTCGTCCAGGTCCTCAGGACCCGGCAGCAGGTCCAGGACCGCCCGCCCCACCGACGCCAGCTCCCGGGCCTCCTCCGGGCCGCGCGGCGGGATCACCTCCGCCGTGCGCGCCAGGATCCGCTCCCTGATCTCCGGCGCCACCTCCGGCGCGTGGTCGAGCGCCGTCGCCGCCACCACCAGGACGCGGAGCTCCGTACGGCGGTCCGGTGCGGCGTCCGCCGCCTTCAGGAGTTCCTCGAAGATCTCGGCGCACTCGCGCGGGCGCGCGTGCCCGACGGCCATGCGGATGACGTCCTCCCACTGGTCGTCCGCCGCGTGCCCGACGAGGACGCCGATGTCCCACCGGTCCACGAGGGCCTTCGCCGCCAGGTAGTCCTGGAAGGTGCGGTGGACGAAGTCGACCGTGTCCGCGGTCGGCTCGCGCAGCAGGCCACTGCGGTGGAGCAGATGCGTGAAGACCGCGCCGGGGTCGCACCCGGTCGCCTCGGTGATCGCGGGCACCGCCTCCCGTACGACCGACTCGGCGTGCGCGCGGTCCATCGTCGTGCGGCCGTTGAGCGTCAGCCAGTACGCGATCCGCTGGATCAGCTGGATCTGCGGGCTCTCGCCCAGCTCGATCCCGTACGGCGTCCCCATGTCCCGCTCCCGGTCCCGGCGCGAGAGCAGCATCGCGAGCGCCGCGTCGTACAGCGCCTTGCGGCCGCGGGGCAGGAAGCCGCGCCTTCCGTGGTGCAGGGCGCAGATCAGGCCGCACATCAGGGGGCTGGTGGCGAGCTGGGAGACGTCCGCCGTCGTGCGCAGGGCGTCGAGGAGGGGCTGCTCGTACGGCGCTGCCGACGGCCCGGCGGCCCGGTGCCAGCGGCGGACGAAGGTGGCGACCTCGGTGGCGGACATGGGGGAGAGGGTGAGCTCGGCGAAGCCGTCCGACGCGAGCCAGTCGTCGCTCACGGCGGTGGGGCGGGAGGTCACGAGCCAGCGGTTGCCGTCGTAGGTGTCGAGGAGGTCGCGGAGCCAGCGGCGCGCGCGGTCGCGCTCGGCCTCGGGCATCTCGTCGATGCCGTCGACGAGGACGAGGCCGCGCCCGGCGGCGAGGACGCGGTCGGCCCAGCCGTCGGGCGGGGAGAGCGGACAGTCGACGGTGGTGAGGAAGCGGTCGGGGGC
>NZ_LIPQ01000533.1 GCF_001418135.1 Streptomyces aureus
CCACCACATGAGATGACGCCTTAGTACTCCAGCTGTAGATCGTGATCTTCATGTCTGATCGGCGGCTTGCCGGTGGTAATGGCTGGTTCTGGATCGGGCCTGGTGGCGGCGCCGCCAGAGGGACCAGCGCAGCCGGTGGACCGCATCGGGCACAGGTCCAACGAGCGCCGTGAACAGCCGATGGATCTCGTTGCAGGTGAGCGGGATCAACCCGTCCGGAGCGGGATGGCGGGCATGTTCTGTGGCACGGGTGACCGCCAGGAAGGCGTGCGCGAGCATGCCCAGGGTGACCCAGCGCGACCAGGAGGTGAAGCGGCGGACCTGGTGCTCGTCCAGTCCCGCAAGGCCCTTTCCCGACTGGAACGTCTCCTCAACTCGCCACCTCGACCCGGCGACGCGGACCAGCGTGGCAAGGGGTGCCGGAGTAGGTGAGGAGCAACGGTAGTAGGCCCGTTGGCCGGTGGTGCGGTTGCGGCGGATTAGCAGTTGGTGGTGGTTCGGTCCGGAGTCGGCCAAGTCGATGACTGCCCAGTCGTAGAAGCGGTGCCCTTTGGCGCCGGCCCCGGCCGACAGCTTCTGCCAGGCCCGCTTGGGCACCTTCGAGGCCAGCGCGTCGGCCCGGAACTTGCCCGCACCGGTGATGACGATCGCCGAGGAGGCGACGGCCAACACGAAGCCGACCCCACGTTCTTCCAGTGCGGTCCGCAGACGCGGGTTGCCGCCGTAGACCTCGTCGCCCGTGACCCAGTCCACGCGGTGTCCGGCGTCGAGGAACCGGCCGATCATACGGCCGGCCAGCTCCGGCTTGGTTGCAAAGGCGGTGTCCTCGGGGAGGCCGGCGGCCCGGCAGCGGTCCGGCTCGCATGTCCACGAACGCGGGATGTAGAGCTCACGGTCCACCGCCGCGTGTCCGCGCGCTCCCGCGTAGACGAGGTAGACAGCGACCTGAGAGTTCTCGATCCGGCCCGCGGTGCCGGTGTATTGACGCTGTACCCCGACCGTGTGGGTGCCCTTCTTCAGGTCGCCGGTCTCGTCGACGACGAGGACTGCCCGCTCATCGTGCAGCTGCTCCACGACGTAGTCGCGTACGTCGTCCCGAACCGCGTCGGCGTCCCAGGAGGCTCGGCACAGCAGATGCTGCATGCCGTGTGGTGTCGCTTCCCCGGCCCACTCGGCGATCGTCCAGCAGTTCTTGCGTGGCAGGTCCGACAGCAGCCCGAGCACCAGCCGTCCCGCCCGGCGCCGGGCCTCCACCCGCGCGAACCGTCCGGCTATGCGCCCCATCAGCTCCTCGAACGCTGCCTGCCAGCGGGCAGGGTCTACGCTGTGACCTGCGGCCACCGCATGATCGTTTGTCTTCACACGCCGATGATCAACGGTGGCCGCAGCCATACCGGGCAGGAGGAACACCATGCAGATCGCCGGCGTCGACATCTACGTCAATCACCCCGTTCTGCACCTCGGGGCAACCGGCTGGGTGCCCCTCTCCCTCGCTCTGGACGCCGCCCCCGCAGTCAGTTGCGACACTCACGTGGCCGTCCGGGTTCGACCCCAGAGAGGGCTGATCAAGGTGCGTCTCTTCACACCGCCTGATGACCCGCAGGCCCAACACCCGAACCCGGAGTTCACCACCGTCTTCGACGGCCCCCTCCTGCTGCCCGACGGGCGCATCGCAGTCGGCGATGTCGAGCAGCAGACCCGCTTCGTGCACCGAGTGGGCGACCGCGGCCAGTTCAAAGTACGCGTCGCCGTGAACACGCCGGGGCCAGATGCCAACGCCATCGACATCGTCATCGCCGGCCCGAGCAAATGACCCGCGAGACGCCCATCCCAGCATGAGGCCGCTCAACGCGCGGCGGCCGCACCGCGATCAAGATCACGATCTACAGCTGGAGTATTAGACGTCGTTTCTTATGGTGGTTCTTGGGTCACTCCATGCGGGGATACTGCTTCAGTGCTGTTGACGTGGATCGCTGAGGTGGCCGAAGAGCCGTTGGCATTGGAGCCGGGTGACCGGCGGACGGAGTGGGAGACCAACACCTGGTCACTGGGGGCAGAGGACGAGGACCGGCAGTCGTTGTCCGCTGCCGAGGTGATCGCTGCCTTCGAGCAGACTGCCGCCGGCATTCGGGAACGCGTTCGCGAGCTGGGCTTTTCCGGAGTAGCGACGTTCTATGTGTGGCACGACAGGCAGGCCGGGCAGCTGCGGTGCTCGACCGGCTCCATCCCTCGGGAGGAGTTGCCGTTCAACAGCACCTACGTGGTTTCCGACCATCTTGGTCCGGTCGTCGAGGGGTTTCTGGCCGACAGCATGCCCGGCGTCGTCGCCTGGTCGGACCTGGAGGAAGCGGAGAGCCGCTTGGAGCAGGCCATGACAGAGCCTGAGATCACGCCCTTGCGTGTCTGGACCAGCAGTGTTGGAGCCTCACACTGAATGCCCTTGCACATCCAGGCGGGCGAGTCGGCGGTGGCCGATGAGGGTTGCGGCGATGCCGACGAACGCGAGGAAGTGTTCGGCCTTGCGTTCGTAGCGGCGGTGGAGGCGACGGCAGCCCGCCAGCCAGGACACGGTTCTCTCCACCACCCACCGATGCCGGCCCAGCCGCTGCGAGGACTCGACGCCCCTACGGGCGATGCGGTGGCGGATGCCCCGCTCACGCAGCCATCGCCGCAGGTGGTCGTAGTCGTAGCCCTTATCTGCGTGCAGTTTCGACGGGCGCCGACGCCGGGGCCCGCGGCGGGACCGGATGGGCGGGATGCCACACACAAGCGGCTCCAGGCCCTGGCTGTCGTGCATGTTCGCGCCGGAGATGCCCAGGGACAGCGGAAGCCCGTTCCGGTCACAGATCAGGTGGATCTTCGATCCCAGCTTGCCACGGTCGGTCGGATTCGGTCCCGTCAGTGGCCCCCTTTTGCAGCCCGCAGACTGACCGAGTCGATCGCGCACCGCGACCAGTCCAGCTCGCCCCGCGCTCCGAGTTCGTCGAGGATCACGCGGTAGAGCTTCGCCCAGACCCGGTCCCGGCTCCACTGGGCGAACCGGCGGTAGACCGTGGGCCAGGCGGGGCCGAACACCGGCGGCAGCTGCCGCCATGTGCAGCCCGAGGTCGCCACGAAGATGATCGCCGCCAGGGCCTCCCGGTCACCCGCACGCCGTCGGCCACCGCCCTGCGGACGTATCACCACCGCCGGCGGCACCACCCGCCGGAACAACACCCACAACTCGTCCGGCACCAACCGCTCGATGAGATCCGTCATGCACGGATCAACGAACGATCACGCCATAAGGAACGACGTCTTATGCGGTGAGGTGGGCCGGGCCGGTGTGATCGTGGGGTGGATCAAGAGGTAAGGGCCGGTCGTGGGCCTGTGCTGCCCCGGGGGTTGGTGGTGCGTCGTCTGCTGGAGCGGCAGCAGGCGGGGGAGCTGGCCACGCGGCATGTGCGTGCGGTCGCTGAGACGGTGGGTGTCTCGGAGCGTACGGTGTGGCGCTGGCTGGAGCAGGCCAAGACGACTGGGCAGACGGAACCCGGGATCCGGCAGGGGTATGCGGTGTCGGACGAGGTGTGGGCGCTGCTGGGCGAGGTGGGAGGGAACGTTGCTGAGCTGAGGCGCCGGCTGTCCGCGGCTGGCGGGGCTGCGGTGCCGTCGGCGTCGACGCTGCACCGGGTGATCCGCAGGGACCGACGGGCGGGGCGGGCTTTGCTGACCGGGCGGGAGCCCGTGGTGGCCGGGCCGAGCAGGCCGGATCCGCTCAGCGAGCTGGGCTTGAACGTCGTGGCCGGCGAAGGTACCGGCGGGCAGGTCTTCCTGCGGGAGCAGAAGCATCTGGCGCAGGTCCCGGTCCTGGTCCCGGGTGCGCAGGTGGTGCACACGCCTGCCGTGCGGTCGGTGTTGCGGACGGTCGCGCACGCGGCTGCGGTGGGGGCGGTGGTGTGCTTGTACGGCGACGCCGGTCAGGGCAAGACCGTCGGGCTGCAGTATGCCCTTTCCCAGCTGCCGCACCCCGCCCGGGTCCGTCGGGTCCATGTCGGTGTGCATCCGACGGTTCCCGAACTGCGTCGGGTGCTCGCGGATGCCCTGGAGCTGGGCAGGCGTCTGCCGCGCGGGGCGGGGGAGGCCGACCTGATGCTGGTGAACGCGCTGCGGCAGCCCCGCGTGCTGGTCCTGGACGAGGCACAGCGCCTTCCGGGGGCGGCGCTGGAGTTTCTGCGCGGGTTGTGGGACCACCCGGACACGGATACGGCACTTGTGCTGGCGGGTGCGGGCAGCGAACGGGCGCTGCGCCGGGTACCTGCGCTGGCCTCTCGGGTGCTGACCTGGGAGCTGGTGCCGCGCCTCAGCCAGCGGGAGGTGGCCACCGTGATGGCTGCCTTCCACCCGCTGTGGGAGGACGTGACCGCGGACGATGTCGCGTGGGTGGACGAGCATGTGGGGCACGGCAACTTCCGGACCTGGGCGAAGCTGACCTCGCACCTGACCGCCGAGACCTACGGTAAGAGCCGGGCGGTGGTAGACCGCCGGATGCTGGAGCGTGCCTGCGCGCGGCTCATGGGACCGCTGTGACCGGCGGCGCCGGGCCGGGAGAGGACGCTTCCCGCTCCGGCGCGCACGGGGAGGGCCCGGGCGTGCGGGGAGGCCTGCCTTCCTCCTCTCTGTCGGCGCTGCGCGGCCCTGCCGTGCGCCGGCTGCTCGCCCTGCGACAGGAACAGAAACTGACGACCCGGCATGTGCGGCTGATGGCTCAGTCGTTGGAAGTGACCGAGCGCACGGTGTGGCGGTGGCTGGCCGCTGCCGAGCGTGACGAGTCCGCGGAGCCCGGGGCGCGAGCCCAGAGCAAAGACCGCTTCTCCGCCACCCCCGAAGTGCGCCGCCTGCTGGCCTTGTGGAAGGGCAACGTCGCGGCGGTGCATCGTGAGCTGACCGCTCGCGCGGCCAGGGGCGAGGGGGCTCCGCCTCCCTCGATCCCGACGCTGCACCGGGCGATCCAGCGGGATCTGACGCCGGGGGAGCGGGCCGGGCTTGCCGGTGGTGAACGTGAGGCCCGTAAGCATGATGTGTTCCTGGCCCGGCCACGCGGCTGGCGCAACCACGTGTGGGAGACCGACCACATGCAGGCCCCCGTGCTCATCGATGTCGACGGCACCGCCCGCAGACCGTGGATCACCTGGTTCACCGACTGCGCCACCAACGCGATCACCGGCGTCGCCGTCACCCCGATACACCCCTCCCGGGAGTCGGTGCTGGCGGCGCTGCGCTCCGCGGTCCTGCGCGAGGACCCCTACGGCCCGTTCGGCGGCCTGCTGGAGAAGGTACGGGTGGACCGCGGCAAGGACTTCCTGTCCCGGACGGTGACCGCCGCCTTCGATCTGCTGGACGTGACGGTGGAGGACCTGCCCGCCTACACCCCGCACCTCAAGGGCACTGTGGAGGGTCTGAACCGGGCGGTGGAGAGCATGTTCCTAGCCGCGCTGCCCGGCTATGCCCGCCAGCCGCGCCCCGGCAAACGCCCTTCCCGGCCGAAGGACGAGGTGCTGCTCGGCTTCGAGGACTTCACAGCCCGGCTGCTCGCCTGGACACGGTGGTGGAACACCGAACACCAGCCCGCGCCGTTGCGGGGCAGGACCCCGGTTGAGGCGTGGCAGGACGATCCCACCCCGTTACGAGATGTGGCCGCGGCGGATCTGTGGACGTTCACCCTGGAGGACGCCGGCACCCGCATGCTGACGACCCGCGGTATCCGCTTCAGGAAACGTGACTATGTGGGGCCGTGGATGACCGGTCAGTCCGGGATCCAGGTCCGGATCCGCTTCATGCCCCACCACGACCACTGCATCGAGGTCTATCACGCGGCCACCGGCCGCTACCTCGGGCCCGCCGACCTGGCCGACCAGGCCACCGAGGAACAGGTCAGCGCTGTACGGCGGGCAGGGGCCGCCCGCAGCCGCCGCCTGAAGAAAGACCTCGAAGCTTCCCAGCGCGAGCGCTACGCCACCGCCACCCATGCCGAGCCCCCTCGACGGCTCGGCGCACTGACCGGTGCACAGGCCGACGCCGAACTCGCCCGGAGTGCCGGCACCAGCCTGTCGCAGCTTGCGCTGCCGTACGTCATCCCGCCTGCCGCACCCCCGGCCGACTGGCGCACCCCTGCTTCCCTGGCTGCGCTGACCACGGCGGGCCGGCCCGCCCCGCTCCCGTCCAGCCGTGACTCCGCTTCTGTAGTCCCGGACGGCCCGGCCGGGCGGGGCGCACCTTCCACCCCGGACGAAGACGGAGACCCCTCGTGACTGCGGCGACCTATCAGTACGTCGACCTGCCCGACGCCTCCGTGGTCACCACCCGAGCCCTGCTCACCGCGCGGGAGAACATCGGCGATACGGTCGCCGCCCGCGCGATGATGTGTATCCATGGCGGCGCCGGCTTCGGCAAGACGCTCGCCGTCAACACCTGCTTGCGTGAACTCGAACCCGGCGAGGACGTCCGCAAGATCACCTTCCGGGCTCGTCCCACCGCTCGAGCGGTGCGCTACGAGTTGTTCACCGCGCTCGACCTGGCTGGCGAGCCGCCGCGCCATCCCAGCGAATTCGACCGTCTTCTGAAGACGGCCCTGGCCGAGCGCCCCCGTACCTTCCTCGTCGACGAGGCGCAGTGGCTCAACGGGGAGGCGTTCGAGTACTTCCGCTATCTGTGGGACGAGCCCTCCACCCAGCTGGCGATCATCTTCGTCGGCGGTGAGGGCTGCCACACCGTGCTGCGCCGCGAACCGATGCTCTCTTCCCGCATCTTCATCTGGCAGCACTTCACCCGCCTCACCCCCGACGAGGTCCTTGACGTCATCCCGCTGTTCCACCCGATCTGGGCGGATGCCGATCCCGACGACATCACCTTCGCCGACAGCCACGCAGCCCACGGCACCTTCCGCGCCTGGGCCCAGCTGACCGCGCACACCCGCACCGCCCTGGCCCGCACCGGCCGTCCACGTGTGGATCAGGAACTGCTGCGCTGGGCCTTCAGCCGCCTTGGCTGACCACCGCACCGCCATGTTTCTCGCCGCGCGCCCGCCGTCCGTCATTGTGGTCATCGACCGCGATGACCACGTGATCCACACGCACACCGCTCTGGCCGCCCACCATCCCCCGTCCGGCCGGATCACTCTGCACCCCGGTCCGGGCACCACCAGCGAGACCGGCCTCGCCCACGACCTTCTCGCCGCCCTGGGCAAACCGCCCCTGCTCACCGGGCGCTTCCCCGCCGGGCGTCAGCCCGCCTGGGAAGCCGCCGCCGCCTGGATGACCGCCCTGCCCGTCACCCGGCTGACCGTCCTGCGCGCCCACCGCCTCACCACCCGCCGCACAATTCGCCTCCTGGAGCTGCGTGCCCTCACCGGCATCCACCTGACCCTGGTCTGCCACCGCCCCCACCTTCCCACCGCCCTGCACAAGGCCCTGCGGACGGCCGACTACTCCCTCACCACCGACCTCGACGCAGCCCGCCGCCACTACTACGGCACACCGCTCACCGAATCCCCACTCGCAGACGAGCCCGCCGGGCCGACGACCGGTCCGTGGCTCACCCTGCCCGCACTGGAACGCCTCATCTCCTACGACAGCCCCCGCCCCTGCGCCGATCTGTGCACGCCACCCCCGATCATCTGGCGGCACCGCCCACCGCCCGTGCCCCTCACCGCGCACACCGCCCAGCGAGTCGCCCGCCGGCTGCACGCGGCGACCGCACCTCCGCGCCTGGCCGCGGCCGTCGCCGCCGCGCTGTTCACCGGCGCATCCCTCCAGCAACTCGCCACCGCACGCCCCCGCGACTACGACACGGCCGCGGCCACGCTCGCCCTCCACGACCGCGCCCGTTACACCGACGGCTGCGCCGCCCACCCCGTACCGCCCTGGGCCGGCGTCTTCCTGCGAGCGGCGGCCTGTTTCACCCGGCTCGTCTCCGGCGAGGACCAGGAAATGCTCGCCGCGCCAGGTGACCGCGGACACCTGCTGCGCGTGGCGGAGACGGCCAAGCTGCGCCCGCCTCAGCCGCCCGTGGCTCGCCGCAAAGGCCCGGTCGGCCGTGTGGAGTGGGACTGGCGCGAGCGGCAGGAAGCCGAGAGGTACGAAGCTGTGCCAGCCAGTCGCGTCAGGTCCTCGCGACACTGAACACCCGGACGTGGTTACGCGCGACGAGCCAGGCTCAGCCGAGCGAGAAGTCGGCGAACTCGACGTCGCTGAAAGCGATGTTCAGACCATGGGCGCGGCCGCCCCCGTCGCGGAAGTAGGCGTGCCCCAGCGCGCGGGCCAAGATCACCGTCTGCTGCTGCTCGCATGCGCCGGCATCCCGGGCGGCGAACAGCTCCCGGGCCACCTCTCCCGGCAGATCCTGCGTGATCCACCGAACCCGCGGATCGTCCGAGGACCCCGCAGGAGCCGCGAACCCGAATCGCGCCCTGGTATGGAAGACGAAGCCCTCCGTCTCGGCCCGGGCGCGCCGACGGGCCCGTATCCGGGGCTGCCACCGGGCCAGGACCGCTTCCTCGATCGCCTGGACCTGCAGCGGACCCGGGGGACGACGCGCTCCCGGCTTCTTCGTCACCCACCGCTGCACGGTGCGCTGTGACACCCCCAGCACGGCGGCCACCCTCAGGGTGGAGCCCCGATGCGCTGCCAGCAGGAAACGCAGGCGGGCCTCGGTGCCTAAGGGAACGGGCCGGGTGCGCAACGCGCGCTCCAAACCCTGCTCGATCTGTCCCATGTCCGCCTCTCGAAGCGGCCAGCCGGCAGGGCCGGCAGCTGCAGTCCGTCGCGTCAGTTCTCCCACATCGTCTGCCTCTGCCTACCGGCTTCTGCATTCTCCAGACAGCGCTGGCTGACGCAGGCTACGAGCGGCGACAAGCCGGCGGCGCGGGTCACGACGCACGTCGCCAGCGCCCCGGTGCTATCGATCCGTACGCGGACAGCGCCACCGCCTCGCCGTCGTCGACGAAGGGAAGAGCTGACGGCCGAACCCAGCTGCCCGACCTCTGAATCCCGGGGGTTAGGAGGTCCACGTGCTGCGCGCTAGCCTCCCGGCATGAATTCTCGTGGGCCCTCCCACCCGGGCGATGGCCGTCAGCGCTATGCGGGCCCTGCCGTCGTGGTTATGCCTGACGGTCGCGAAGTCGCGGTCACCGCGTCCCTCGTTCTGCGCTACGACCCGCGCCGGAGCGACAACCGAGAGTCTGACCGGGACAGCACCTGGGCCGGCAGCATCACACTGGCAGATCCGGGAAGCCGCGTTGACCTCTTCGACGCGGACCCGGGAGTGCTCCGTCTGCCCGATGGGTGTGAGAGCGAGTTCATGGCGACAAGCGGCCACACTGAAGTCGGCGTCGCAGGGCTTGGTCCAGCACCCTTCGCTTCGCAGTGAAGTCTGTTCCCCACAGGCGCGGGGGCCCCACAGCGTCCAACACCGGGAGTGCAGCAGAGTCCGCGTTGCACCTCTGACTCGCCAGAACATCGGCCGAACCATGGCCACGCACCGGACCCGGGCCCTCAAGAGGCCCGGGGTCCGGTCACGGCGTAAGACGGCGATCAGAGGGTGTCGGGGGAGGCCTGGGGGATCGCCAGCGGCCTCGCCCAGTCCATGCCCAACTCCGCGAGTAGGGCGAGCTGCTCAGCGTCCAGCCGGTCCCTCCTGGATTTCGTGTTCGAAATCCATACGCCCAACTTCACGATCGCCGGCTCCGTCTCGCCGTCGACCGCGATCTGCTCGCTGTGACCCCTTGGCACCGGCCGGTCGCCTTCCCGCTCCACCCACTGCGTGAGGGCCGCGAGGCCCCGCTGGAACGCCTGCTGCGCCTTGCTCGGGGCCTTCGTCGCCCGCGTGGCCGCCGGGGCGGGGGTCGGGGTCTGGTCGGGCTGCACGCCCAGCTTCGCCAGCCGCTGCTGCTGTTCCGTCGACAGCTGGGCCCAGGTGCCCGGGTTCTTCTGCCGCTTCAGCCACTTGCCGATGTCGTCGCCGTCGAAGAGCACCCCGGGGGCGATGGCCGGCAAGCTGCCGTCGGCGTCGACCAGGTCGGCGAGGATGCGGTGATGGCGTTGCCAGTCCAAGGACCAGGGGCAGTTCCAGTCCTCATCGATCGCGGCGAGCTGTTGCGCGCGTGCGGCGGCCCGCTCCGGGTCCTTCCCGAGGCCGCCTTTGCGGCGCAGGTTCGCCATGTGTTGGCCGATGGGCACCATTGTCTCGCTCTCGCCCCACATGGCGTCCTGCCGGGGTGCGAGGTGCCCGGTGGCCCGCCGGTAGGAGCGGAGCGCGGCGAGCTTGTTCTCCCAGGCTTCCTCGCCCGGCTCCCACACCATCCCGGCTTCCGGCGCGTCCAGCAGCAGCTTGCGCCGTTCCTCCAGCTCCCCGGCCCGCAGCGCCTTGCGCTGCTGATGCACCCATCGGCCCAGCGGGAAGTCCTTGGTGACGCCGACTTCGACCTCGATGTCGTAGGGCACGGCGTAGAGGCTGGTGATCTCGTTCTCCTTCCGCCAGCGCAGCAGGGCCTGGTAGCCCTGAAGCCAGACCAGGGACTCGGGCCGGTACACCCGCGTACGGAGGAAGGCCGCGATCGTCGCCGCGTCGCGCGGGCTGGAGAAGTGCAGCAGCGCCGCTTCGGCCGCGGCCTGCGTGTCGTCCTGCTCCTGGTCCTCGCCGTCGCCCTCCCCACCGGCCCCGACGATTCGGCCGTCCTCGTCACGCCGGACGTGCACCTTGCGCTTCCCGCTCGTGAGCGCGCGGGAAGCGAGCTGCTCGACCAGGCGCTCATCATGCGAGCGCAGGCCCTGGAGCACCGCTACAAGGGGGCGGAACGAGGCGCTGGCGACCATGTCGGTCGGGTCCTCACCGGGCTCCAGGAACACCGGCACAATGATCCTGGCCACCTTGGTGGAGCCGTCCTTGTTGAGGCGGAGCGCCCGGCCGATGTTCTGGACGATCTCGACCTGGGAGCCGCGGGTGTCGGCGAAGCAGATCGAGTCGACTCCCCGTTCGCCGGTGATGTCGACGCCTTCCCCGAGAACGCGAACGCTGGCGAGGAAGGCGCGGTGCACCCGGCGGTTGTTGGCGTCGATGCCGTTGGCGAACTGCCGCAGTACCTCGCGGCGCTCGGAGACGAGGTGGTCGCCGCACAGCCACGCCGACCAGACCCGGTCGGGCGGGACGTGGCGGCCGGCCTCGAGCTCGTAGAACCCGGCGTCGATCGAGGACTTCGGCAGCTTCTCCGCGGCCGTCAGATCGGCGTCCGTGGCGTCGTTGGCGTACAGCTCGGCGGCGGTCTCGGGGAGCTTGGCCGCGAACGCGGCGGCTTCCTCCACCTTCTGGTGGAAGGTCATGACCGTACGCAGATTGTACGCGGCGGCGTGCTCCAGGAGCGCGGTCTGCAGCAGCGCCAGGCGCCGGCCGCGCCGCGCTTCCTCGGTCTCCCCGAGAACGGGGGAGGGGTCGCGGATCTCCAGCACGTCGATCTCGAACCCGGCGAGGATCTCCCGCTCGATCGCCTCCGAGAGCCCGAGTTCTGCGATCCACGCGCCATAGGTCCCGTTCGGGTCGTCGACCATGGTCGCGAGCTCCACCTCCTGACCGTCCGCGCCCTTCTGCGGCCGGGGTGCGGCGAGGATGCGCGGGGTCGCGGTGAGGTAGAGCCGGAAGGCCGCCGGGATCCGGGCGTTGTCGTGGATCGCCGCCCACGGCCGACCAAGGTCACCAGCGGTTCCGTGGGCCTCATCCACGATGGCGAGGTCGAAGCCGTCCATGCGCTGGCCATAGAGCCGCTCCCCGCCCGCCAGAGCAGCCTCCAACGGCCCGCGAACCTTCCGCTGGCCGGGAGCGTCGACGTCCTCACGGTCCACGAGAGAGGCGTACGTGGCGAACACGACCACCGGCCCGGACCCGGCCCACAGAGCGAGCTGGATCGGGTTCGTGGTCGTGCGCACGCCCAGCGAGTTGAGCACCGCGTCGTTCTCCAGCGAGCACACGGCCACCATCGGGGCGCCGTGGCCCACCAGGCGCCACGCCTGGGCGGTCTGCACCAGCAGGTCCAGAGTCGGCACGGTGACGAGGATCCGGCCGTTGGGGAAGCAGTCTCGGGCTGCCCAGGCGGCGGTGATGGTCTTGCCCGATCCGGTGGCCGAGACGAGGGTGCCGCGGGCGCCGCGAGTGGGAATGGGGGTGCGTTCGGGGCGGCCGGCCCAGGCGCGGATCGCGGCGACCGCGGTGACCTGGTGCTCGCGGAGGTGGATCATCCGAGCCGCTCCTCTGCGTGCGGGGTCGGTGCGGTCTTCGTGGGGGCGGGGACCGAGCGGGCCGTGGCGGCCTTGCGGCGCCGGTGTTCCCGTTGGGCTTGGGCGCGGGCGCATTCGCGGGTGCAGTACTTGACGCCGCTGGTGCGGTTCTGGCCGTATTCGGCGCGGCCGCGCTGGCGGACGAAGTCCCGCCCGCAGGTCTCGTTCGCACAGGTGCGGATGGTGGCGTCCTCTGCGAGGTGGTTGTAGAGCTGGAGGAAGGCGACGGAGAGGATGGAGGGCTTGCGGTCGGTGAGGCTGCCCAGGCCGACGCTGAAGGCCGCGAGGTTGTAGTGCAGGGCGTTTTGGAGCATGGCCAGCCGCAGGCTGAGGGTGACGGAGCGCAGCTCGTCAAGGGTCTGGGGGTAGCCGCTGTCGTTGTGGTCGTTCTCGGCTGCTATGTCGGCCAGGCGCTGTTCGGTGACTTCCGTCTCGACGAGTTCGTCCAGCCCGCCGGGGCGGCGGCATGCCAGCCACGTGGCGATGGCGGCCTGAGCCTCGCTGATGTGGTGGCGTACGAGGTCGCCGTGCAGGGACCAGGGGCCGTATCGGGGATGTTCCCGCTCCTCGAGCTCCTCCAGCCGGCTGTACTCGTCGTGGTCCCAGCTGCCGGCGTCGATGCTGCCGCCCAGGCCCCCGTACCGGTTCATCCAGCAGGCCACGGTAGCCAGGTCTGCTGGATCCACCTCCATCAGCTCGCGCAGGTAGAAGTCGTCCGGCAGCGACGCCCTTTCCACGACCCGGTCGAAGTCCGGGACAGCCCACACGATCCAGTCGCCCTCGGCCCGGACCCCGTGCATGGGCGTCATCTCCGGCAGGGGAACCGGCGTACCCGGCCAGAGCGTAGGACGAAAACGTGGGTCTGCGTATGCCGCCATGAAGGGCAGCATAACGGTGAGCACGTAGTACGAAGAAGGAGAACGCTCGTATCACCTACAGATGAAGGTGTCGGAGGGGACGTCATGGTGACGCACTGGCAGAAGCGCAAGGCGGTCGGGGACGCACACGAGCAGCGCGTCGCGGCCGCGCTCGCGGCGAAGGGCTGGACGGTCGAACGCTGCGGGCAAGGCACCTACCCACCCGCAATTCAGCAGGCCTTGGCCCGAACCACCTCGGCGCTGCGCTGGTTCCCTGACCTGATCGCCGCCCGCGCCAGCGAGGTCGTCACCATCGACGCGAAGGACTGCATGCCCAGCAGTACTTCCGGCCGGTACGCCGTTTCCGACGAGGCTATCCACGCCGGCCTGCAGTTCATCGCCGCCAACCGGCCGACCCCGCTGTACTACGTATTCGGGGACCTCTGCGTCCTGACTCCGGTCGAGGTCCTCCACTACACCGGCCACGCCGAGCGCCGGCACGACGGCGCCTACCGCCTGGTCAGCACCCGCCACGCGCACCCCTTCGACACCGTCTTCGGCCGCCGCCTGCCGTTGCGCGCGGCGAGCTGACCTCCGGCAGAGCTGTCCATCCATTCACACGTGACCCGCGCGCCCGGGCCACCGCCGAGCGCGAGCACGCACCCTTCTGACCCCTGTACGGGCGCTCTGCCGACGCCCCGCCCCGCCCGGAGTCTCCTCCCGGGCGCGGCGGGGCCTGATTGCCACTCAGATTGCCGTACCACGCCTCCACTTCACTCGGCCCCCCGGCGCCCAGAGGCCAGACCCACCTGAGGACCAGACATGACCCTCGACGCCGCTCTGCACGGCGCGCTCGCGGGCGCGTTCACCCGGCCGATCCCGAAGAGCGCCGGCGCGCAGGTCCGCTACCTCGTCAAGCAGCACCACGGCAGCACCAAGGAGGTCGCGCAGCTGCTCGGTGTCTCCCAGCGCACCGTCGAGCGTTACGTCCGCAATCAGATCAAGAAGCCGCGGGCCGACCTCGCGGACCGGATGGCGGCCCGAGGTCCGCCGCCGGTGGCAGCCGCAGATCCGGGCCAAGGCCCGCAAAACCGCTGCCACCACGGCCGGCCTCATGGTCGACGTCCGCGCCCGCTTCGGCTTCACCGCCGCACCCGGCACCACCGACGACGCCCGCATGCGCCACCTCACCCTCGCCCTGCCGCCCGAGCACGCCGCCCGCCTCCTCGACGCCCAGGAGCAAGGCGCCACAGACCGCGAACTCCAGCAGGCCACCGCCGACGCCCTCGGAGAGGTCTACTTCCGCGACGGTGACCGCCGCGCCCACGACCTCCTCGTCGAGCTGACCGACATCGAGCCCAGTTCGACCTGTAGTCGGCGCTCCCACACGCCCCTGACCAGCCAGACGGAAACGGAGTGGCTCCAATCGGAGCCACTCCGTTCGATTTCCCCGAGGCCTCGGCCCGGACGCGGCGGAGCCCCGGGGCAGATGCGCCCCGGGGCTCCGCCGAGCTCAGAGCCGGCCCGTGCCGTCTCCGCCGTCGCCACCCTTGCGGTAGCGGCGGACCGCCCAGACCGCGAGGGCGGTGACCGCCGCTGTGATCAGAGCGGAGGGAAGTTCGCTCAGCAGTCCCTGAGCGATCAGGTCGAGCGCCGTAGCCGTGTCGGGCATTCCGTTCTCCCGGGTGAGTTCCGATCGGACTCCTCCAGATTCGAGCCGGGGAAAGCCCCCCTGACGGTTCCCGACGACTGCGCACAACTCAGTACGCGGACCGACGTGTTAGGACGCTGTACCGTGTCGGTAGGACAGATCTGGACGCCATCGGACAGCCACCGGAGAGCACGTGCCCAAGCTGACAGCCCCGCCACTGCCGACCGGCCCCCGGCAGACCCTCAGCGCGGAACTTCACACCCTGCACCGCCGCGCCGGCTGGCCCTCCGTCCGTGACCTGTCACGCGCGCTCGGTTCAGGTGTGGCGAGCTCCAGCCGCATCCACGACGCCTTCACCAAGCCACGTCTTCCGGACTGGGGGCTGGTACAGGTCCTCGTCATCGAGCTGGCCCAGCGGATCCCGCGAGCTGACCCCGGTACAGAATCCGAGCGTTTCCACGCCTTGTGGGAAGCCGCCGCAGAGGCTTCCGCGGAGACCGCAGACGTGCCCGCAGCCCCCGCCAGCCTCGATCCCCAACCACCGCCCCTGGTCCTCCCGCCTGCGGCCGTACCTCCAGCGAGGATCACTTACGTGAGCAAACAACCCATCGGTATGCAGAATGCTTCGATGCTTGTGGCGAGAGTGGATGAACTGCTGCCACTCATCATTCGGGCCAAACAAGGCTTGCGTGAGGCGGAGGATTCCGCTCTCAGTCGTGCTGAGCGTGGCGTTGTGGCCTCAAGGATCACCCGTCTGGATTATCTGGAGGAGAGAGTTCGAAGAATGCGTGTGAGGTATTCTCGAATGGACGAAGGGGATGAAACTGAGGAAGAATTGCGCAAGTTCGAACCCGACCATAAGTCTATTTTTGGGGAAATCCATAGACTGACCCAGCCTTGGCATATGTCGCTTTAGCGTTTCGGTATTAAGGGATGTTTCCTTCGGTCGAGTCGCAGTAACTACAGAAATGTGGCGGCCTGCCGTAAGCGGAGGGCCGCCACGTGTGCGCGGTTATCGCTTCCCCGCGTCCTTCTTCGCGTGCAGTGCGTCAAGCTGCGCCGTGAGGGTGGCCGGGTCCACCAGGCCCTCCGCGTACGCCTCGATGAACACGCCCACGGCGTGTGACAGAGGCCTGTGACCCCATCCGCCCACCCTCGGGCTCCCGGGGCCGAGCTGGCCCCCACCGCCCTCAGGACGACCGTGGAAGCGCCGGCCGCGCGGCTCCGCTCGACACGGATTCGGTCACGCGTCTCGGCCGCGCGAGCGTCCCCGCGCTGCACCAGCCGCTTGGCCACGGACTCCCGACCCTCTGGCCCGGGGGTCTCGGGTACAGGCGGACGCCGACCGCTTCACAGAAGCCCTGAAAGCCGGTCCCCGACGACACCAGGAAGTCTCCGACGTCTGTCGGCTCCGGCATCCCTACTGGCACCGTCAGCCTGCGTACCTCAGCCGGTACGACGTCCGCGAGCGTCAGTTCCTCCTGACCCTAGACCGTATCGAAGTACCGGCCGCCGGTCCCCCCGTCCTCGTCCCACCCGGCCAGATCACGGTTCCGGGTCATCTCCGAACCCCACCCCCATCGCGGAGAGAAGCCGTGCCGGGGGAAGTAGGCGTGCTCGATGCACACCCGCGGCTCCGCCACTTCCTCCGGGTTCTCACAGCCACACTCGCCGTAGACGATCGGGTCGACCAGCGTCGCCCCCTCGATCAGGGCAGTAATCCCCTTGAGCGTCATGTCCGGCAGGGACGCGCCCTCCCGCACGCCGTTGCTCTCCTTCGCCACGGTATCGCGTTGCTCGGGTGGCGTTCGAGTGGTGAAGGCCGCTTTCGTTTTCCGGTGAAGGCCGCTGTCGTGCGTGTAGTCCCGTCCTGCGCCCCTTCTCCTCTGGGAGTGGGGGTGTGCTCCCGTTCCGCTAAAGCTACATGCTGCATCAGGTGATCACCGTTATGATGCAGGCTGGCAGCCGGACCGGATCCACAACCGAGCCACCCCATCCTCTAGCCAGCCAGGCCCGCGTCAGCGGGCCCCGGGTCCTGGAGGCGCAGCCGGAAGGGCCCTTGAGGCGGGGGAGCGCAGCGGACCCGCCGACCCAGGGCAGAGCGAAGCGAAGCCCAGGGCCAGCGTGGCGAAGCCACGCGGCTCCGGAAGCGCAGCGGACGGAGCATCACCAAGCCCGCGCAGCGGGCTTGGTGAGCGGGACGCGCAGCGTCCCGCCAGCGCTCCCGCGGAGCGGGAGCGCAACACCCGCGCGCAGCGCGGGTGTTCGCTTGCACATCGCGCAGCGATGTGGTACCCGCTCCGCGGGAGCGCTGGCGGGACGCTGCGCGTCCCGCTCACCAAGCCCGCTGCGCGGGCTTGGTGATGCTCCGTCCGCTGCGCTTCCGGAGCCGCGTGGCTTCGCCACGCTGGCCCTGGGCTTCGCTTCGCTCTGCCCTGGGTCGGCGGGTCCGCTGCGCTCCCCCGCCTCAAGGGCCCTTCCG
>NZ_LIPQ01000534.1 GCF_001418135.1 Streptomyces aureus
TGGAGGGGAAGCTGCTGCCGGTGGCCGGGAAGCTGCTGCCGGTGTCGTAGGCGGCGGGCACTCGGATCGGGGCGATCTGAGGCGTGCCCCGCTCCGCGACCAGGGAGTCGTAGATCGGGGTGTCCGGGAAGGACGGCGCGGTGTGGTAACCGCCTCCATAGGTGGAGCGGGGGGAGGTCATGGCACATAAGTTAAGCCCACGATGTGCTGGTTGGGGAGCCTGATTAGAGGGTTGTTTGACGGGCTTCGTGAAGAAGTGGATCCCCAATCCGAGCGAACGGGCCAAAAACGGGCGGCGGAACGTGCCAAGATCATGTAAAAGCCGAGTTCGGAGGGGGTTACCGGCGGGTCGGGGGCCCCGGGCCGGCCGGCTGCACCCGGGCATGAAGAACACATAAAGAAAAAGTGCCCGGAAGACGTGCAGGTGGTGATCATGGGCATGCTTAAGCGTCAATCCGCGGATCTCCGGGGCGATGTGTACACGCCGAATTGACAGCGCTACTCCCCGTGTCGGGAAAACTATTTCCGTGAAGGGGTGACGTGCTCACCTGAGGCGACGTCACGGTCACGCCTGGAGGGACGTGACGGTCACCCGACCGGAGGGCCGCCACCGCCACCCGACCGAAACGGCGTCACGGTCACCCGGCCGAAACGGCGTCACCGCCACCCGACCGAAACGGCGTCACGGTCACCCGACCGAAAGGGAGTCACGGTCACTCGCCCGGCGCGACGTCACGGCACCGGTCCGGCGCCGCCTCCGGTCGCGCGTACGTCCGGCCCTTCCACGCCGCACCGACACCCCGGTAGTGCCGGACCGCCGAGTCCACCGTCATCAGGAGATAGAGGAACGCGGTGAAGGGCAGCAGCGGAGCGAGCCACAGCGGCTGCCGGTAGTAGCGGAGCATCGGCACGTACGTCCCCACCATCACCGCCCACGCCGCACCACCCGCCCAGGCCGCCGCACCGTCTCCGCGCACCGCGCCGGCCGACAGGGCCACCGGCGGCACCAGATAGACGAGGACGAGCCCGGCCGCGGTCCCCAGGAGCAGCAGCGGACTGTGCCGCAGTTGCGCGTACGCGCTGCGGGCGACCATCCGCCACAGATCGCCGAGCCCCGGATAGGGGCGCACGCTGTCGACCCGCTCCGCGAGCCCCAGCCAGATCCGGCCACCGGCGCGCCGCACGGCCCGCGCCAGTGACACATCGTCGATCACCGCCTGCCGGATCGCCTCCGGCACGTCCGCCGCCACGGCCGTCTCCGTCCTCAGCAGCACACAGCCACCCGCGGCGGCCGTCGCCAGCGGACGCGGCCGGTTGATCCAGCGGAAGGGATAGAGCTGCGCGAAGAAGTAGACGAACGCCGGCACGACGAGCCTCTCCCAGAGGCTCTCCACCCGGAGCCGGGCCATCTGCGACACCAGATCCAGCCCGTTCGCCTCCGCCGCCGACACCAGGAGCCGCAGACTGTCCGGCTCATGGGCGATGTCCGCGTCGGTCAGGAGCAGAAACCCGGGACCACGCGTGCGTGCCAGTGCCATGCCGTGCCGCAGCGCCCAGAGCTTCCCGGTCCAGCCCGGCTCCGGCTCGCCCGGTGACACCACGGTGAGCGGCAGCCCTCCATGGCGGGCGGCGAGCTCGACGGCCAGCCGACCCGTGCCGTCCGTACTCCCGTCGTCCACCAGGATCACCTCGGCGACGCCCGGATAGTCCTGCGCGAGCAGCGACGGCAGGCTCAGCGGCAGCACCTCGGCCTCGTCCCGCGCCGGAACGACCACGGCCACGCGGGGCCACCGATCCGGCTCCACGCGCGTGCGGCGCCCCTGCCCCGGGGAGGCGGACGGCAGCCGCTGGTCCGTGCGCCAGAAGAAGCCCTGGCCGAACAGCAGCCAGACCCAGACGACCAGGGAGAGGAGCGCGAACCAGGCGAGGGTGCTCATTCGCGGCAGTCTGCCCCAGATCAGGGGCCCCAGAACGCTCATCGGCTAGGGTGACCGGGTGAAGATCGCGCTCATGGACTCCGGAATCGGCCTCCTCCCGGCAGCGGCCGCGGTGCGGCGACTCCGGCCGGACGCCGACCTCCTCCTCTCGAACGACCCCGACGGGATGCCCTGGGGACCGCGTACTCCCGAGGACCTCACGGCGCGCGCCCTCGCCGTCGCCCTCGCCGCGGCCGAGCACCGCCCGCAGGCGCTGATCGTGGCCTGCAACACCGCCACCGTGCACGCCCTGCCCGCCATCCGCGCCGCCCTCGAACCGGACATCGCCGTCATCGGCACCGTGCCCGCGATCAAGCCCGCCGCCGCCGGTGGCGGCAAGGTCGCCATCTGGGCCACCCCGGCCACCACCGGCAGCGCCTACCAGCGCGGACTCATCCGCGACTTCGCCGACGGCGCCGAGGTCACCGAGGTGCCCTGCCCGGGACTCGCCGACGCCGTGGAGCACGCCGACCCGGAGGCCGTGGACCGCGCGGTCGCCGCCGCCGCCGCGCTCACCCCCCGCGACGTCCAGACCGTCGTCCTCGGCTGCACCCACTACGAACTGGTCGAGGAGCGCATTCTCGCCGCCCTTGAGGCCCGCGGCCGCGCCGGACTGCCCCCGCTCGTCTTCCACGGCTCCGCCGACGCCGTCGCCGCGCAGGCGCTGCGCCGCGTCGGTGCCGAACCCGCCCCCGCCGCGGACCCCACCGGCAGCCTCTCCGTCCTGCTCAGCGGTCGCCCCGGCCCGCTCCCCGCCACCGCCCTCGGCTACGCCGAGGGCCGGCTCCTCGCGGCGGTCGCACCCGCCCACTGAGCGGGGACCCCACCGGCCACCGGGCATGGGCCTCCCGGGCTGCTCCCCGCCCGGCGCGATCACCGGGTGTGCGCGGGTGGCGACTCTCCGTCGCGCTGTTCCGGACGATCCTGGGTACGCTTCCCGATATGAGGGACCATGCCCGGAATGAGTACGCCGACGAGCGGACGCCCGCCGTCTGGACCGGCCGCGCCACCAACCGCTTCCAGTGGGTCGCGGCGGCCGCCGGTGCCGCCTGCCTGGGTCTCGGCGTCACCCTCGCCGTCGGGTCGGCCTGGACCTCGGGCATCGCGCCCCTGCTGATGGCCGTGATCGGCTGCGTCGCCGCCGGACTGCTCGTCCTCTTCGGCACGCTCGCATTCGTCCATGTGGCCGTGAAGGTCGACGCCAGCGCCATGGAGGTCCGCTGCGGCCACATCGGCGTGCCGCGCCGCCGCATCCTCCTCTCCCATGTCGTCGGCGCCGACTTCG
>NZ_LIPQ01000535.1 GCF_001418135.1 Streptomyces aureus
ACTCAGTACTGCGCCGCCGGGTCGAGAAGTGTTACACCGGGAGCGGAACGCGCGCGTCGACGCCGATCCCGAGGGGCAGTACGGCGGTGAGCCCGGCGGCGCAGTACTGAGTGAGCCGACTGGTCATCGGCCGCGCAGTGAGCCGGGGTTCCCCCCGTACCTACGGCTCCGCGCACATGGCGCGGGTGGGGCACGTTCCCCCGGTCCCACCCGCGCCCTCTCCCCTCTCCCCCCGGATCACCGGTGGACGGGGTCCCCGGTCACCAGTGGACGACGACCTTGTCGCCGACCTTCACCTGGTCGAAGAGGGCCGTGAGCTTGGCCCGGTCCCGGACGTTGACGCAGCCGTGCGAGGCCCCGTTGTAGCCGCGCGCCGCGAAGTCCGACGAGTAGTGCACCGCCTGGCCGCGGCTGAAGTACATCGAGAGCGGCATCGGCGTGTGGTAGAGCCGCGACCAGTCCTGCCGGACCTTGCGCTCCACGGTGAAGGTGCCCTCGCGGGTCGGGGTGTTCTCCGAGCCGAAGCGGACGTCCATCGACGAGACGACCTTGCCGTCGATCATCCAGGCGAGGGTCCGGCTCTCCTTGCTGATGCACAGCACCCGGCCGGTCATGCAGCGCGCGTCGGGGGTGTCCAGCTGGTTGGTCGTCGACGGCTTCAGCTCGTCGGCGGTCGGCTTCCGGCTCGCGCCGAGCAGCCGCTGCCAGGTCGCCTCGTCGACCGAACCCGTCCGGGGCAGCCCCTGCTTCTTCTGGAAGGCCTTCACCGAGCCGGCCGTCATCGTCCCGTAGAAGCCGGTGGGCGCCCGGTCGAAGTACCCGAGCTGCCGCAGCCGCGCCTGGAGCTCACGGACCTGCTCGGTCTCGTCCCCGTCGTCCATCAGGGCCTTGGACTCCGCCGTCCCGGAAGGCGTCGCCGAGGGCGTCCCGGAGGGTGTCTCCGTGGGCGCGTCGGTGGGCGTCGTCGTGGTGTCCGACGGGGACGGGGGCTTGCCGTCCTCCGTGGGGGTGTCGGTCGGCGCCGGGGCCGACGACGTCGGCGCGTTCGTCGGGCTCCCGGAGCCCCCTCCGGAACCGGCCGCCTGGGCCGTACAGCCGGCGGCGAGGGCCACCGAGGCCGCTGCCAGAACCACTCTGCGTATGACGGAAGAAGACCGCTTCACTTTTGCCCCCCGGGACTGTTCGTATGTACCTAGGGATGCTTCCCGCGCGTGTGTGGTTGCGCGCGCGGGTCACGATCCGCGCATGCTGTGAGCAGGGGCCCATCTCATCGGGAGGCACAGCCAATGGCGCGCGAGTCGGAGTCGGGACTGCCCATCGACCCGGTCTACGGACCGGAGGCGCTGGAGGGCTGGGATCCGGCGGAGAGGCTGGGCGAGCCGGGCGCGTACCCCTTCACCCGCGGGGTGTACCCGTCGATGTACACCGGCCGGCCGTGGACGATGCGCCAGTACGCGGGCTTCGGCACCGCGGTGGAGTCCAACGCCCGGTACAAGCAGCTGATCGCCAACGGCACCATGGGCCTCTCCGTCGCCTTCGACCTGCCGACGCAGATGGGCCACGACTCGGACGCGCCGATCGCCTCGGGCGAGGTCGGCAAGGTCGGGGTGGCGATCGACTCGGTCGAGGACATGCGGATCCTGTTCGACGGCATCCCGCTGGACAAGGTCTCCACATCGATGACGATCAACGCCCCCGCCGCCCTCCTGCTGCTGATGTACCAGCTGGTCGGCGAGGAACAGGGGGTCCCGGCGGACCGGCTGACCGGCACGATCCAGAACGACGTGCTGAAGGAGTACATCGCCCGCGGCACGTACATCTTCCCGCCCAAGCCCTCCCTCCGGCTGATCGCGGACATCTTCAGGTACTGCCGGGCCGAGATCCCGAAGTGGAACACGATCTCGATCTCCGGCTACCACATGGCGGAGGCGGGCGCCTCGCCCGCGCAGGAGATCGCGTTCACCCTGGCCGACGGCATCGAGTACGTGCGGACCGCCGTCGCGGCGGGGATGGACGTCGACGACTTCGCCCCCCGGCTCTCCTTCTTCTTCGTCGCCCGTACGACGATCCTGGAGGAGGTCGCGAAGTTCCGGGCGGCCCGCAGGATCTGGGCCCGGGTCATGAAGGACGAGTTCGGCGCGAAGAACCCCAAGTCGCTGATGCTCCGCTTCCACACCCAGACCGCGGGGGTGCAGCTGACCGCCCAGCAGCCCGAGGTCAACCTCGTCCGCGTCGCCGTGCAGGGCCTCGCCGCCGTACTCGGCGGGACGCAGTCGCTGCACACCAACTCCTTCGACGAGGCGATCGCCCTGCCGACGGACAAGTCCGCCCGCCTGGCCCTGCGCACCCAGCAGGTCCTGGCGTACGAGACGGACGTGACCGCGACCGTGGACCCGTTCGCCGGCTCGTACGTCGTGGAGAGCATGACCGACGACGTCGAGGCGGCCGCCCTGGAGCTGATGGACCGGGTCGAGGAGATGGGCGGCGCGGTCAGCGCCATCGAGCACGGCTTCCAGAAGGGCGAGATCGAGCGCTCGGCGTACCGGATCGCCCAGGAGACCGACAGCGGCGAGCGGGTCGTCGTCGGCGTCAACCGCTACACGGCCGACGTCGAGGAGCCGTACGAGCCGCTGCGCGTCGACCCCGCGATCGAGGCGCAGCAGGCCGAGCGGCTCGCCGCCCTGCGCGCCGGGCGCGACCGGGCGGCGGTGGAGGCGGCCCTCGCGGAGCTGCGGAAGGCGGCCGGGGGCACGGACAACGTCCTCTACCCGATGAAGGACGCCCTCAAGGCCCGCGCCACCGTCGGCGAGGTCTGCGACGCGCTGCGGGAGGTCTGGGGCACGTACGTCCCGACCGACGCGTTCTGAGTCCTCCCCGTTCTGGTCTTCCGCGATACGAAACACACAGGCGGAGTGTCGTACTGGCATGCGACACTCCGCTTCATGCTGGGTGTCACCGATCTTCCGACCTATCTCGTGGGTCTCGTCCTCATCATTCTCCTGCCGGGGCCGAACTCGCTGTACGTGCTGTCCGTCGCCGCCCGCAAGGGCACCAGGACCGGATACAAGGCCGCCGCCGGCGTCTTCACCGGCGACGCCGTCCTGATGACGCTGGCCGCGCTCGGCGCGGCCTCCCTCCTCCAGACCACCCCCCTGCTCTTCATGATCGTGAAGTACGCGGGCGCGGGCTATCTGGCCTGGATGGCGTACGGGATGCTGCGGTCGGCCTGGGCGATGTGGCGCTCGCGCGGGGAGACGGTGGCCGAGGAGACCGAGCAGGTACAGGCGGGGCCGGGGGAGAACCCGTACCGCAGGGCGCTGATCATCAGCCTGTTCAACCCGAAGGCGATCCTCTTCCTCATCTCCTTCTTCGTGCAGTTCGTGGACCCGGCGTACGCCTACCCGGCCCTCTCCTTCCTGGTGCTCGGCACCCTCCTGGAGATCGGCAGCTTCCTCTACCTGACGATGCTGATATTCGGCGGCACCCGGCTCGCCGCCGCGTTCCGGCGCCGCCGTCGGCTCTCCGCCGGAGCCACCTCCGCCGCCGGCGCCCTCTTCCTCGGCTTCGCCGCGAAGCTCTCCCTCAGCAGCGCCGCTTGACCCTCACACCGTGTGAGGCCGTTCCGTAGGGGGCGTCATGTTCACCATCGGAGACTTCGCCCGGCACGGGCGGGTGTCGGTCCGGATGCTGCGCCACTACGACGCCATCGGACTGCTGCGCCCGGCCCGGGTCGACCCGCACACGGGCTACCGCTTCTACACGGCGGAACAGCTCGCCCTGCTCAACCGTGTCATCGCGCTCAAGGACCTCGGCTTCACCCTCGAACAGGTGGGGGCGATCCTCGACGAGAAGTTCGACGCGGACGAGCTGCGGGGCATGCTGCGTCTGCGCCAGGCCGAGCTGGAAGCGGCCATGGCGGAGGCGCGGGCACGGCTCGCCCAGGTCGGCGCGCGGCTCCGGGCCATCGAAAGTGAGGGACGCATGTCCACCCAGGACGTCGTCGTCAAGAAGATCCCCGCCGTCCGGATCGCCGAACTGAGCGCGGTCGCCGCGAGCTTCGGCCCGCAGCACATCGGCCCGGTCATCGGGCCCCTGTACGAGGAGCTGTGCGGCCGCCTCGAAGCCGCCGGGCTCACCGGGTTCGGCCCGGGGATCGCGTACTACGAGGACGCGGGCAAGGGCGACGGATCGGTCCTCGTGCACGCCGGCATGACCGTCCCGGAGGGGACGGCCGCGGAGGGCGTCGAGGTGCACGTGCTGCCCGGCATCGAGGAGGCGGCGACCGTCGTCCACCGGGGCTCGATGGACACCATCCTGCCGACCGCGCAGACCCTGGCCCGCTGGATCGAGGCCAACGGGTACGAGACGCGGCACTACGCGCGCGAGCTGTACCTGGAGTGCCCCGAGGACCGCTCCCAGTGGGTGACGGAGATCCAGGAGGAGATCGTCCGCGCCTGACGCCGGGCACCTCCTCGTGTTCGTGCCCGCCCGGACACCGCTTCCCGTTCGTGCCCGCGGGCCCGGGTCCCCCGCACGGGGCCCGGGCCCGCCGCTCGTGCCGCGGCCGCCTCCGCCGCGCCGGGCGCCGCCGGGGCCGCTACCTCTTCAGCGCCTTGCGCAGCCGCAGCGCGCGCCGCGCCAGACGGCGGACCCCCGGGTGCCGGGGGAGCGGGATGCCGCCGGGCAGGTTCAGGACGGTGAGGCGGCGGCGGGTGAAGTGGTGCCGGGTGCGCTCGGCGAACGGCCCGGACAGGTGCCGTACCGCCGGCTCCCGCAGCTCGGGCCGGATCTTCGGCTGCATCGCGAAGCCGACCGCCGCGACGAGGTCGTTCAGCTGGGCCGTCGTGATCGCCCCGCCGTCCTCCGCACCGTCCTCCGCACCGCCGTCCAGGGGCGGCACGACGGCGTCCACGACGGTGAGCGGGACGCGGTTGCTGTTCTGGAACGGGGTGAGCCGCTCAAGCAGGCCGCGCGTCCCGACCCGGGCGACCGGCAGTCCGTAGAAGGTCCGCGCGGTGAGCAGGGCCGTGGAGAAGCAGCCGACGACGAGGGCGGGCCGCAGCTCGCGGTAGAGCACCTCGGCGAGCACTGGCCGGTCCTCGACGGTCAGCTCGGCGCCGAGCGCCGCCGCCTCCCGCGCCAGCGCCTTCGACCAGGTGTCGGGGGCCGTCGGGTGCGGCTTGAAGACGAGCCGCCGGTGGCCCCGCGCGACCGCGCCCCGGACCATCCGCAGGTGCAGCGCCTCCTCCTCGGCGACGGTCAGCAGGTCGAGCGCCGCCAGGTACTGGCCGAGGAGCAGCGCGGGCCCGTCCTCGGAGGCGGTCGTGGCGGCGGGCCCGGCCAGCTCGTCGACGCACGCGAGGAACGCCTCCGTCGGTACGGCCTCCGGCACCGCCCCGAACTCGGCGAGCAGCAGTGGCGCGAGACCGGGCACGAGGTCCAGGTGGAGCAGCCGGCCGACGCGCCCGCCGATCAGCGGGTCGATCTTGTTGCGGGTCGGCCCGTAGCTCATCAGACCGTCCGCGTAGACGGTGACGGGCGCGTCGGGGAGCAGTTGGGCGATGGCGAGCGCGGGCGTCACCTGGATCGATTCCAGGGCGAGTTCGACGCGGTCGTCGCCGAGGTCCCAGATCCTGCGCAGATGGCGCTGGAGGAGCGGCAGGTCGCTCGCCCGGGGGGTCCAGCCGCCCGGGTGGAGCGGGGAGATCGTCTCGTTCCACGACAGGACGGAGTCGAAGCGGCCGCGGAGCCGCTCGAAGCCCTCGGCCTGGTCGAGCGGCGGGGTCGTCTCCGGCACGGCCGCGTTGTTGGTGACGAGGAGGATGCGGCGGTCGGCGGGGCCGAAGCAGCCGCTGTCCAGGGCGGCGGCGATCGTCACCGCGCCGTAGAGGGTGGAGGCGCAGAAGATCTGGGTGGTCCGGCGGGTGCTCACGCGGCCACCTCCGCGGCGGCCGGGCCGGCACCGGCACCCGGGCCCGCGCCCGGTGTCGGCGGCGGTGCGGGACGGCGTCGCCGCAGTCTCCGCAGCATCGTCGCGCGGTCCCCGCCCATCGCGGCGAGGGCCTCGTCGAGGACGTCCTGCGGCATGCGCCGCAGCGCGCCCGCGCTCATCGCCTTCAGCTGACGGGCGACCTCCGGCTCGAAGCGTTCGATCGATCCGATGTGATGGGAAATCACCGCGCAATAGGTGCGCACGGCCTTCTGAAGAAGGATTTCGGCGTCCGCGTCCTTTGCGGTCTCCTCGATCACCTGGTCGAAAGCGCGGATGAAATCCAATTGTCGTACGTCGCCGATCTGAGTGAGTGAGGTCGCCACTCCGCGCCGGTAGAAGACACCGAGTTCGCCGATCGCGGCGAAGGATTTCGCCTCGCGGTGCAGTCGCCAGATCCACGGCCGGTCCTCGGCGGTCCGCAGTCCGTGCGTGAAGTGCAGCAGGCCGCGGTCGAGGAGCCGCCGGTGATAGATCCCGGCCCAGGCGTACGGGTAGTCGACCGAGGTCGTCCGGTGGGCCGGCAGGATCGCGTCCCGCGGGTTCAGCACCTCGCCGCGCCGGGGGACCGGTGCGCGGCGGATGCCGCGGTTCCTGCCGGTGACGGAGACGTGGTCGGTGCGCAGGAAGTCGCAGCCGAGGTCCTCGGCCGCGGCGACCAGGCGGGAGT
>NZ_LIPQ01000536.1 GCF_001418135.1 Streptomyces aureus
GTCGAGCAGATGCTGGACCGCCTCGACGACCGCTTCCGGCTCCTCACGGACGGCGCGCGCGGTGCACTCCCCCGCCATCAGACGCTGCGCACCGCCATCGGCTGGAGCCATGAGCTGTGCACCCCGGAGGAACGTCTCCTCTGGGCGCGGCTCTCTGTCTTCCCCGGCCCCTTCGACCTGGAGGCGGTGGAGTACGTCTGCGGCGGCCCGGAGCTGCCGCCGGAGCGGATCCTGGATCTGCTCGGCGGGTTGCTCGCGCAGTCGTTGCTCACCCGGGAGGACACCCCTGCCGGTCCCGCGTACCGGATGCTCGACACGGTCTCGGCGTACGGGGCCGAGTGGCTCGCCGCGCTCGACGACACGGAGCGGATGCGGCGGCGGCACCGCGACTGGTACATGGGCCTGGCCACCTGGTGCGAGCTGGAGTGGTTCAGCCCGCGCCAGCCCGAGGTGGCGGCCCTGACGGAGGCGGCGCTGCCGCATCTGCGGGCGGCCCTCGAACTCTGTCTTGAACTGCCGGAGGACGCGCATCTCGCCCAGCACCTGGCGGGCACGCTCTGGTTCGCGTGGGTGGGCTGCGGGCGTCTCTCGGAGGGCCGGCACTGGCTGGACCGGGCACTGGCGCTCGAATCCGGTCACGAGGAGGCGCGGCTCAAGGCGCTGTGGGTGCTCGGGTACGTGGCGGTGCTGCAGGGCGACGGCACGGCGGCGGTGGCGGCGCTCCACGAGTGCGGTGAGCGGGCGCGGTCCTCGCGGAACGCGCTGGCGGAGGCGTACGCGACGCACCGGATGGGCTGTCTGGCGCTGCTCACGGACGACATGCCGCGGGCCGAGGAACTGATCGGGCGGGCGCTCGACGCGTACCGGGAACTCGGCGAGCTGAACAGCAATGTGCTGATGGCGCAGATCGAGCTGGCGATGGCGCGGGCCTTCCGGGGCGACCAGGAGGGGGCGGGCGCGCTCTCCCGGGAGGTCAGGGAGGTCTGCGAGGAGCGGGGCGAGCTGTGGGCCCGGGCGTACGCCCTCTATGTGCTGGGGTATCTGGCCTGGACCCGGGGCTCGTTCGGGGAGGCGCGGGAGCTGCTCACGGAGTGCGTGTCGATCAACGACAGCTTCCGTGATCTCGTGGGCCTCGTCCTGGCGATCGAACTGCTCGCCCTGGTGACGGTGAGCGAGGGCGACGCGGAGGAGGCCGCGGTCCTCCAGGGGGCGGCGGTCCCGGTGTGGGACACGGTGGGTGTCCGGCTCTTCGGCTCGGAGGCGTTCGGCGTGCCGAGGTCGCTGTGCGAGCGGCGGGCCGAGGAGGCGCTCGGTGCGGAGGCGTACGGCTCCGCGTTCCGGGCGGGTCAGGGGCTCTCGGCTGCGGAGGCGGTGGAGCGCGCGCTCGTGGCCGGCCGGAATCCCGCCGTGGGCGTCCCGGCGGAGGAG
>NZ_LIPQ01000537.1 GCF_001418135.1 Streptomyces aureus
GGCCGGCGGCGTCGTCCTCTCGCTGGCCGACCGCGGCCCCGCCGCCGCGCCCGCCCCGGCCCCGCAGCCCGCGCCGGTCCCCGTACCCGAGCCGGTCGTGGCCACCGGCCCCGCGCCGATGCCCGTACGGAACCCGGGCCCGCCGACCGGCGGCCCCGAGTACTTCGAGATCGCGCAGGACCAGCAGCTCGCGCCGCAGGGCGCCGAGCCGTGGGCCGCGCAGCCGCAGGAGCCCGAGGCCCCGCAGGCCCCGGCCCTCCCCGCAGAAACGGTCGTCCCGCAGAGCGGGCAGTTCGTCCAGGCCGAGGGCAACATCCCGACGACCTCGCACCTTGCCCCGGTCCCGGCGCCGGAGCCGACCCCCGCGCCGGAAGCGCCGTCGGAACCCGATGCCCCGGCGGCCGTCGAGGAGACCGCGCCTGAGGCCCCGGCGGAGACGCCCGAGGTCCAGGCCACCGTCCCCGCCCCGCGCGAGGGCGAGCCGACCGCCGAGGCCCCCGAGCCCGCGCCGGTGGAGGCGGAGGAGCCCGTCGCCGCACCCGAGGCCGAGCAGGTTCCGGAGGCCGCGCAGGTCCCGGACGCCGAGGAGCAGCCGGAGGCCGTCGCGGCGGCCGTCACCGAGGCGCCTGCCGAGTCGGTCGCCGTGGCGGAGGCACCGGCCGAGCCGGTCGCCGTCACCGAGGAGCGGCCCGCGGAGGAGCAGCTCCCCGAGGAGGCCCCCGTCGAGGCGGTCGCCGAGGAGATCCCCTTCGTCCCGGAGGAGACCCCCGAGGCCTCGACCGAGCCGACCCCCGAGCCGGCCCCGGAGACCGAGGCCGAGGCGGCGCCCGCCGCCGAGGCCCCGCAGGGCGAGGAGACGGAGCCGGTCGAGCCCGCGGAGGGCGTCGCCCCCGAGGCACCCGAGGCGCCCGCGGAGGCAGTCGCCCCCGAGGCGCCCGCGGAGGCCGAGGAGGCCGCCCCCGAGGCGCAGCCGGAGACGGCCCCCGTCGCGGAGGAAGCGGAAGGCACGGAGGAAGCGGAGGACGCGGAGGAAGCCGAGTCGGCCCCGGCCCCCGGCTACGCCGACGCCGAGCGCGAGGCGGTCCTCCGCGTGATGCGCGAGCGCCGCGACATCCGCAACGGCTTCCGCTCCGACCCGATCCCGCACGAGGTGCTGCTCCGCGTCCTGGAGGCCGCCCACACGGCGCCCAGCGTCGGCCACTCGCAGCCCTGGGACTTCGTCGTCATCCGGTCCGCCGAGACCCGGCAGACGATGCACGAGCTGGCCCAGCGACAGCGCGAGGCGTACGCCAAGTCGCTGCCGAAGGCCCGGGCGAAGCAGTTCAAGGAACTGAAGATCGAGGCCATCCTCGACACCCCGGTCAACATCGTGGTGACGGCCGACCCGACCCGCGGCGGCCGCCACACCCTCGGCCGTTACACGCAGCCGCAGATGGCCCCGTACTCCTCGGCGCTCGCCGTCGAGAACCTCTGGCTCGCCGCCCGCGCCGAGGGCCTCGGCGTCGGCTGGGTCAGCTTCTTCGACGAGCGCGAGATGGTCCGCGCCCTGGGCCTCCCCGAGCACCTCGAAGTGGTCGCGTACCTCTGCGTGGGCTACGTCGACGAGTTCCCCGAGGAGCCCGAGCTGATGCAGGCGGGCTGGTCCAAGCGCCGCCCCCTGGCCTGGGTCGTCCACGAGGAGACGTACGGCCGCCGCGCGCTGCCCGGCGAGGAGCCGCACGACCTCCTCCAGGAGACCATCGCCAACATCCGCCCGCTGGACGCGAAGGCGCTCGGCGAGGCGTGGGAGCGCCAGAAGCGGATGACCAAGCCGGCCGGCGCCCTCGGCATGCTGGAGATCATCGCGGCGCAGCTCTCGGGACTCTCCCGGGTCTGCCCGCCGCCGATCCCGGAGCCGGCGGCCGTCGCGATCTTCGCGGGCGACCACGGCGTCCACGCCCAGGGCGTGACGCCCTGGCCGCAGGAGGTCACCGGCCAGATGGTCGCCAACTTCCTCGGCGGGGGAGCGGTCTGCAACGCCTTCGCCAACCAGGTGGGCGCGGAGGTGTGCGTCATCGACGTGGGCGTGGCCTCCGAACTCCCGGCCACCCCCGGTCTCCTGCCCCGCAAGGTCCGCCCCGGCACCGCCGACTTCACCACGGGTCTCGCGATGACCCGCGACGAGGTCCTCGCGGCGATCGAGGTGGGCATCGAAACGGCCCGCGACCTGGTCGCCGCAGGCAACAAGGCGCTGCTCACGGGCGAGATGGGCATCGCGAACACCACCGCGTCCGCCGCACTGATCTCGGTCTACACGGGCGTCGACCCGACCGAGGTCACGGGCCGCGGCACGGGCATCAACGACGAGACGCACGCCCGCAAGGTGGACGTCGTCCGTCGCGCCCTGGATCTGCACAAGCCGGACCCGGCGGACCCGATCGGAGTCCTGTCGGCGGTCGGCGGCCTGGAGCACGCGGCGCTCGTCGGCCTGATCCTGGGCGCGGCCTCCCTGCGTACCCCGGTGATCCTCGACGGTGTCTCCACCGGCGCCGCGGCCCTGGTGGCCCGCGCGATCGCGCCGGAGTCGCTCGCGGCCTGCATCGCCGGACACCGCAGCGCCGAGCCGGGCCACGTGGCCGCGCTCAACAAGCTGGGCCTGCGCCCCCTGGTCGACCTGGACCTCCGTCTCGGCGAGGGCACGGGCGCACTGCTCGCCCTCCCGCTGGTGCAGAGCGCGGCCCGCGCGATGCACGAGGTGGCCACGTTCGACTCGGCGGGCGTCACCGAGAAGTAGCTCCGAGGCGCGTCCCCCACCCGCACACGGAGGTGGGGGACGCGCGCGGAGCGTGTTCGGGACGTGCGGCGTGATGTGTGGCGCGTAGAAGAGCCGTGCTCCCCAAGGGCCGGTACGCGCCGTGAATCACGCGGTCCCCGAACACGGTCCCGGAGCGTCCCCCACGCGGGGGCCCACCTGGCGGAGGCACGGACCGGCAGTGTTCAAGGGAGGCGTAGCCCCCCCCGGGAGATCCGTCACACCCTGACGTGCCCCCGCCACCGATATCGTGGTCACCAGGCGCCCCGCCGCCGTCCCACCAGCCGCTTCATCGCAGCAGCGGCCAGCACCCGCCCTCCGAGGAGCCGCTCACCCATGGCCGAGCACGCCGCTCACCCCGCCCAGCCGACGACGCACCCCGCCTACCCCGTGGGCCTGCGCCTGGCCGGCCGCCGCGTAGTCGTCCTCGGCGGCGGCCAGGTCGCCCAGCGCCGGCTCCCCGCCCTGATCGCCGCGGGCGCCGACATCACGCTGATCTCCCCCTCCGCGACCCCCTCGGTCGAGGCGATGGCCGAAGCCGGAGAGATCACCTGGACCAAGCGGCGGTACGAGGACGGCGACCTCGCCGACGCCTGGTACGCCCTGGTCGCCACGACCGACCCGGCCTCGAACGCCGCCGCCTCCGCGGAGGCCGAGCGCACCAGGACCTGGTGCGTGCGCTCCGACGACGCCGAGGCCGCCACGGCCTGGACCCCGGCGACGGGCCGC
Source organism: Streptomyces aureus (assembly GCF_001418135.1). Lineage (GTDB taxonomy): Bacteria > Actinomycetota > Actinomycetes > Streptomycetales > Streptomycetaceae > Streptomyces > Streptomyces aureus_A. The sequence continues at coordinate 3,521 of NZ_LIPQ01000537.1, forward strand.
GGCGAGGGTGTGACCGTCGCGGTGCTCACCGGCCACGACCCGCGCCGCTCCGCCGCCGTGCGCGACGCGATCGTCGAGGGCCTGCGGGACGGCTCGATCGCGGCCCCGCAGCACCGCGCGCGTACCCCCTTCGTCGCGCTGGTCGGCGGCGGCCCCGGCGACCCGGACCTGATCACGGTGCGCGGCCGCCGGCTGCTCGCCGAGGCGGACGTGGTCATCGCCGACCGCCTGGGCCCGCGCGACCTGCTGGACGAACTGCCCCCGCACGTCGAGGTGATCGACGCGGCGAAGATCCCGTACGGCCGGTTCATGGCCCAGGAGGCCATCAACAACGCGCTGATCGAGCACGCGAAGGCGGGCAGGTCCGTCGTACGGCTGAAGGGCGGCGACCCGTTCGTCTTCGGCCGGGGCATGGAGGAGGCGCAGGCGCTCGCCGTCGAGGGCATCGCCTGCACGGTGGTGCCGGGCATCTCCAGCTCGATCTCGGTCCCGGGCGCGGCGGGCATCCCGGTGACGCACCGGGGTGTGGCGCACGAGTTCACGGTGGTGAGCGGGCACGTGGCCCCGGAGGACCCGCGTTCGCTGGTCGACTGGGCGTCGCTCGCGAAGCTCACGGGGACGCTCGTGATCCTGATGGGCGTGGACAAGATCGGGAAGATCGCCGAGACGCTCATCGCCCACGGCAAGAACCCGGAGACTCCGCTCGCCCTGGTCCAGGAGGGGACGACGGCCTCGCAGCGCCGGGTGGACGCGACGCTGGCGACGGTGGCGGAGACGGTGCGGACGCAGGAGGTCCGCCCGCCGGCGGTCATCGTGATCGGTGACGTCGTGACGGAAGGCCCGGACCGCCTGGTCACGTAGCACCGCTCGGGAGCGGGCGACGCACAGCCGCACACACATTGGCACCACACCCCGGACAAGGCAGTATCACCTCGTGGCCGAACTCATCACGATCGACGACCCCGACGACCCGCGCCTGCGCGACTACACCGGTCTGACCGATGTCGAACTCCGCCGCAGAAGGGAACCGGCCGAGGGCCTGTTCATCGCGGAGGGCGAGAAGGTCATCCGCCGGGCCCGCCAGGCGGGGTACGAGATGCGCTCGATGCTGCTCTCCGCCAAGTGGGTCGATGTGATGCGGGACGTCATCGACGAGGTCCCCGCGCCGGTGTACGCGATCCAGCCGGACCTCGCGGAGCGCGTCACCGGCTACCACGTGCACCGCGGCGCCCTCGCCTCGATGCAGCGCAAGCCGCTCCCGGACGCCGCCGAGCTGCTCGTCGGCGCCCGCCGGGTGGTCGTGATGGAGTCGGTGAACGACCACACCAACATCGGCGCGATCTTCCGCAGCGCCGCGGCGCTCGGCATGGACGCGGTGCTGCTGTCGCCGGACTGCGCGGATCCGCTGTACCGGCGCTCGGTGAAGGTGTCGATGGGCGCGGTGTTCTCCGTGCCGTACGCCCGGCTCGACACCTGGCCGAGGGGCCTGGAGGCGGTCCGGGAGGCGGGCTTCAAGCTTCTGGCGCTGACGCCGGCCGAGAAGGCGATGTCGATCGACGAGGCCGCACCGCACCGCATGGAGCGGGTGGCCCTGATGCTGGGCGCGGAGGGCGACGGCCTGTCCACGCAGGCGCTGCGGGCCGCGGACGAGTGGGTCCGCATCCCGATGGCCCACGGCGTCGACTCGCTGAACGTGGGCGCGGCGGCGGCGGTGGCGTTCTACGCGGTGGCGACGGGCCGCCCGGAGACCTGAGCCTGAGAGCGGGTGCCGGGCCCCTCGGCCCGGCGCACCACCCCACGGCCGAGCACGGGCCGGCACGACCCGGCCCGTCCACGGCCCAGCCACGGCCACAGCCCGGACCCGGCCCAGCCGGAGCCCAGGCCCCCGGGATCTACCCCTGAAGGGCCTGGGCGGCGGCGATGCCCAGGGCCACCACCAGCGTCACCACCACGAAGACGAAGAGCCGCTGCCGCAGCAGCCGCGGATTGGCGGGCCGCCGGCCCGTGGACGTCGACCGCGCACCCGGCCGGGTCGCGGGCCGGCCGCCACCTGTCCGGGGCCCGGCGGAGGGCCGGGAGGACGGCCCGGGCCCCCGCCCGCCGCGATCCCGCTCCGCACCACGCTCGGTGCCACGATCCGTACCCCGTTCGCCGCCGCGCTCCCCGCCCCGCTCCGCACCGCGCTCCGGCCCACGACCGGGCACGTCCCGCTCGGTGTAGCGCTCGGTCGGACGGAGGGTGTTGCGCTCCTCGGTGCGTTCCCGCTGCACGGGCGGCCGCGAGACCGGCAGCCCCTGTGCCTCGCGCGCCGCGATCTCCTTGAGCCGCATCGACAGCTGAAGGGTGCTGGGACGGTCCTCGGGGTCCTTCGCGAGGCAGGCCCGGATGAGCGGCGCCAGCGCGTCCGGCACGCCGTGCAGCTGCGGCTCCTCGTGCACGACCCGGTAGAGCATGACCTCGGAACTGCCGTGCCCGAAGGGCGAGTCGGCCATCGCCGCGTACGCCAGCGTGGCACCGAGCGAGAACACGTCGGTGGCGGGGGTGACGGCCGCGCCGCGCACCTGCTCGGGGGCGAGGAAGCCGGGGGAGCCGACGGCCGTACCGACATGGGTCAGGGTGCTGGCCCCGGTGGCCCAGGCGATGCCGAAGTCGATGATCCGGGGGCCCTTGGGGGAGAGCAGGATGTTCGAGGGCTTGAGGTCCCGGTGCACGACCCCGGCCTCGTGGACGGCGACGAGCCCCTCCGAGAGCGCGGCCCCGATCGAGGCCACGTCGGCGGCGCGCAGCGAGCCCTCCTCGGCGACCCGGTCGTGCAACGAGGGACCGGGCACGTACTGGGTGGCGAACCAGGGGCGCTCGGCCTCCAGGTCGGCGGCGACGAGCCGGGCCGTACAGCCGCCGCGGATCCGCCGGGCGGCCGAGACCTCACGGGCGAACCGGGACCGGAACTCCTGGTCCTCGGCAAGATCGGGCCGGATCACCTTGAGCGCCACCCGCTGGCCGCGCCGGTCGGACCCCAGGTACACGACGCCCATTCCGCCGGCCCCCAGCCTGCGGTGGAGCCGGAACGACCCGACGATCCGCGGATCCTCGCGCCGGAGCCGCATCATCGCCATGTCCGTCCCCTCGTCCGTTCGACGTGGCACAGCTTACGTAGTGGCGCCCGCAGGCGCTCATAGGCCGCGCCCTCGCACCTGGATCGATTGTCAGTGCTGAGGGGTACACGGGAGGAATGCGCGCCTCCGGTGGACACCCCAACCGCCCACCCCAACAACCGAGTTGACGATCCGCCGAAGGCGAGCTCCGCGTGCCACGGGAGGCTCTCCCGACCCCCTCCGACCAGGGCGTTCGCGCGACGCCCGGCGAAGTGAGCGAAGTCACGCCCCGGCCACCCCTCCACCGGCCCGTCCGGAACCCCTCAGGGAAGACCCCGGGTTCCGCGCCCCTGTCTCCACCCTGGGGAGTACGCCGTACGGCGCGGCGTCATCCTCCGGGAGGCCCGCAAGTCGGTACGCGGGCATGACGTCCGGGCGCTCCCGGCTCCCTAATGTTGATGTCAAGCGGCGGGTGCAGCACTCGTCCCCCGAGGTCAAGCACCCGCCGCGCCAGACACGACAGGAGAGGAACCATGGCTTTCACGGCATCGCGGACGAGCACCCAGCCTTCGAGCCGGCGTCACCCGCTGGTGGCCACCGCCATGGTCCTCCCTCTCGCGGCCCTGCTCGTGGTCGTCTTCGGCGGCTGGGAGGCAGTGGTCACACAGGCGTCGTCCGTGGGCGTGATGCTGGGGCGCTGATCAGCGCCCCGGACCCGGGAGAGCGGCCCGGGTCGGGACATCCGGCCTTCAACCCCGTGGGGACGGGGGTGCGGCGGACGGCAGCGTGGGGCCGGTCAGCTGGGGAGCTGACCGGCCCTCGCGCGTTCCCGCCCCGTACGCTCGCCCCCGTGGACTTCCCCGACCGGCCCCTCCTCGACGGCCTCGCCGCGTACGCGCGCACCGCCGCCCACCGCCCCGGCACGCCCTGCCGCTGTGCGGGCGACCTCGTCGGTGTGTTGGCGGACCGGGACGACGGGACGGTCGTACGGCACGGGCGACTGGTCGCGAAGGCGCACGCACCCGGCACCGACCCCGAGGCGCACCGGGCGCGGATCGCGCTCGCCGCCCACCCGGACGTCCGCGAGGTCTTCCTCCCGCCGCTCCCGATGTCCACGCCCGGCGAACTCGACGGCCGGCCGGTCAGCGTGTGGCCGTACGGCTCGCCCGTCGACCCGGCGGACCCCGACGCCGCCCCGTGGGAGGAGGCAGCGACGCTCCTCGCCCGGCTCCATCGCACCCCGCCGCCCGCGGGGGCGGCCGGCCGGCTCCCCGAGATGAGGGCTCCGGCCAAAGCGGCCCTCGCGGTGGACCGGATGCGCCGGACGGCGCCGGACCACCCGGCCGCCACGACCGTCCTGGCCGCCTGGCGGTCGGTCCCCGGCCGCGTCGCGCCGGACGGCCCCCGCCTCCTCTGTCACGGCGACTTCCACCTGGGGCAACTGGTCCGGGACGCCGGGTCCGTGGAGCCTCCCGGTACGCCGGCGCCGGTCGACGCCCCCTGGCGGCTGATCGACATGGACGACGCCGGTCTCGGCGACCCCGCGTGGGATCTGGCCCGCCCCGCAGCCTGGTTCGCGGCCGGCATCCTGCCCCCGGAGATCTGGTCCCGTTTCCTGGGCGCGTACCAGGAGGCGGGCGGCCCGGCCGTGGGCGCGGATCCATGGGTCCAACTCGACGTGCCCGCCCGTGCCCTGACGGTCCAGACCGCGGCGCTCGCCGTCGCCNNCTCGACGAGGTCGAGGGCGTGATGATCGACACCTGCGCCCGTATCGCCGGACATCGAACCGACTCGGCCACTACGGCGTCCACGTAAGGTGAAGCCACCATTCGTACGGCGAAGTCAGGGAGTTGAGCCGACCATGCAGTGTCCCAAGTGCCATGCGGCCATGCACACGTACAACCGCAACGGCGTCCAGATCGAGCAGTGCAGCGGCTGCCGCGGGATATTCCTGGACTACGGCGAGCTGGAGGCGCTGACCCGCCTGGAGTCCCAGTGGGTCCAGCAGGCCCCGC
>NZ_LIPQ01000538.1 GCF_001418135.1 Streptomyces aureus
TCCCCGCGGAGGGCCTCGCCGGCGAGCGGCCGGAAGGGCGCGGCCCGGGCCGCTCAGGCGCCGCCGGCCGTGAGGGTGCGGGTGAGGAGCGGCAGCAGACGGTCCCAGTGGCGCCGCGTCCCGTCCGGGCTGTACGCGCTCGTGTCGGCCATGGTGAAGCCGTGGACGGTGCCGGGGTAGATCTCGTTGCTGTGGCGGACGCCGGCGGCTTCCAGTACCTCGTTGAGCCCGCCGAACTCCTCGGGCGTCATGTCACCCTCGGCGATCCCGAAGTGCACCTCGGCGGTGACCTTCGGGGCGAGGAGGTGCGGGCTGTCGGCCGCGTCCGTGATCAGGGCCCCCGGGTGGAATCCGGCGACGGCGGCGACCCGGTCGGGGTGGGCGGCGGCGGTACGCATCGCCAGGACGCCACCCAGGCAGTAGCCGACGACGGCGACGGGCCCCTCGCGGACCTCGGGCCGGTCCGCGAGGAACGAGAGGTACGCGTCGGCGTCGGCCAGCACGCGCTCGGTGGTGTGCGCGAGGTAGAACGGCATGAGCTGCTCGAAGAGCCCGGGCCGTTCCTCCTCCCCGATGTGCTCGGGAAGGTCGATGAGGGGCGCCCGCCCCTCCCGGTAGTAGACGTTGGGCACGAGCACGTAGTAGCCGTGCGCGGCGAGCTCGCGCGCCATCTCCTCCAGCCGCGGCCGCGGGCCGAACACGTCCATGTAGAAGAGCACGCCAGGGTGCTGCCGGCCGTCGTCGGGGAAGGCGGCGAAGGCGTCGGCCTGGCCGTCGGGGGTGGGTATCCGCAGTGTCGTGGTGGCCATGGAACGACCGTAACAGTCATGATCAACAAGGGTGCGGGCCGCCGGCCTTCTTCGTCGGACCACGTCCCTTCGGCGGACGGGCCGTCCGCAGGCGCGGGGCGTCGTCGTCGGGAACGTCCGGGGAGGCGAAGTGGAAGGGCACCCCGAGGTGCTCGGCGAGCGCCCGGCCCGCCTCTTCGGCGACGGGACCCGGGGGCAGGCCGTCACGGCGGTGATGGACGGTCGCCAGATGGCCTTCTCCGGCCGGGTGATCCAGGACCGCGACCACCACGACGAACCAGTCGTTCACCGTGTCGCCGTCCCACAGCGCCTCCACGGCGACCACCCGGCCCGGCAGCGCTGCGGCACGGTCGGCGAGTGAGGCGAGGTCGAGAGGATCGGGTGGCGTGTACCGCACCTGATCGCCGAGCGCCTCGTAGCGCGCGTGGACCACCTGCTCGGCCTCGCGCAGCCCCAACTCCAGTGGCTTCAGGGCGTCCCACACCGCCTTGAGCGCCAGCAGTCGGCGGTCGCGCGTCACGTGCGAGTCGACCTCCTGCCGGGTCCGCTCGTCCAGGTAGGCCCACCAGCCGCTCACCGTGCCCCCGGTCCGTCGTCCGCGTTCGCGAGCCGGTGGGCTTCGGCGGTCACCTCGGCGTCGACCCGCGCCGTCGAGCTGTCGCCGTGTCCGAGCGGGGCGTACTCGTCGAGTACCGGCGGAAGCAGGTCGTGCGCCTCGTGGTCCGCCCCGGCGCGCGTGCGTGCGGCGAGCATCCGCAGCGCGGGACCGTCCCGCCCGGCGACGAGCGCGTCACAGGCCGCGCCGACGCCATCGGCGTCGGGGAGCTCGCCCGCACTCCGGAGCACGGCACGGTCCCGCAGCCGGCGGGCCGCTGTATCGGTCGACGTCGACGGCATCCGTCCATGATTCCCGTACTCCGGGCGATCGGCGAGGGGATATCGCCGCGCCTTCCCCGTCGGCGTCTTAACGGTTTGCCGCCGGTGAGCCGGGTCGGGTAGGAAGCTCGCATGCTGAGGGGTAGCAAGGTCGGGCTCAGGGCTCGGCACGAGGAAGACATCCCGGTCCTTCGGACCGAGCTCTACGACGACGTGGTCAACGCCTCGCGAGCCGAAGCGGGGCCCTGGCGGCCGGTCACGCCGGGTTCGAAGGACCGGCGGCTCGTCGTGGACGACTCGGCGGAGGGCCATGTGCCGTTCTCCTGGTGGAGTTGGAGGGCGGCACCCTGATCGGTACCGCGACCCTGTGGGGCATCGACACTCACAACCGGGTCGCGCACATCGGGTTGGGACTGCTGCCGGCCGCCCGCGGCAGGGGCTACGGCACCGATGTGGTCGCGACGCTGTGCCACTACGGCTTCGTCGTACGCAGCCTCCAGCGGCTGCAGATCGAGACGCTGGCGGACAACACCGCGATGCTGCGCTCCGCCGAGAGCAACGGCTTCGTCCGCGAGGGCGTGCTGCGGTCCTCGGCCTGGGTGATGGGCGAGTTCCTGGACGAGGTCATCCTCGGACTCCTCGTCCAGGAGTGGAAGCCGAAGCCGGGGGTCTAGGTAGCGGCCGGGGACAGCGGTCCCGGGGCGGCGATCCGGGCCGCGCCGATCACGTACGCCTCCGTGCACGCGAACAGCCGGTAGTGCTCGCACGCCCGGCCCGGCCGTCCGTCGGCGGATCCGTCGTTCCGGCCGGTCGGTTCACCACGCCTCGATCACCGGCGCCTCCGGCTCGTGCTTCCGCCAGGCCTCGTTGAGCCGCGTGAGCCGGTCCGTGGTGGCGATGCCGTGCAGGGACGCGATCCTGCCGTCGCTGACCGCGAACGCCACCGCGCCCACGACCCGGCCGTCGACGACGGCGAGCACGGCCGGGGCGCCGTTGACCACCGCGAGGTGGATCGAGGGCGTGCCGCCGGCCAGGCGCCGTTTCGCCGGCGTGGGCCTGAAGCCGGCCCGCGCGAAGGAGGCGACCCGTTCGCGCGTCGTGACCCGCAGCAGCCGCTTGGCCAGTCCGGCACCGTCCGAGACCGCCGTCACGTCGTCGGTGAGCAGTGCCACCAGCCTATCGGTGCGCCCCGACACGGCGGCGGCCAGGAACTCCTCGACGACCCGGCGGGCGGACGCGGGGTCGGCCTGGACGCCACCGCGGCGGCGCTCGGCGGCGACCCGGGTCCGGGCCCGGTGGATGTGCTGCTGGCTCGCGGACTCGGTGATGTCGAGGATCCCGGCGATCTCGGCGTGGCTGTACGAGAAGGCCTCACGCAGGACGTAGACGGCCCGCTCGACCGGTGAGAGGCGCTCCAGGAGGGTCAGTACGGCCAGCGACACCGATTCGCGCTGCTCGAAGGTGTCGGCGGGGCCGAGCATCGGGTCGCCTTCGAGGAGCGGTTCGGGCAGCCAGGCGCCGGCCGGGTGCTCGTGGCGCGTGTGCGCCGAACGCAGCCGGTCGAGGCAGCGGTTGGTGAGGACCTTGGTCAGCCACGCCTCCGGGACCTCGATCCGTTCGCGGTCCGCGGTCTGCCAGCGCAGGAACGTGTCCTGTACGGCGTCCTCGGCGTCGGCGGCCGAGCCGAGCATGCGGTACGCGATCGAGGCCAGCCGGCCACGGCCGGCCTCGAAGCGGTCGACGGCTGCACTGTCCATGCGGAACACCCTAGGCGTCGACCCTCACGTCGGTGCGGTCGGTGCGGTCGGTGCGGTCGGTGCTAGCGGTGCGGTCGGCGCGGTCGGTGACGGCGGGTGTCGGTGCGGTGGTCAGGCGGCGCCTGCGCTTCGGCAGGCCGGAGGTCGGGTGGGCGATGCCCCACCCGGCACCCTTGAGCACGCCCGCCTTGAGCCGCGCGGCGGTCCGGCCGCCCAGGTACCAGGCCTTCGACCGGACGTTCCCGTCCACCATCTGGAAGATGGCGTCCCGCCGTCCGAGGCTGATGTGGTTGCCGTAGTACTTCAGTCCGACGGTCGGGACCTCGCCGCCCGTCAGGCGCGCGATGATCGCGGCGGTCGCCTGCATGGTGGTGAAGCCGGCCGAGGCGCAGGACATCGGCAGCGGCCGTCCGTTGTCGCCGATCGCGTGGGCGGAGTCCCCGGCGGCGTAGACGTCCGGGTGCGAGACCGAGCGCATGGTGCGGTCGACGACGATCCGGCCGGTCTCGGTGACCTCCAGACCGGCGGCGGCCGCGAGGGGGTGTGCGGCGAACCCGGCCGACCACACGGTCACGTCGGCCGGGATGGGCGTACCGCCGGCGGCGATCGCCCGGGTCGGCTCGACGGCCTCGACGGCGGTGTGTTCGTGGACGGTGACGCCGAGCCGGTCGAAGGCCTGGCGGAGGTGCCGGCGGGCCTTCGGGGAGAGCCAGGCGCCCAGTTCGCCGCGGGCGGCGAGGGTGACCGTGAGGTCGGGCCGGGACTCGGCGAGCTCGGTGGCGGTCTCGATGCCGGTCAGCCCCTCGCCGACGACCAGCACGGTGCCGCCCGCACCGAGGGCGGCGATGCGCTCGCGCAGGCGCAGCGCTGAGGAGAGGCCGGCCACGTCGTGGGCGTACTCGGCCGCGCCGGGGACGCCGTGGTGGGCCACGGAGCTGCCGAGGGCGTAGAGGAGGGTGTCGTACGCGAGCTCGTCGGTGCGGGTGTCGCCTTCCCGGAAGGCGCCGTCCCCGCCGTCCCTGCCCTCCCCGCCGGTCGTGGCGGCTGTCGGGGTCACGGTGACGGTCCTGCGCCCGGGGTCGATGCCGGTGACGTGGGCCAGCCGCACCCGCACCCCGGTGCCCGCGAAGACGTCGGTGAGCTTGCGGACCCCGAGGTCCTGGCCGCTCGCGAGCTGGTGGAGCCGCATCCGCTCGACGAAGTCGGGGGCGGCGTTGACGACGGTGATCTCGGTGTCGGCGGGGGAGAGCCGGCGCGCCAGGTTTCCGGCGGCGTGGGCCCCGGCGTATCCGGCGCCGAGTACGACGATGCGGTGCTTCATGGCGATGCTCCTGTCTCGTTCGGGCGCCCCTTGAACGGGATGGAGCATCGATTGCTGACAGGAGTGGGATGTGACGCCGGTCACGCCGGTCAGGTGGGTCACGCCCGTCACCCCGGTCGCGTCGGGCGTGCCGGTCACTCCTGGCGAAGGCCCGTCGCCGGGGCCGTACGCCGGCCGATTGACATCTGTGGTGCGTCAATCCTCGCGATCTTGGTGTTGGCCCCCGCCCGCCGCGTGATGCAAGGCTCCGGCCATGGACATCTTCAGGACGAACAACGGTCTGGCCCAGGGCTTCCGGGCATCCGCCGACGTCGTCGCCGCGCTCGGAATCCCGTACGCCGCACCGCCCTTCGGCGCCGACCGGTTCCGCGCGCCCCGCCCGGCGGCCGCGTGGAGCGGAGTGCGGGACTGCGCGAAGTTCGGCCCGATCGCGCCGCAGTCGGCGGAACTCCCGGGGGCGCCCGTCTGGTCTCCCGGTGACGAGGACATCCTCACCCTCAACATCTGGACCCCCGCACCCGACGGCGGCCGGCTCCCCGTCCTGGTCTGGATCCACGGCGGTGCGTACACCTTCGGCTCCTCGGCGCAGCCCGACTTCGACGGCACCGTGCTCGCCCGTGCCGGTCTGGTCGTGGTCACCTTCAACCACCGCATCGGCTTCGAGGGCTTCGGTCACGTCCCGGGCGGTGCGGCGTCCGGCCATCCGGACAACCGGGGTCTGCTCGACCAGGTCGAGGCGTTGCGGTGGGTACGGGACAACATCGCCGCCTTCGGTGGCGACCCCGGCAACGTCACGATCGCCGGCCAGTCCTCCGGAGCCGGCTCCGTCGCCTGTCTGATGGTGATGGACCTCGCCCGTGGACTGTTCCGCCGCGCCATCGCCCACAGCCCCGCCAGCCCCTGCTACACGCCCGAGATCGCCGAGGCGACCACCCGCGAGATCGCCGCGGCGATCTC
>NZ_LIPQ01000539.1 GCF_001418135.1 Streptomyces aureus
CCGCTCACCTCTCCCTTGTTCACCTCTCCCTCACCCACCCCTCCCCGCTCACCTCTCCCTCGCTCTCCGTTCCCTCCTCCGCCGTACCCTCGACCAGGAGCACAGCCCATGAGAACGCACATCACCCGCCGACTCCTCGGCGCCCTCGCCGTCGTCTCCACTCTCGCGCTGACCGCCACGGCCTGCGGCTCCGACGCCTCGGACGGCGGTGGCGACAGCGGACCGAAGGACGTCGCGGCCGCGCTCGAGAAGGGCGGCAAGGTGACCGTGTGGGCCTGGGAGCCCACGCTCAAGAAGGTGGCGGAGGACTTCGAGAAGAAGTACCCCAAGGTCGACGTGGAGCTGGTCAACGCGGGCACCGGCGACAAGCAGTACACCGCCCTGCAGAACGCGATGGCGGCCGGCTCCGGCGCCCCCGACGTGGCGCAGGTCGAGTACTACGCCCTCGGCCAGTTCACGATAGGCAAGTCCGTCGAGGACCTCGCCTCCTACGGCGCCCAGAAGTACGGCACGACCTTCACCTCCGGCCCGTGGAACGCCGTCACCGAGGACAAGGCCGTCTACGCCCTGCCGATGGACTCGGGCCCCATGGCGTTCTTCTACAACAAGAAGGTCTTCGACAAGCACGGCATCAAGGTGCCGACGACCTGGGACGAGTACGTGGAGGCGGCCCGTGCCCTCCACAAGGCCGACCCCAGGATCTTCATCACCAACGACACCGGTGACGCCGGTGCCACCACCAGCCTCATCTGGCAGGCCGGCGGCCGCCCGTACCGGACCGACGGCACGGACGTCACGATCGACTTCGGCGACGAGGGCACCAGGAAGTACACCGCGACCTGGCAGAAGCTCCTCGACGAGAAGCTGGTCGCGCCGATCAGCTCGTGGAGCGACGCCTGGTACAAGGGCCTGGCCGACGGATCCCTCGCCACCCTCTCCATCGGCGCCTGGATGCCGGCCAACCTGACGTCCGGGGTCGCCTCCGCGTCCGGCGACTGGCGGGTCGCGCCGCTGCCGCAGTGGACGAAGGGCGACAAGACGAGCGCGGAGAACGGCGGCAGCTCGCTCGCCGTGCCGAAGGCCGCCAAGAACAAGGAACTCGCCTACGCCTTCACGGAGTTCGCGACCACGGGCGCCGGAGCCAGTGCCCGGGTCGCCGCGGGCGCCTTCCCCGCGACGCGCGCGGACCTGGAGTCGAAGGCGTTCCTCGACACCCCCTTCCCGTACTTCGGCGGCCAGCAGGCCAACCGGATCTTCGCCGAGTCCGCCCGGAACGTCGGCGAGGACTGGTCCTACCTGCCCTACCAGGTGTACGCGAACTCGATCTTCAACGACACCGTGGGCAAGGCGTACGTCTCCCCCACCACGCTCACCGACGGCCTGAAGCAGTGGCAGGAGGCCGGCGTGACGTACGGCAACGACCAGGGCTTCACGGTCAACAAGTAGCCGGAAGCGCACAGCCGCGTTTCCCGGCGCACGGCGGGTCCCGGTCGACGAGACCGACGCACGCGCGCGTAGCGTGAGGTGTGTCGGCTCCGTCGTCTCTCACCTGGAGATCCGCCTGTGTCCAGCGCCGCCCCGACCCGTACCGCCGTCGTCGAATCCCTCATGGACCGCTTCCCCGGAGTCCCTCCGGAGGCCGTGTTCAAGGAGGACCTGCTGCGCGGCGGGCTCGCCTTCGACCCGTCCGCGCTGTCCGGGAACGAGGGGGGCGAGGTGAAGCCGAAGTCGTACTTCATCTTCTCCTTCGACCATCGCACCCTGCCGGAGCTCGGGGAGGCGGCGCTGAACCGCCCGCCGGAGGAGATCGTGCTCACGGGCGGGCCGTACGGGCTCCGCCGCACGGTGGTGTCGGTACGGGTCAACCCGTCGTCCCCCTACCGGGTGGCGCCGGACGGCGACGGGGCGCTCGCGCTGTTCCTCGACGGCGTCAGGATCGCCGACGTCGGTCTGCCGCCGATGCCCGAGTACTACCGGCACCCGCTGGCGAACGGCAAGTCCGTGATGGAGGTCGCGCCGACCATCCAGTGGGGCTACCTGATCTATCTGACGGTCTTCCGGGTCTGCCAGTACTTCGGCGCCAAGGAGGAGTGCCAGTACTGCGACATCAACCACAACTGGCGCCAGCACAAGGCGGCGGGCCGCCCGTACACCGGGGTGAAGCCGGTCGACGAGGTCCTGGAGGCGCTGGAGATCATCGACCGCCACGACACGGCCCGTACCTCGACCGCGTACACCCTCACGGGCGGGGCGGTCACGTCCCAGGTCGGCGGGAAGGACGAGGCCGACTTCTACGGTCAGTACGCGCGGGCGATCGAGGAGCGGTTCCCCGGCCGCTGGATCGGCAAGGTCGTCGCGCAGGCACTGCCGAAGGAGGACGTGCAGCGGTTCCACGACTACGGCATCCGCATCTACCACCCGAACTACGAGGTGTGGGACCGCCGGCTGTTCGAGCTGTACTGCCCCGGCAAGGAGCGCTACATCGGCCGGGACGAGTGGCACCGCAGGATCCTGGACTCCGCCGAGATCTTCGGGCCGCGCAACGTCATCCCGAACTTCGTCGCGGGCGTCGAGATGGCCCGGCCCTCCGGCTTCCTGACGGTGGACGAGGCGATCGCGTCCACCCGGGAGGGTCTGCGGTTCTTCATGTCGCGCGGGATCACGCCCCGGTTCACCACCTGGTGCCCGGAGCCGACGACCCCGCTGGGCCGGGAGAACCCGGACGGGGCGCCGCTCGAATACCACCTGCGGCTGCTTGAGGCGTACACGGCGACGCTGGAGGAGTACGGACTGACGGCACCGCCCGGGTACGGGCCGGCCGGTCCGGGGCGCGCGGTGTTCTCGGTGAGCTCGTTCATGGACGCGCTGCCGCCGGCGCCGGGCGAGTAGCCGGGCGCGGGAAAGCGAAGGAGCCGGTGCCCCTCGGGGGTACCGGCTCCTTCGCGAAGGTGGGGTCGGGCTCGGCCGCGTCGGGCGGCGAGCTCCTGCCTGATGCCGGCGGCGCAGGAGGCGGCGGCCGGACACGACCATCTGACCGAGGCGTACGCGGACGCGGCGGTGCACGCGCCGATCGCCCCGGTCGCGCTCCGGGACGAGAGGTTCTCCTACCGGCTCGACGTGGTCCTGGACGGCCTGGAGGTGCGTTTGCCACGCTGAGGGGAGGCGGGGACGGGGGCTTCCGAGGCGGGGACTTCGGCGGAGGAGACCTCTGCGGCGAGGGCTTCGGCGACGGAGCCCCCTGCGGCGGGGACCGCGGCCGCGGAGACCTCGGCGGCGGGGACTTCGGCGGCGGGGTCGGCGGCGGGGACTTCGGCGGCGCAGCCCCCTGCGGCGGGGGCGGGCGTCCGCCGGCCCGGGGCCGGGTCCGCGCGCGGCCACAGCCTCGCCG
>NZ_LIPQ01000054.1 GCF_001418135.1 Streptomyces aureus
TAAGAGACAGCTCCAGTGGCCCGTGAACAGCCGCTCGACCCTGCAGGACGCCCTCTACCAGTACGACGCCGTCGGCCGGCTGCGCGAGGCCACCCTCCACCGTGACGCGGACGGCACGGAACCCGACATCGGTCAATACATCAGGCTCGGCCCGCTCGGCAACGCGCTCGTCCCCCGGGACCGCCCCCGGGTGCGGGTCGCCGTTCCGCCGCCAGGAGCGGGCGGGCGGGCGCGGAGCCGGACACAGGGGACGCACCGTCCCCCGCGATGCCCGTCCGAGCCCCCGACACCCGCCCCTTCGGAGCGGAGCGGCTCCGCCTCGGCAAGGCCCTCCGACCGCTGCGGCAGCGCTTCCCTGACCCCGGCCGCCGGGAACTCGACCTCGCGCGGACCGTCGCGGCCATGGCCGACACCGGACTTCCCGAGACCGTCACCCGCCCGGCGCGCACCCGCTGGTTGTCCCTCGCCCTCGTCGTCGACGACGGCGTCTCCATGGTCCTCTGGCAGCGCCTCGCCGCCGAGATCAGGGAACTCATGGAACGCGCGGGCGCCTTCCGCGACGTCCGCGTGTACGGACTCGACACGCGCGCCGCCACGCCCGGCTTGCGCACCAGCCCGTACCGGCACCGAGGACGCCCCCGGTCGCCGAGGACACTGTGCGACCCGACCGGGAACACCCTCGTGGTCGTCGTCAGCGACGGCGTCGGCGACGCCTGGTGGGACGGCGGGATGCGCGGGGTGACCGAGCAGTGGGCCCGGTGCGGCCCCACCGCGATCGTCCAGGCCCTGCCCTCCCGGCTCTGGGCGAGCACGGGGATCGCCGCCCGGCCCTGGCGGGTCACCACCCGTCGCCGTGGCGGGCCGACGCACGACTGGCACGTGACCGACCCGGACCTGCCGCCCGACCTCGTCCGCTACGACCCCGTACCCGTCCCGGTCCTCGAACCGACTCCCGCGGCCGTCGCCGACTGGGCCCGGCTCATCGCCGCTCCGGGCGGCACCGCGCTGCTCCCGCTCTGGGACGCCGCCTCGCCCGCCGACCGCCCGGCCGACGCGGCCGCCACCCGCCGGAGCGACGACGCGGGCGCGGTCCTGCGCTTCCGGGAGGCCGCGACCCCCGAGGCGTACCGGCTCGCGGCGCACGTGGCCGCCGTCTCGCCCGTCACACCACCCGTCATGCGCCTCGTGCAGGCGGCCCTCGGATTCCCCACGGACCCCGGACACCTCATGGAGGTGTTCCTGGGCGGCCTGATGCACGAAGTGGGGGCGGACGAGCCCGAACGGCTGCCCCACCACCGGTGCTTCGACTTCTCCGACGAGGCCCGTCGCCTGCTGCTCAGCGCCGTGCCCGCGAAGGAGCTCCTGCGTACCACGGATGCCGTCACCCGGCAGATCGAGGCCGCCGTCGGCCGCGCCCCGGTCTTCCCTGCCTGGGTCGGACACCCGGACGGCACGGCCCGGGTCGGGGATACGGGACGCTCCTTCGGCTGGCTCCGGGACCAACTGATGGCGCGGCTCGGCATCCCGCCCGCGGACGCCGGCCCGCTGCTGTCGGCGGCGGACCGCGACGGCACGCGCCGAGGCCGGGCCGAGGTGCCGTCGCTGTACGAGTACGAGTTCGAGCCGTCCGACGACGAGCCGTCCGACGACGAGCCGGGGGAGACGCCGCCGGCCGGCTGGGTTGCGCTCCTGCCGGAGGACCCGGTGCGGATCGGCCGGTTCCGGCTCTGGGCGCGAAGTGCGAGCGGGTGGCAGCACGTCGTGATGTTCCTGGCCAGGGACGAGGACGACACGCCCGTCATGATCCGGATGGGCTCGGAGCTGCACGTCGCCGATCCGGCGGCCGCGCTGTCCCTCGTCCGTACGGAAGCCGAGTGCCTGCTCAGGATGGCGGGCACGTACGCTCCCTCGCTCGTCGACCTGGGGGCCCACGCCGTCGGTCAGCCGCCCTGGCTCGCGGCGACCTGCGTCCACCGCAGGACGGGCGACGTGTCGTCGGGTCCCGCTCCCAACCTGCGGGCCGTCCTCGACGAGTACGGGGGAACGGTCCCGGAGGAACACTTCCTGCGGATCGGCCTCGGGCTGTCCCAGGCGCTTGCCCGGGCCCACGGGCTCGGCATCGTGCACGGCTCGCTCGCCCCCCGGTCCGTGCTCGTCTCCGACCACGACGTGCGGCTGGTCGGATGGGCGACGGCGACCCTGGACGGCACCGACAGCCCGTACCGCGACGAGCTCCCCACAAACCAGGAGTACCTCAACGCGGACGACGATGGTCCCGCGCTCACTCCCCGGAGCGATGTCCACGCGGCCGGCGCTCTGCTCCTCGCCTTCCTGGCGGGAGAGTGGGGCGACCCGAGGGCCGAGGACATGGAACGGGGCCCACTGGCGACGCCCGGCGTCGATCCGGAGCTCGTCCGGACGCTGTGGCGCTGTCTGCAGCGCGACCCCGCCCTCCGGCCGTCCGCCGCCGACCTGGCCGAGGCGTTCGCCACCGCGTCCGGCGGCGGGGGGGCCGGCCGAGCGCCGGCGGATTCCCTCGTGGCGATCACCGAGGACGTCCACCAGCTGCGCCTGCTCGCCGGCGAGAACCTGAGGGTCTACGGCGTCGAGTTCGGCTGCCTCCTCACGACGTACGCGAACCGGTTGGCATCCCTCGGGCGTCGACAGGAGTCTCTCGACGCCGCGGAGGAAGCCGTACGCGTGTACCGGGAGCTGGTCGTCGCGGAGGGCGAGTCCCACCTCTCCGAGCTGGCCGGCGCCCTCAGCAACCTGTCCGTGGGCCTGGGCGAGGCCGGCAGGGAGAGCTACGCTCTCGCCGCGGTCACCGAAGCGGAGTCCCTGTACCGGGAGTTGACGCGGCAGGACCTCTCCGTCTACGGCTGGGGTCATGCGATGGTCCTGAACAACCTCTCCCACCGCCTGGCCGAGGCGGCACGGGGGGAGGAGGCGCTCCAGGCCGTCGAGGAGGCCGTCGCGATCGACCGGAGGGTGACCGCGCGGGGCCCGTCCGGCCGCGACGACGGCCTCGCGATGAGCCTGACGAACCTCGGGACCCGGCTCGGCGAGCTGGGACGGAGCCACGAAGCGCTGCGGGCCGTCACCGAGGCGGTCCAGGTCTATGACTCCTTGCCGTCCGACCGGGCGCGACGGGTCTGGAGGGACTTCGCGGTGAGCCTCAACAACCTCGCCGTGCTCCTGGGTGATCTGGGACGTCATGACGAAGCCCTCGACGCCCTCGACGAGTGCGCCGCCGTGGCACGCAGGTTCGGCGGCGAACCGTCCGGAGCGGCCGCGGAGGTCCTCGAGCAGGCCGCGCGCGTGCGGGGATGGCTGGAGGAGCTCCGCGAGGAGGCCTCCGCGCGGTAGGCCGCGCAGGGTGGCCGGTGGTGGGCGCAGTCGGCCACGCGAATGAGCTGTGCATGCCAAGACCCCGAACGATCCCGCCGGCGGGTCATGCTCATGCTCGCGCCGACCTGGCTGCTGCCATCGGTGCGCGCGGACACCTGTGCGGCACCGGAGGCCTGCGCCACCTCGAAGTGGCACCGTTCGTGGCTCGGGGCGTGTCCGTCATTCGTTTCGAACGCCGGAGGCCGCAATCTGGGAGGACGGCCGCCAGGTGAGCGCTGCGCGCTCTCTCATGACGTGCGGCATGCAGGCCGTATCACGGGAGCTGGACGCCCTTGCATTCCGGCCGGGACCCTCCGTTCGCTCCGTGTGGAGCGTCGAGCGGACGCCGTCCGCGTCCGTCTCTCGGCAGGCCTTCGGGGACCAGCGTGCACTTCACCGACTTCCTACAGGGGGGCATCCTCGTCGGGCCCGGGACGCCAGGTCCCGGGCCCGACACCCGCCGAGGGGGCGTCTGCTGGTGGTTATGCCTCCTGGAGCTTGCCCACGATCCATTCGCCGAGTTCTCGGGTCATGACCGTGTGGCCTTCGTTGGTGGTGGCGCAGAGGAAGTCGTGAAGATCGCTTTCCTCGGCGTCGACCTTGCTGTAGAGCGCGTTGTGGTCGTCGATGCGGGCCGACGCCACGGCGCTGACGGTGGGGACGAAGGTGGAGGCGTTGTGGGCGAGTTCCGCCGGGACGCCGTTGACCACCCCGGCCAGCATGGCGGCCATGCCGAAGTTGGCGGCGTCTTCCAGGAACGGAGCCTTCGGGAAGAGACCTCCGGGGGCGCCGTCGAGTTCGGGAAAGCCGGTGGTGCGGATCGATACCCGCTCCTGGCCCGGCTTCTCCATCCACGCGACGGTCTGCGATCCCCTGCCCTGCGTGCGGAGCTCGCCGGCCACCTTCGGCCCGTCGGCGATCAAGGCGGTGTCGTCGGCGGGGATGGCGTTGCCATCACCGGTGCCCGTTCCGTTGGCGACACCGAGGAGGCGGGGGATCTGGGGCCAGCTGCCCACCCGCTCCAGGGCGTTCAGGAAGTCGGTCCGCTCCTGGTGCTGGCCGGCGGCGACGTCGAGGGTCGTGTCGGCACCGGTTTCGAGGTGCCAGCGCAGCATCTGGCGAGCGGCGGTGCTGTTGACCAGGTCGGAGTAGAGGCTGAGGAGCGGGTTGGTGTTGCCCCAGTGCTCCTTCACGAAGTGGGCGAAGGCCTGGACTCCGAGAGGCAGCCACGCGCCGCGGTGCGGGGTGTCGTAGGAGAGGTAGGTGGAGGTCTCGTGCTGCTCCCTCTGCCTTTCCATCTTGGCCAGGGCGTAGCGCGTGACCAGTCCTCCCATGCTGAAGCCGCCCACCGTCAGCGGGGCGTTCCCGTCGCGGTCGGCGACCGTCCTCCGGATGCACTCGATCGCGACGCCGGCGTTGTCGAGGATGGACGCGGAGCGGTCGGCGAAGCCCAGGAGGACGACGTCGAAGCCGTTGTCGCGCAGCGTGGAGATGAACGGGTAGTCCCCGTTCTCCAAGCCCGCGTACAGCAGGTGGCCGTTGCTCGCTCCCGAGGCGAAGCCGTCGGCGAGGATCACCGGCCGCTGGACGTGCGTCTGGCCGGGCGAGCTGTGGAAGACCCAGGCAGTTCCGTCGCGGAGCTCCCACTCGGTGTCCCAGGGGGCAGCTTGCGTGGCTGCGGGCTCAGCCCCCGGAGAGGTGCCCCAGATGTTGACGACAGGCTTGGACATGCTTCGACGTCTCCTTGGTATCGCGGCTGATCATGCCGAACACGCCCATCGTTCCGACGCGAACAACCGCACCTCCAACCGAGTGCGGCAAGGTCACTCTTCCGGGGACGGAATGGCCTATAACACTCCCTCTCTCGCGCCTCGCGTACGCGGGGCGCGCCCTCCGGCCGATGCGGCGGTACCGGGAAGCCGAGTCGGGGGGCTCGTCCACCGAGCGGTGACCTGGTTCGGGGTTCCCGGAAGGCAGGAACTCGGCAAGTCTCCGAGCCCCTTCCCGGGTCAGGCGTCGGCAGTTCCTCCGCGGGCGGTCGGCCCGCGACTACGGCGTCGACGAGGGCCTGGTGGTCTCGCTCGTTCTGGTCGGCGTAGGCCTCCGCGAACGTGGCGAGTGCCCGGTCGAAGGAGTCGCCGCTGCCCGGGTACGCGGCGATCGCGATCCGGTCCCCGGACCGCGCGTAGGACGATCGCCCTCGGGCTCGGGTCACGTAGCGGAGCGGACGCCATGATCTGCACACTGATGCTTTCGCGGTGCACGACTGGACCGGGTGGGAGGGGGCAGACGCACACCGGAGGGCGGCGCACGGTACGCCCGTTGGACGTCGACGCCTGCGGAGCCGATCCGTGCCTCCCCTCCCGATCCCGTACCTCGGGCTGAACCGCCCGGGTGACCCGGTCGGCACCAGGCGCGCGGTGCGGCTTCGTGGCAGCGCCCGGCGGCGGGGCGGCACCTCGTCAGCCGGGCCGGCACCCGGGGTCGATGGGCTCCACCGCGGTGAGCACGGCGGCAAGACCCAGCGCACTCGGAAGGAGACGGCGATGTCCCCCGATCCAGGTTCCCGGGCGGCGCCCTCAGCCCCCGGCACGGCGTCCGAGTGCCGGCTGCTGCTGGTGCGGCACGCGAAGGCCGTGCGCAAGGACCAGCAGATCCACGACTTCGACCGTCCTCTGAGCAAGCGAGGAAAGGCCGACGCACCCCGGACGGGCCTCTGGCTCGCGAGCTCCGGTTTCGGGCCCGACTTCGTACTGTGCTCCCCGGCCCGCAGGACGCGGCAGACCTGGCAGCTCGCGGCTTCCGCGCTGAAGGACACGCCCGTCGTGTACGACGAGGGGCTCTACAACGAGCCGCCGAGCACGCTGGTCACCGTCCTGACGGAGCGAGGACGGGGCCTCCGCTCCGTGGCCCTGGTCGGCCACAACCCGGGCATCCACCAGCTGGCCGTCGGCCTGTGCGGGAGCGGCCCGCCCGACCTGCGGGAGCGGGTGCGGGCGGGCTTCCCGACCTCGGGCGTGATCGTGATCGACGTGCACGGCGGCTTGGAGCGGCTGTCCCCGGGCTGCGGGACCGTGGTTGCCTGCTGGTCACCGGCCGACTGACCCCGCGGTTCGTTTCGTAGGGCCGCCTGGCAGGGGTTCGTCTCCGCGGTCCTTCA
Source organism: Streptomyces aureus (assembly GCF_001418135.1). Classification (GTDB taxonomy): domain Bacteria; phylum Actinomycetota; class Actinomycetes; order Streptomycetales; family Streptomycetaceae; genus Streptomyces; species Streptomyces aureus_A. Next base: position 6,548 of record NZ_LIPQ01000054.1, read on the forward strand.
CCCGTTCGGCGGCAACTGCCGTGAGCCGGGTCGACCCGCGGGGCCGCAGGAGGCTGGTCGAGTGGTCGACGCTCAGCCGCTTCTGCTCTTCAGCAGCCGCCCGAGCGGCCAGGTCGTGATCAGTCGGTCCGCGCCCAGGCCGAACCGTGCCGCCCGCGCGTAGCCCGTGCTCTGCCAACGCAGCTGTTCGGGGGCGTGGGCGTCGGTGTCCACGGCGAAGCGACAGCCCGCGGCGGCGGCCTGCGCGAGCAGGTCGTCGGGCGGATCGCGCCGTTCAGGTCGGCAGTTGATCTCCACGGCGGTGCCGGCCTCCGCGCACGCGGCGAACACGGCCTCGGCGTCGAAACGGGACTGCGGCCGCCCCCGACCGGTGATGATCCGTCCCGTGCAGTGGCCGAGGACGTCGACATGCGGGTTGCTCACCGCGGCCAGCAGACGGGCGGTCATCGGCTCGGGCTCCGAGCGGAGCTTGGAGTGCACGGATGCGACGACGACGTCGAGCCGGCCCAGGAGACCCTCGTCCTGGTCGAGCGAGCCGTCCTCGAGAATGTCGCACTCGATGCCGGTCAGCAGTCGGAAATCCGGGCCCAGTCCGGAATTCACGGCGGCCACGGCCTCCAGCTGGCTTTCGAGCCGCTCGGCGCTCAGTCCGTGCGCGATCGTCAGCCGCGGGGAGTGATCGGTCAGTACGGCCCACTGGTGGCCCAGGGCGCGGGCCGCGTCGGCCATGTCCTCGACCGGGCTGCCGCCGTCCGACCAGTCGGAGTGCAGGTGACAGTCCCCGGTGCTCGCGGCCGCGAGGTCCCAGCCGGCCCGGGCGGCCGGGTCGGCCTCGGCCTCCAGGTGGGCGAGGTAGCTCGGTACCGCTCCGGTCGACGCCTGGGCGATCACGTCGGCGGTGACCGGGCCCACTCCACGCAGCCGTCCCGCCCGGGCGGCGTCCACCGGGCCCGGTGGCAGGTCACGGACGGCGTCGGCCGCCGTGTGGAAGGCCCGCACCCGGTACGGGGACGCCCCGCGCCATTCGAGGAGGAAGGCGATCCGGCGCAGAGCCTCGTCCGGATCCATGGCTCCAGTGTCAGCCCGCGGCGGGAAGCGCACACGTCGGGCGCGGGGCCGGACGCCCGACCGCCCGGTGGGGTGGGGTGACGGGGAGGCGGGAACCGGAACACGGGGGCGACGTTCCTGCCTGTCGGCCTGGTCCTGTCCGCGCAGGAGACCGGCGCGACCCGAGGGCCTACGCGGTCGGGGCGGGGGCGGCTCGGTCCGGGACCGGCTGCTCTCGCGCACCGCGACGGGCGTAGTACGGGCCTGCGCGGGTAGCCGCCCGTGCATGGCCGATCGGAAATCTCCTCGTGAAGACCGTGCGCCGAGCCGCGCGACACGCTGTCATGGACCGAGACGGACGGGCGTTCGGCAGGCGAGGACGCGGCTCGGGGCGCAGTCGTCGCCCCTGACGGCGATTCCGGGGCCGAGGCGCGCGAGGAAGGTCCGGGACGATGACCGGTGACGGCTCGTTCGAGCGCGACCGCACGTACATCGGGACCCGGATCACGGCCGACGGGCGGGACGGGTATCCCGTGGAGCCCGGGCGCTACCGTCTGATCATCGCCCGTGCCTGTCCGTGGGCGAACCGGAGTGCGATCGTACGGCGCCTGATGGGCCTGGAGGACGTGCTCTCGATGGGGATCGCCGGGCCCGTGCACGACGAGCGCAGTTGGGTCTTCCACCTCGACCCCGGTGGCCGGGACCCCGTCCTCGGTATCGAGAGACTGCAGGAGGCGTTCCTGCGGCGCGAACCGGGCTATTCGAGGGGCGTCACCGTGCCCGCGATCGTCGACGTCCCCACCGGCCGCGTGGTGACCAACGACTTCGAGCGGATGACGCTCGACCTGGGCAGCGAGTGGGCGGCTCATCAGCGGGACGGCGCCCCGGACCTCTATCCGGAGCGGTGGCGCGACGAGATCGACGACGTGGCCGACAAGGTCTACCGGGACGTCAACGACGGCGTCTACCAGTGTGGTTTCGCCGGCAGCCAGCAGGCGTACGACAAGGCGTACCGAAGGCTGTGGGAACGGCTGGACTGGCTGGAGGAGCGGCTCGGACGCCGGCGCTATCTGGTCGGGGACACGGTCACCGAGGCCGACGTCCGCCTCTTCCCGACCCTCGTGCGCTTCGACGCCGTCTACCACGGCCACTTCAAGTGCAACCGGCAGAAACTGACCGAACTCCCGGCTCTGTGGGCCTACGCGCGGGACCTGTTCCAGACGCCCGGTTTCGGTGACACGATCGACTTCGCGCAGATCAAGGCGCACTACTACGTCGTCCATCACGACATCAATCCGACCGGCATCGTTCCCCGGGGCCCGGACCTCTCGGGCTGGCTGTCGCCGCACGGGCGGGAGGAGCTCGGCGGCCACCCGTTCGGCGACGGCACCCCACCAGGACCGCCGCCCCCGTCGGAGCGCGTGCCGCCGCCCGGCTCGGCTGCTGTCGATGTCTGAATCCAGGACCTGGAAGGGCGGGGTGGCGCTTCGTCCTGCGCCGGAGGCCTCCGCGCGAAGACGACCGACACCGGCGACCGTGTACGAGGCCTTCGCGGCGCCCGGCCGGATCCACGTCAGGTCGCCGGTGTGCCCGACGGTCGGCGGCACCTGTGGAATCGTCCGCTGCTCGCCGCTCGACCGCTCCTCAGACGGGCGGCGTCAGATCGCTCTCGCTGACCGTGTACGTCAGCGGCGGATAGACGAAGTCCGTTTCGGTGTTCTCGCGGCGCCTCAGCCGGTAGAAATCGCGCGCCTGTTCCTCGTCGGCCGACGTGAGACGCCCACCCTGCGGGAGGTATGCCTGTCCGTCGCGAAACCGGACCAGGGTCTTCGACGTCCGAAAGGTCACGCCCAGCCACTGGTTGTCCACCGCCGGGACGGGCCTGTCCAGAACGATCTTGTGCCTGAGTCGCCGATTCGTGTCGAGGGAGAACGCGACGACACCGTGGTGAGCGAGGGGGACCTCGAACTTCTCTCCGGGGGACCCCTTTGGTTCGAAGATCAGCTTCCTCGGCGGGCCCGCCTCGGGATTCCGGTAGCAGGAGAAGACGGCGATGAACGACTCGTCGGCCAGATCGAGCGCCTGGTCGGAATGGCTGCCCATGGTGGTGCAGGCGTTCGTGTAGGTCTCGATGAGAGCGTTGTTGAAGCCGACCGGGAGCGCCGCACGTTCCTGGATCTGCCGGGCCAGCCGCTCGTGCACCGCCCGGAAGCGCTGCGTCGGGCTGCAGTACCGAGTCGTCGTCCGTACGAGCGGCACACCGTCCGCCTCGTCGGCCTTGGTGAGCGTGGCGCCTCGGCGGCCCTTTCCTACGTCCTCGAAGAGAGCCGACGCGGACAGCTCCGCGAAGAGGTTCTCCTCGCCCGGCATGGCGCACGAGAGGATCCCGTCCGAAATCCTAGACGCGGGGGGCACGGTAGTCTCCCGAGTTCATGCTGAAGAGGAACCTGTCGCCGTAGTCGACGAAGGACGAGGTCCTGTTCTCCTCGGCGTAGAGCCCGCGCAGGTCCTCCATCCCGTCCGCTGTGGGTGGCTCCAGCTTCACCAGGTCTCCGGCCGCTTCGAGGAACGTGTGGCCGTTCTTGTGAACGGCCTCGGTGCTCGAACAGCGCACCACGTATCCCAGGCGCGTCGGGAGCAACTCGGCGTCCAGCGTCGAGGGCCGGATCTCGTGCGTGTACAGGCGGTTGGTGGACAGCGGCATGAAGAACACGGAGCCGGGATACAGGGTCACGGTGAACTGCGCGGGGAGCGCGCGTGCCGACCCGTCGCGTTCCTCGTTCTGCTCCTTGAGGCGGAAGTGGAGTCTGGTCAGCCCGCTGGCGCCCTTCACACCGTGGTCGAAGGGGTCTTCGGCCAGGGGCCGCAGTTTGTCGAGCCCGTCGTAGAACGTGCAGAAGGCCATGATGCCGTTGACGGGCATGTCCTTGGTCTTGTCGGCATGGGCCGAGATCCTGGCCTTGGACTGCTTGCGCTCGGCCGTGGCGAGGGTGTTGTGGTAGATCTGGGCGAGAACGTGATTGAGCGGTGCCTGGTCCCGGAAGACGGCGGCGGCCTCGCGGTTCAGGGCGTCGACGATCTCCGTGTCGGTCGCGCGGAAGTTGTCGGTCGGGCCCGAGAGATTCGTGGAGCACCGCAGCAGGCGGAAACGCAGGTCGTCGCCGTCTCGTGTCACCGGCGTCAGGTAGATGCCGCTGCGATGGGCCGTTCCGGGCTTGGTGGACTCCGTCAGGGACTGGAAGGCGTGCTCCGCTCCGATCCGTCCGAAGTGATCGGCGGCGAGGTCGAAGAAGCGGCGGTAGTACACGCCGGCGCCGTGCACGCGGACGGGTACCCGGCCGAGGTCGACGAGGGTCCACGACGCGTCGACGTCCCCGTCGTCACCGTGTGACAGCTCCCGGACGACGAACACCCGCGCTGCCGCACGCAGGTGGCGGCCGCTGATCCGGGACACGTCGCCGCACAGGTAGACGGTCTTCCGCGCGAGGTCGGGCGAACCGGAGGCGAGGTCCTCCGGCGTGATCGTGGACCCGAAGAAGTCCCTGATCACGTCGTGGTCGCGCCACTCCGAAGGTGCGACCAGGATGTTGCTCGCATCCTCGATGCGGGCCTCTGTCAGCTCTGTCGTGTGCGTCACACCATGCCTGCCGTTCGAACTCCGCCATGAACTTCCGGACGGTACTGCGTCGTCCGCGGCGCCCACAACGGGGTTCTGTGTACGGCGACGGCAGGGCGCCCGATCGCGGACCGCGACCGGACGCCCCGCCCTTCGGGGCCTTGGGTTACGGGGTCACGAACTCACGGGGCGTCCACGAGGGTTCGGCCGTCGGTGACGATGCGTGAGGCGGCACCGTTGGCGTAGGCCGACTCCACCCGTGCCTGTTCGGCCGCGTCGGGTATCGCGTTCACGCACGCCGTGCCGGCGCTCGACCCCGACATCAGCTGCGAGCACGGGCCGGGCTTCGTGTCCGGGAGGCCCAGGCTGTGGCCGAGTTCATGGGCGGCGATGCGGGTCTTGTCGTACCCCTGACTCACGGCCTGACTCCCGAGTTCGACACGGACCTGCCTGCCGGGACGGACGGGCCCGAGCGTGGCCTGGGGCCATCCGGTGGTCGCCACGATCACGATCTCCGCCCGGGTGCCCGGCGCGGCCTCGACCAGCTTGACGTTGTCGACGTTCGCGTTCCACGAGGCGACGCCGGCGGCGATGGCCGCCTCCCAGCCTCCGGCCCGGCTGTCGTCGTAACGAAGTGTCACCACTGCCGCCGACGCGCTCGAAGTGGCCGACGGTTCCTCCGTCGTCGTGGGGGATGCGTTCGCCGTCGTGGCCGACGCCGTGGCGAGGACGACGGCGACGCCTACGGTGGCCGTCTTCAGCCATGTGGAGAGCGACATGCTGCTCCTTCACTCGTGGGGGACCCGGAACCCGGCGGAACCGAGAGTGCGGGAGGAGTGGCGCTGGTGCCGGTCGACCTGGGGCGGTCGGATCGCCGATCCTCCGGGGCGTTCCGACGGTATGCTGCCGCCCCCATTAAGTCATGTACCTGACAGGCCAAATTTCATCAACTGGGCATCCTGGAATGTCAGTTGAGTCTCAGGTTGGGTGTGTGGCCGTCACGTGCGGACGGCCGAGGGCCCGAACTCCTCGAGTTCGGGCCCTCGGCCGCGCGGGGGGTCAGACCAGGCGGTTGCCGAAGGGGCCGCCGCCCAGCATGTAGTACGCGCCCAGCTCGTGACGGTAGGCGGGGTCGTCCAGGTGTGTGTCGCGGTGGAACTCGGGAGCGTCCTTGATCTGCTCCTTGGTCCCGTCGACGAAGATCGTCCGCTCGTCCACATCGATGCGGAAGACGGTGCCGGCCGGCAGCAGGACTTCCTTGCCGAAGATCCAGGGGCCGGTGTCCACGACCAGATAGGCGTCATCGACCTCGTCGGAGTGCTTGTCCACCTTCCCGATGCTGCCGTCGGTCGCCTCGACCTTGTAGCCGGTCAGATCGGTCCCGGCCAGGTGGCCCGTGGTCGACTTGTAGCTCCAGATGTGCTCGGTCACGCGAAAACAACTCCTCCGGTAGGCAGAGGACGGCGTGCGGTTCCCCGCCGTCCTCCCTCTCCGTGCTTCGTGCTTCGTGCTTCGTACGCGGCGCGTGGCGTGCTCGCCTGTACTCCGCCTGCCCCGGCCTCGGCCGCCCATGCCCTCGATCTCCCATGGGGGTCACTTCCGCCGTTTCAGCGGGTGTGCCACCCGGGGCAGCTCGTCGTGGAACAGGCGGCCGGCCAGCGCGCCGCCGAACACGACCACGCCCACCGCGACGAGCCAGGTCTGGATGACCAGGAACGCTCCGAAGGGCCCGTAGCTGACGGCGCTCGACGCGATCAACGGAGAGAAGACGAGCCGGGAGAACACCCTGAGCCCCAGCAGCCCGAGCACGGTGGCCACCGCACCGGGCAGCAGGGCCGTCCACGCGACCCTGCCGCCGAGCAGGAGGCGCTGCGACCACCAGACGAACAGGATGCCGCTCAGCATCGTGACCACGCCCGCGGCCGGACCCTGTCGCCAGAAGGCGGCGACGGCGAACAGATAGAGGACCCCCAGGAGGACGGCCAGCCACAGCACATGCCGCCATCGGGCCCGCCAGCGGGCCGGGGGCAGTTCCCAGACCTTCTCGTAGCCGCTCTGCACCACGGTCCCGAACGAGAGCCCGAACACGGCGAGCAGGGCGAGGCCGAAGGCCGTCGTGGTGCGCCGTACCTGGCCCGGCAGCGCGAACAGCTGCTCGATCTCCAGCCGGGCGGGCGCCGAGACCCCGAGTCCGTCGCCGAGCCACTGCGCGAACCCCTTGCCGCTGCCCGCCCCGGCCGCGGACACGACGATGAGCAGCGGTATCAGGGTGAGGAATCCGAGCGCCGCGAACCCCAGCGAACGCTGCCACAGTTCGAGCCCGGTGACCGGCCCCCACCGGTGCCCGGCGCGCAGTCGGCGGATGACGCTTCGTATCCGCTCGAACGGAGACCGACGCCCAGCGGGCCGGGCGGTCATCAGCCGTCCGGCGCCCGAGCCGCGTCCGGCATCGCCGGCCCACCTTCGGCGCTCGGAAAGTCGAGCATGGCTCGCTCCAGGGATTCGCTGCTCTCTCCACGGTAGGACCAGGACGGGTTCGGTCACCACCGCGCGGCCGGCGGCAGGGCCCGGGCCGGGCTCAGCGCCCACGCGGCCGGCGGCAGGGCCGGGCTCAGCCCCAGGTCTGGCCGGCCGCTCACACGCCGACGCGGAGGACGTGGTTCAGGAGGCCTGGCTGCGTCTCTCCCGCCAGGACACCGGCACCATCGACAACCTCGGGGGCTGGCTGACCACCGTGGTCGGCCGCATCAGCCTCGATGTCCTGCGGTCGGGACGGGCCCGCCCGCACGTCGCGCTCGACGACCAGCTGCCCGAACACACCGTGACCCTCGACGAAGAGCCCACTCCGCACGACCTCGTGGAACTCGGGGACTCCGTCGGTCTTGCGCTCCGCACGGTCCTCGACGCGCTGCGCCCGGACGAACGGCTGGCGTTCGTACTCCACGACGTGTTCGCCGTACCCCACGGGGAGATAGGCACGATCCTCGGCAGGTCCGCCGACGCGACGAAGATGCTCACCAGCCGCGCCCGCAGGAAAGTGCAGGGCGCTCAGCGGCCGGTGAACGCCGCACGAGAGCAACGAGAGGTGGTCCAAGCCTTTCTGGCCGCGGCCGGCGAGGGCCGTTTCGATCGACTGCTGCACGTACTCCACCCCGAGGTGAAGTTCACCGTTCACGCCCCGGGCGGCGGTCGGTTCGTCACGCTCGGGGCGACCGAGGTGGCCACCCGCGCGCGCGTGGCCGCCGCCGCGGCACGAGGACACGCGGCGACCGTCGACGGCCGCCCCGGTGTCATCGCCTGGAGCGAGGACGGCACCCCGCTCTCCCTCCTCGCCTTCGTGGTCACCGACGGCCGCATCACCGAGATCACCGCGGTGATCGACCCGGACGAACTGGCGCTCATGAACCTGCCGGCGCCGGTGTGACTCCGTACCGGCTGGTCACCTCGGCCGGGGATCCAGGCCGGTTCGTCGACGCCAGGAGGACCGTCGTCACCAGTAGTGCCGTCGGCCTCCCACGCCATGCCCGACGGCTCCGAGGATCCACAGGATGGCGCCGATGACGACCAGCACGACCCCGATGGTCCACAGAATCGAAATGCCGGCGATGAGACCGATGATGAGCAGAATGACTCCGAGAAGGATCATGGTGTGCCTCGCTCTCTGAGGTGAGCCGCGTGCGCGTGGGTAACGGGCCGCGGGCGGCTCGGCGGGCCCTTCGCCGGGAGGTGCTCGTTCTCCTGCGACACCGTTCGCTGTATCGCGGTTAGCCGTTTTCGTGCCCCGTAAACATGGCAGGAGCCCGGTCACCGCTCCCTATCGCCCGGTGCCTCCGGGGCCGGCCTGGTCCCCGTCGGAGAGGAGTTCGTCGAAGAGGGCTCGATAGTGGACCATCGCTCCGCGCAGCTGCTCGGTGGTGGCCCGGTGCGTGGCGGCGAGCAGGCCGATCTCGTGGGCCTCGCGGTAGCGCTCCAGGGCGTGGCCGTGTTCCGCGGACAGGTCGAGCGTGCGCTGCTCGAAGTCCTCCGTGGGGTAACCGCGCTCCCGCATGAGTACGGTCACCAGCCGGTCCGCGTCGTGGACCGCCGCCTCCGGCCGGTCGACGAACTGCTCCTGCACGCCTTGCCACTCCCGCAGGTAGCGATCCCGTACGTGGTCCGGCAGGGGGTGGGTGTCGGGAGAGTCGTGCCGTTTATCCGGGCTGGAGGGCTCCCGCGGCCGGTGCCGACGGTCCAGCGCGAACGCCGACACGATCAGGACGACCAGCACCGCGGCCGGAATGGCAATGGCCAGAATCGTTCCAGTGGACATGGCCCACACCCCCTTCGCTGCGACGGGTGCCCTCTCGGGCGGCTGCCCGGAGGGAGTACGCCGAAACCGCCGCGTACCGCTCCCGGCCCCCCTCCCGTAGTCCGTACCGCCATCGTCGGGAAGGGCTTCCCGACCGGGCGGGGGCCGGTCCTCCGGCGTCCCGCGCGCCGCTGCGGAACGGTTGTCGGATACTTGTTCCTGTCCACCACCCCTCGCCTCCTCTCGTCCACAGAGGGCCGGGGCAGAGGGGGGACCGACGTATGGCAGGAGGGTTCATGCTCATCAGCCATGTCTTCGAGGATCGCGTCCTGCACGTGACCCTCCTGCGCGACCTCGATGTCACCGGCCGTGCGGCGGTCATCCTGCACATCGAGGCGCTCCTCGCCGCCCATGGTCCGCGGCATGTACGGATACAGCTGCCCACCCATGACCCCTCCCCGGCCTCGCTCAGCGTGCTCGCCCGCGCCCGCCGCCTGTGCGAAGGCCTGGGGACCCCGCTGACGGTCGTCGGCCCCGTCCGGATCGCCCCGCGCTCGCGGCCCGCGGCGGCGTAGCACCACCGACCCAGGTCCGACCCACAGACGGCTGAGACCCCCTTCACGGGTTGCGACCGCCGTCACCGGTGCGCCGGAGGACGGGGCGCAGCGCGTCGATGACACTCGCGTCGTCGACGGTGGACGGGAGGGGTTCGTCACGGCCGTCGGCGATCCCGCGCATCGTCCTGCGAAGGATCTTTCCCGAGCGCGTCTTGGGCAGCGCGGCCACGACCGCCACGTCCTTGAGGGAGGCGACGGCCCCGATGCGGTCGCGTACGAGCTGGACGAGTTCGGCCTCGACCTCGCCCGGTTCGCGGGCAGTGCCGGCCTTCAGGACGACGAAGCCCCGCGGCACCTGTCCCTTGAGTTGGTCGGCGACGCCGATGACCGCGCACTCGGCGACGTCGGGGTGGGCTGCCAGGGCCTCCTCCATGCTGCCCGTGGACAGCCGGTGTCCGGCGACGTTGATGACGTCGTCGGTGCGGCCCATGACGAAGACGTAGCCGTCGTCGTCGATGTGCCCGCTGTCTCCCGTCAGGTAGTAGCCGTCGTAGGCGGCCAGATAGGAGGCGATGTAGCGTTCGTCGTCGTTCCAGAGGGTGGGGAGCGCTCCCGGCGGCAGGGGCAGTCCGACCACGATCGCGCCGTCGACGCCCGCCGGGGCCGGCTCGCCCGAGGGGTCGAGGACACGGACGTCCCAGCCGGGCAGCGGGCGCGTGGGGGAGCCGGGCCTGATGGGGGCGGCTTCGATCCCGACCGGGTTGGCGACGATGGGCCAGCCGGTCTCGGTCTGCCACCAGTGGTCGATCACGGGGACGTCCAGGAGAGCACTCGCCCAGCGATAGGTCTCGGGGTCGAGGCGCTCGCCGGCGAGGAAGAGGTAGCGCAGGGCGGAGAGGTCGTGGTCCGCCGCGAGCGTTCCCTCCGGGTCCTCCTTGCGGATGGCCCGGAAGGCCGTGGGCGCCGTGAACATGGTCTTGACGCCGTACTCGGCCGCGACGCGCCAGAACTGACCCGCGTCCGGCGTTCCGACCGGCTTGCCCTCGTACAGGACGGTCGTGGCGCCGACCAGCAGGGGCCCGTAGACGATGTACGAATGTCCGACGACCCAGCCGACGTCGGATCCGGTGAACATCGTCTCGCCCGGGCCGATGTCGTACACGGCGCCCATCGACCAGTGCAGGGCGACCGCGTAGCCGCCGCAGTCACGCACCACACCCTTGGGCTTTCCGGTGGTTCCGGAGGTGTAGAGGATGTAGAGGGGGTCGTTCGCGGATACGGGAACGCACTCGGCCGGCGATGACGCGGCCACCAGGCCGGCCCAGTCGAGGTCGTGGGGCCCCAGCTCGGCCGGTGCCTGTGGCCGTTGCAGGATCACGCTCTTCTCGGGTTTGTGGGCGGCGAGTTCGATCGCCTCGTCGAGGAGCGGCTTGTACGCGATGACACGCTTGCCCTCGATGCCGCAGGAGGCGGAGACGACCACCTTGGGCGTGGCGTCGTCGATGCGGAGGGCGAGCTCGCGCGGGGCGAACCCGCCGAAGACGACCGAGTGGACCGCGCCGACGCGCGCGCAGGCCAGCATCGCGACGGCGGCCTCCGGAACCATCGGCATGTAGATCACCACCCGGTCGCCACGCCCCACGCCGAGCCGGGCGAGCGCCCCGGCGAAAACCGCGACCTCGTCCCTCAGCCGGGCGTAGCTGTAGATACGCCGGGTGCCGGTGACGGGGGAGTCGTAGACGAGCGCGGGCTGGTCGCCCCGGCCGGCTTCGACGTGCCGGTCGAGCGCGTTGAAGCAGACGTTGAGCCGCCCGTCCGGGAACCAGCGGTAGAAGGGGGCGCCCGAGGAGTCCAGGGCGCGTCGCGGCACGACATCCCAGTCGATGCCCTCGGCGGCGCCGAGCCAGAAGGACTCGGGGTCTTCCGTACTGGCGCGGAAGACATCCTCGTACGTTCCCATCGCGGACTCCTTTGTCGCGTCGGGGTTCCGACGCCGTGGCGTCGGAACCCCGACGCGA
>NZ_LIPQ01000540.1 GCF_001418135.1 Streptomyces aureus
CGAGCTCGGCGCGGGTCAGCTCGCCCGCGGCCTCGAGCCACCACAGCGCGAGCAGCTCACGGTCGTCCTCGTCGAGCCAGCGGGTCGCACGGGCCACGTCGCGGCGCTGGCCGGACAGGCCGAGCCGGAGGATGGTGACCTCGGTGAAGTCGCCGGCGGCCGGGTCGGCGAGGTCGGCGGCCCGGTCGAGGCCGGGCACGGGTGCCTGCTGGCGTTCGCGCCAGCGGCGGCGGATCCCGTTCATGGCGATGGCGACGAGCCAGGACCGGAAACGGGCCGGGTCGCGGAGACCCGTCAGGCCGTCCAGGGCGCGGACCATCGTCTCCTGGACGATGTCGTCGGTGTCGACGTGGCCGTCCAGGGCCCGGCCGACGATGTTGTGGACGAGGGGCAGGTAGGCGCGGACCAGCGCGTCCCTGGCCTGCGCGTCACCGGCCCTGGCGGCCTCCACCAGCGCGGTGGTGCGGCGCTCGTCGCTGTGCATGGATCTGCTCCCTCATCCCTGGTGCGAGTCCCCCCTGGTTCGGAGACCCGGGGGCGAGGGAGGGATAACACTTATCGGTGATCGACGCCGACGTCCGTCACACCGGTGGTACGGGCAGAGTCGGGACCGTGGCCCCGTTCCCCTCCCGGACGGCTGCCACGACGGCGTCGTGCAGATCGCGACTCTCCTCCTCCGACGCGCACGGAACGGGACTGCCCGACATGGTGAACCAGTCGGACGCGCCGCTGTACTGCACGGCCACGCGTGCCTCGTTGTCGGCCCAGGTCGTGTGCACGGTCAGATCGCCCGTGACGGCTCCGGCCTCGACGGTCAGCACCCCACCTCGCCCGGTGTAGACACCGGCGGTCGTCCAAGATGCCCAGCTCATCCATCCAGGTTCACACCCGGATGGCGGATGCGCCACCGACGGGACCGCCCCGGTCGGAAGAGTTCCGTCCGGGGCGGCGCCACGCGTGCGCTCGACGGGGCGTGGGAGGCGGAGGGCCTCCCGTGCCGCGTCAGGCGAGGGAGGCGACGGCCTCGTTGAAGGTGGCGGACGGGCGCATCACGGCCGCGGCCTTGGCCGGGTCGGGCTGGTAGTAGCCACCGATCTCGGCCGGGGAGCCCTGGACGGCGACGAGCTCTTCGACGATCTTCTGCTCGTTGGCGGAGAGGGTCTCGGCCAGCGGCGCGAAGGCCTTCGCCAGCTCCGCGTCCTCGGTCTGGGCGGCCAGCTCCTGGGCCCAGTACAGCGCCAGGTAGAAGTGGCTGCCGCGGTTGTCGATACCACCGAGGCGACGGGTCGGCGACTTGTCCTCGTTGAGGAAGGTGCCGGTGGCGCGGTCGAGGGTGTCGGCGAGGACCTGGGCGCGGGAGTTGCCCGTGGAGGTCGCGAGGTGCTCGAAGCTGGCGGCGAGGGCGAAGAACTCGCCGAGGCTGTCCCAGCGGAGGTAGTTCTCCTTGACGAGCTGCTGGACGTGCTTCGGGGCGGAGCCGCCGGCGCCGGTCTCGAAGAGGCCGCCGCCCGCCATCAGCGGGACGACCGACAGCATCTTGGCGCTGGTGCCCAGCTCCAGGATGGGGAAGAGGTCGGTCAGGTAGTCACGGAGGACGTTGCCGGTGACGGAGATGGTGTCCTCGCCGCGGCGGATGCGCTCCAGGGAGAACTTCGTCGCGTCGACCGGGGACAGGATCTTGATGTCCAGGCCCTCGGTGTCGTGCTCCGGCAGGTACTGCTCGACCTTGGCGATCAGCTGGGCGTCGTGCGCGCGGTTCTCGTCCAGCCAGAAGACGGCCGGGGCGCCGGTGGCGCGGGCGCGGGTGACGGCGAGCTTGACCCAGTCCTGGATGGGCAGGTCCTTGGTCTGGCAGGCGCGGAAGATGTCGCCCTCGGCGACCTCCTGCTCCAGGACGGCATTGCCCTCGGAGTCGACGAGGCGGACGGTGCCGGCCTGGGCCATCTCGAAGGTCTTGTCGTGGGAGCCGTACTCCTCGGCCTTCTGCGCCATGAGGCCGACGTTCGGGACGGAGCCCATGGTCGACGGGTCGAAGGCGCCGTTGGCGCGGCAGTCCTCGATGACGGCCTGGTACACGCCGGAGTAGCTGTGGTCCGGGAGGACCGCGAGGGTGTCGGCCTCCTGGCCGTCCGGGCCCCACATGTGGCCGGAGGTGCGGATCATCGCCGGCATCGAGGCGTCGACGATGACGTCGGACGGCACGTGCAGGTTCGTGATGCCCTTGTCGGAGTCGACCATCGCCAGGGCGGGGCCCGCGGCGAGCTCGGCCTCGAAGGAGGCCTTGATCTCCTCGCCCTGCGGGAGGGACTCCAGGCCCTTCAGGACGCCGCCGAGGCCGTCGTTCGGGGAGAGGCCGGCACCGGCGAGCACCTCGCCGTACTTGGCGAAGGTCGCGGGGAAGAAGGCGCGGACGACGTGACCGAAGACGATCGGGTCGGAGACCTTCATCATCGTGGCCTTGAGGTGCACGGAGAAGAGCACGTTCTCGGCCTTGGCGCGGGCGACCTGCTCGCCGAGGAAGGTGCGCAGGGCGGCGGCGCGCATGACGGCGGCGTCGACGACCTCACCGGCGATGACCTTCAGCGGCTCGCGGAGCTCGCTGGTGGTGCCGTCGGCGGCGGTGAACTCGAAACGGAGGGTGTCGTCCTTGGTCACGACGACGGACTTCTCCGTGGAGGCGAAGTCGTTCTCACCCATGGTGGCGACGTTGGTCTTGGACTCGGGGGTCCAGGCGCCCATGCGGTGGGGGTGGTTCTTGGCGTAGTTCTTGACCGAGCCGGGCGCGCGGCGGTCGGAGTTGCCCTCGCGCAGAACCGGGTTGACGGCCGAGCCCTTGATCTTGTCGTAACGGGCGCGGACGTCCTTGTCCTGCTCCGTCCGCGGGTCGTCCGGGTAGTCCGGGAGGGCGTAGCCCTGCGCCTGGAGCTCGGCGATCGCGGCCTTGAGCTGCGGGATGGACGCCGAGACGTTCGGCAGCTTGATGATGTTGGCGCCCGGCGTCTTGGCCAGGTCGCCGAGCTCCGAGAGGGCGTCGGCGATGCGCTGGCCCTCCTCCAGGAACTCGGGGAAGACGGCGATGATGCGGCCCGCGAGGGAGATGTCCCGCGTCTCGACCGTGACGCCGGCCTGCGAGGCATACGCCTGGATCACGGGCAGGAACGAGTACGTCGCCAGGGCAGGCGCCTCGTCAGTGTGGGTGTAGATGATGGTCGAGTCAGTCACCGGGTGCTCCGCTCCACGTCTGCGTATGCGAGATTGCTCGACATCAAGATATCTCGTGATCGAGGTCCTCGGTAAAGGGCCCCACGAGCTCGCCGTCCCCGGGCGCTCCGGCTGCCTCGACGAAGGGCCCGCCGAGTCGGTACGGGGTGGGGGCGCCCTCGACGTCGACACGGCGGAGCAGACCGAGCAGGAGGAGGCCGGCGGCGGCGACCACACCGGCGGCGAGGGCCTGGCCGCAGCGGTGGGCGAGCCGGAGCTCGGCAGGGTCGTACGGGGCGGCGCTCGGCAGGGCGAGGGTGTCCCCGAGGAGCCAGAGGCCCACGCCGAGGCCGCCGGCGGCCAGCAGGGCGAGCGGCACGGTCACCGGGAGGCCGGGGACGGTGGGCCCCCGCCGGGCGCCGGGGCGCACCTTGCCCTTGCGGGCGAGGACGGCGAGGAGGCCGCAGAACACGGCGAGGACCACCAGGGCGGCGGCGATGACGTCACCGGGCCGGTGCTGGCCCGCGGCGATGGTGTACGCGCCGACGCAGACGGCCCAGAGCGTGGCGGCGCCGACGGCGACGCTGCGCGGCCGGTAGGGGACGACGAGGGCCAGACCGAAGGCGATGCCGAGGGCGAGCGTGGTCTGGGCGCTGGGGAAGCCGCTGGACATGAGCCCGCCGGCGTCGGCGTGCCGGGGGCGCGGTGCGTACCGCTGGAGGAGTCCGGTGAGGGCGAGGGCGGTGACGACCGCGCCGGCGGCGAGGCCGGTGAGGGCGTACCGCTTGCGTATCAGGCCGGCGGCGAGCAGCACGACGCAGCCGAGGACCAGCGAGAGGGTGGTGAGCCCGGCGAGCGAGGGGTGGTCGCGGAGCACGGTGGCGGCGGCGGTGTCGGCTCGCCGGCCGGTGATGGCCGCGTCGCCCCAGCGGCGGCCGGTCGCGGTGAGCACGAGGCCCGCGTAGACGACGGTGAGCAGGAGTACGGCCCCGAGGCAGCCACGCCGGGTCCTGGTGCGGACTCGGGTGCTGAACGATCCGGCGGCCTCGCCTGCCACGGCGGCGTACCACCAGGTGTCACCGGTCCCCAGCGGCCTCGGGGAGCCGCCCGCGCGGGGCCTGTCGTAGGAAGCCATGCCCCGATTCGAACCCAGGCGCGGCGGCCCCGCCCGCTGGACGCACCCGAACGAAACGCGTCGGCGACGTCTCAGCGGTCCGGGCGCGGGCGCCGGGCGCCGGTCGCGAGGACGAGTCCCGCGAGCGGGGCGAGCAGGGCGACGACTCCGAGGACGCAGGGGCCTCGCCCTCACCGGAGCTGTGCGCCCGCCTGGATGCCGAAGGCCACCGCCATCACCGACCGGGCCCGGCCGAAGAGCTCGGGCCGGGGGACGCGGCGCCGGGGGACGCGGCGCCCGCGGAACGGCAGGATCCAGCCGGTCCGGACGGCCGCCCCACCGCCGACGAGGAACAGCACCGCGAGCACGCTCGACACGACCGGGAACCACGACACGTCGAACCCTCTCGACTCCCGGGGGACCCGGAGTCGGCGCGATCATGCCACCGCGAGATGACGGGAACCCGTACGGTCGTGGCGCCGGGTCCCGTACAGCGTGAACGCCGTGTTCACGAGGGCGACATGACTGAGCGCCTGCGGCATGTTGCCCAGCTGGCGCCCCGTCACCGGGTCCCATTCCTCGGCGAGCAGGCCGACGTCGTTGCGGACGTCGAGGACGCGCTCGAAGACGGCGCGGGCCTCGTCGGGGCGGCCGGTCATGGCGAGCGCGTCGGCGTACCAGAGCGTGCAGGCGACGAAGGCCCCTTCGGTGCCGCCGAGGTCGTCGAGTTCGTGCGTTCCGCCGTCCCGTACGTCGCCGTAGCGGCGGAGGAATCCATGGTCGTCGAGCCGCGCCATCGCCCGGACGGTGCCGAGTACGCGGGGGTCGTCGGCGGGGAGGAAGCCGAGCCGGGGAATCAACAGGGCGGTGGCGTCGACCTGGTGGCCTTCGTAGTACTGGGTGAAGGACTGCTGCTCGTCGCTCCAGCCCCGCGCGCAGATCTCCGCGCGCAGTTCGTTGCGCAGGGCCTGCCAGTGCCCGAGCGAGCCGCGGAGCCCGGCGACCCGGGCGAGGCGGACGGCGCGGTCGGCGCCGACCCAGGCCATGACCTTGGAGTGGACGAAGTGACGGCGCGGGCCCCGGACTTCCCAGATGCCCTCGTCCGGCTCCTGCCAGCGTTTGCCCAGGTACTCCAGGAGCGAGGCGACCAGCGCCCAGTCCGGGGTGTCGAGGGCGACGCCGGCCCGGACGGCCGAGTAGACGGTGTTGAGCACCTCGCCGTAGATGTCGAGCTGGAACTGGTCGACGGCCGCGTTGCCGAATCTGACGGGGCGTGAATTCTCGTAACCCGGAAGCCAGTCGGCGTGCGTCTCGGGCAACTGCCGCTGCCCCTCGACCCCGTACAGCGGCTGGAGGTCCGCGGGATCGCCGGCGACGGCGCGGACGAGCCAGTCCTTCCAGGCGAGCGCCTCCCTGCGACAACCGCCGCGCAGCAGGCAGGAGAGGGTGAACGTGGAGTCCCGCAGCCAGCAGAAGCGGTAGTCCCAATTGCGCTGCCCGCCGAGGGACTCGGGGAGGGAGGCGGTGGCCGCGGCGACGATGCCGCCGGTGGGGGCGTAGGTGAGGGCCTTGAGGGTGAGCAGGGAACGGATGACCGCCTCGCGCGCCGGCCCCTCGTACCGGAGTGCGGCGGCCCAGTCGTTCCAGACGACGAGGGTACGGGTGAGGGT
>NZ_LIPQ01000541.1:0-243 GCF_001418135.1 Streptomyces aureus
CGGCGAGACACCCTTCCAGCCCGCGCTGTAGTTGTGCCGGTCCCCCTCCTTCCAGGCGTGGAGTTCGAACGGGCTGACCTGGGTGTGCATGAACGGATTCCTCTTCGGTCTCAGGGATCTCGGGGTCTCGCGGTCGGGGTCAGTCGAAGGGGTTCAGGGCACTGCCCAGCTTCTTCGCTCCGCTCGCGATCCCGGAGCCCACGTCGGACGCCTTGTCGCCGATCCAGTCCCCGGCCTCCTCGA
>NZ_LIPQ01000541.1:250-3674 GCF_001418135.1 Streptomyces aureus
GTCCGAGGCGAACTTCGCCGGGTCGGCCTTGATCATGTCCGAGTTGTACGTGGTGAGGTTGGCGATGCCGTACGCGGTGGCCGCGACGCCGCCGACGACTCCGGCGCCGCGCAGCACGCCGGCCGCCTTGGCGGCGTTGGCGAGACCGCCGTTCTGCGCGACCTTCAGGAGGTTGGCCTCGGCGGCGGTCGGCATGAAGAAGGCGCCGTTGCGCATGAACCCGCCGAGCATGGCGGCCTCGTCCGATCCGGTCAGCGCGGTCGCGAGGCCCGGCGGGATCTTGGTGAGCAGGCTGCCGGGGGCCGCCCCCGCGAGCCGCATGTTGAAGTGCTTGGACAGGAAGGTGCCGGGCGCGGTCGGGTGGACGAACGGCGGCCGGATCGCCTTGGACAGCTTGTACGAGTACAGGCCGGCCGCGGTCAGGGCGCCCGCGAACGCGCCCGCCGTGACGGTGCCCTTGGTGAACCCCGCGACCAGGTCGGCCAGTTTCTCGTTGCCGGTGAGCTTGGCGATGCCGTCGCGCTGGAGCCGCTGGACGTAGTCGTCGAGCGTCTCGTTGTCCTTCATCTTCAGCCAGGCCAGGTTCATGCGGTCGTCCTTGGCCTTGTCGTCGGCCGCGGCGACCTTCCCGGCGTCACCGTTGAACCCGGTGCCGACGGTCGCGTCGTTCTTGTTGCCGTAGCCGTCCTTGACCACGGCCTCCAGGTCCTTCTTCAGGTCCTGGTCGGCGACGTCGAAGGCCTTGACGCAGCCGTCGATGTGCTCGGTCCAGGCCGTCTCGGCCTCCCGCACGCTCTTGGCGCCGTCCGGGTCGTGGTGCAGGGCGCTGCGCTCGCTCGGCGAGAGCCGCTCGTAGTCGTAGGCCACCCTGCCCTGCTCGGACACCTTCATCCCGGCCTTGACGGCGTCGGCGCGGGCGTTCTCCAGCTGCTTCTTCAGCTCGGTGAACTGCTCGTGGGCGTTGCGCAGCACCGTCGCGGTGGCCTTCGCCTGGGTCTGGGCGGCCTGGTACTCGTAGCGGGTGGCCGCGAAGTTGGTCTGCGCGGCGGTCGCGCTCTCGCCCAGCCAGGCCTGGGAGGTCGTCAGCGATTCGACGCTGTCGCGGTAGCGCTCCTCCACCTTGTGCAGGTCGCCCGCCATCTCGGTCCACTTGTCGGCGGTGGTCGCGAGCTTGCCCAGGTCGGTCGTCATGATCTCGGAGTACGTCAGCATGTACGTCCGCCCCCTCAGTACTGCTCGATGCGCGAGGTCGGCCTGACCCCTGCGATGCGGGCCCGGGTGTCGAGCTCCTGCTGGCTGAACGTGACCGCGGTGCTGCGCAGGGCGGTCTTCTCGGAGGCGAGCCGGGCGAGGAGGTTCTTCACCTGGCTGTCCCAGGTGGTCTCGACCGTCTTCAGGCCGGCGGCGGTCGCCCAGCCCTCGAAGCCGCCGACGGCGGCTGTCGTGGCGGCGTCGGCCACCTTGGCGGCCTTGGCCGTGTCCGGTTCCAGCTCGTTCTCGATGGTGTTTGCCGCGGCCTTCTTCTTTGCTGGTGCGGTAGCGAGACTGGGCGGCCCGCCGGATGTGCCGCCGCCTCCGCCGCCGCCGTCGAGCTGGTTCAACCGCGTGCCGACGGGGGCTTGTTCGGTCGCGCCGGACCGTATTCCGGCCCAGTCCTCGTCAAAACCCATGCCGCTGCGCCCCCATGAAAAAGAATGATCATCACTTTGCAGGTGCACCGTATGTTTCCGTGGTGCGGCCCGGGATGCAAGGCTGGACACCTCCTGCCTGGTCAGAGCGTGATGCCCTGAAGCGAAGCGCCCGGTTTCGCGTCCGGACGCGCGTCCGCCTCCTCGTCAGGCTCCGCCCCCGGGGCCGGCGCGTACTCCGCCCAGGCCGCCGCCAGTCTCCGTACCGCCTCCGTGAGCACGTCCGGCGGAAGCAGGAAGTGCAGCCGCAGGTACCGGACGCTGCCGCCGAGGGCGTCGGCGGTCGCGCCCGGCAGGACGGCCACCCCGTGCCGGAGGGCGACCTGGGCGAAGGAGACGCCGTCGCCGTGCGGGAGCCGCACCCAGAGGGTCTGGCCACCGGCCGCCGGGGCGCAGGACCAGGACGGGAGCAGCCGGTCGAGCTCGGCGCGCAGATGGGCGTGCCCCGCGCGGAGGGTGCGCAGCCGGGCGGCCCGTACGGACGCGAGATCGCCGAGGAGACGCACCGCGACCAGCTGGGACGGCACGTCGCAGCCCAGGTCGTGCAGGGCCTTCAGCCGGGCGAGGCGGGCGATCAGCGGCGCCGGGCCGCGCACCCAGCCGATCCGCAGCCCGCCCCACACGACCTTGCTGAGCGAACCGACGGCGATCACCTCGCCGTACGCCGAGAGGGGCAGCGGCTCCCGCGCCGTGCCGAACGCCAGGTCGCCCAGCACCTCGTCGTCCACGAGCGGCACCCCCAGCGCGTTCGCCGCCTCCACGAGCCGGCGCCCGGCGAGCGGCGGCAGCACCGTGCCCGTGGGGTTCTGGAAGCGGGCCACCACGTAGGCCAGGGCGGGACGGTGGCGTTCCATCACCCGTACCGCCTCCGCCACGTCGAGCCCGTCCGGCCCGACCGCCACCGGCAGCGGCACGGCCGCGGCCTCCCGGAACAGGTCGAGCGCCCCCGGATACGTCGGCGCCTCCACCAGCACCCCGTCCCCCGGCGCCAACAGCAGCCGGGCGAGCAGCGAAAGCCCCTGCTGCGCACCGGTGGTGACCAGGATCTGCCCGGGCCCGGTCGGCACGCCCCGCTCGGCGTACCGCGCGGCCACCGCCTCCCGCAGTACGCCGAGACCGGCCGGGTGGTAGCCGAGGTCGCCGGCCGGCAGGACGAGCGAGTGGTACGCCTCCGCCAGCTCGGGCGGCGGCTCCACGGGGGCGGCGCAGCTCAGCAGGATGACGTCGTCCGGCGCCTCCAGGAGATGCAGGAACAGCGGGTTGGACGTCTCCGTCACGCGGGGCGCGTTCCCCGCCACGGCCGCCTCCGGCGCGAGCGCGGCCCGCGCGACCCGGGTCCCGCTGCCCTGCCGCCGTACGAGCCGCCCCTCCTGGCGCAGGGTGTCGTAGGCCGCGACCACCGTCGTACGGCCCACGGCCAGGGCCTTCGCGAGCCGCCGGTCGGGTGGCAGCAGGCTGCCCGGGGGCAGCGCGCCCTCGTCGACGAGGCGGCGCAGCCGGGCCGCGAGCAGCAGGTACAGGGGCCCGCGGCCGGCGGACCAGCGACCGAGCCGCGAGACGAGGTCGTCGGGATCAAGGGAGTGACCGATTGGCTTCATGGCCGGACCAATCTGCCGGGATTGGACCTGGGAAGGCAAACGCCCTGTCCACAGACTGAGCTCATGAGCACCGACTCCACGTCCGCCGTCTCCGCCGCCTCCGCCGCCTCCTCCGTCTCCGGCACGTCCCCCACGGCC
>NZ_LIPQ01000542.1 GCF_001418135.1 Streptomyces aureus
CCGACGGCCTCGGCGAGCGAGCGGTCCTCGGCGCGCAGGTCGGCGCCGCGCAGCCGGACGGTCGGGGCGGGGGCGACGCCCCGGGCGCGGCGGGCGCAGAGGCCGGCGAGGGCGGTGGTGCGGCCGGTGCCGGGGGCGCCGACGAGGGCGAGGACCGGCGCCTCGCCCGCTGTGAAGCGGGCGAACTCGCGGACGCACTCCGGGCGTTCGACGGCCTCGGGCCAGGGGTCCGGGTCCGGTACGGGGCCGGTGGAGGTGGCGGTGAGTTCCAGGATTCCGGCGAGGTTGAGATCGGGTCCGTAGGCGGGGACGGTGGCCGCGTTGCGCCGCAGGAGCGCGGTGAGGGGGCCTTCGGGGCGCAGTCGCACCGCGTATCCGGCGGCCGGGCGGTCGCCGCGCAGGGCGGTGCCCAGGACGGCGAGGACGGTGCCGGTGGCGGTGTCGAGGACGGGGCCGCCGGCGGCCTGTCCGCCGAGGCGGAGGGCCTCCGCTCCCTCAGTGCCGATGGCGAGTTCGAGGGCGTCGGCAAGCGCGTGGAAGCGGTCGGTGGCGGTGTACGTGACGGCGGCGGGGCCGAGCACGCGCGCCTCGCGCCAGCCGTGGGCGGCGATCCGTACGTATGTGCCGGGTTCGATCTCGGTCCGGGTCGCGAGCGGCAGCGGCCGTACGCCGAGGCCTTCGGTCCGTACGAGCGCGAGGCCGCTCTCCGGCAGCGGGGTGACGGCCTCGGCCTCGGCGAGCCAGGTCCGCTCGCCGGGGGCGTGCAGGACGACACGGCTGAGCCCGTCGACGGCTTCGTGACTGGTGACGACCGTTCCGTGGTGGTCGGCGAGGAATCCGGTGCCGCGAGGCCGGCCCGCCAGATCGCAGATCCGCACCAGCGTCGCCAGGTCCCCGCGTCCCATGGTGTCGACGGTAGGTCGCCGGTGATCACGCGGAGGACCACGAGAGGGGAACACGCCCCCTGACACTCCCCCCTTCACTCCGAGCGCCTCCCTGATCGGGTGATTCTTCGGTGTTCCGCCGGACAGGCTGTCGCAGGGGGAAACAAAGGGGGAAACACGTGAGGGCGGGCACGCGCGCGTGCCCGCCCTCACTGTGAGCCGACGATGACTCGGAACCGCTCGGATCAGCCGAAGACGGCGAGGCTCTTGGCCTTGCCCCGCTGGTCCTCCACGAGCGCAAGGAGCGTCCCCCCGGGCCCGAAGACCGCGACGGGACCCGCCGGGTACTCCGGCATCTCCAGGCGGACGCCGTTGAGCAGCAGCTTGGCCCGCTTCTCGTCGACGTCCCACCGGGGGAACGCCGCCGAGGCCGCGTCGGCGACCGGCATGACCGTGAGCTCCTGCTGGAGCTGGTCGAGCGTCTTCGCCGAGTCCAGCTTGTACGGGCCGACCCGGGTGCGGCGCAGCGCGGTCAGATGCCCGCCCACGCCGAGGCCCGCGCCGAGGTCCCGGGCGAGCGCCCGGATGTACGTACCGGAGGAGCAGACGACGGAGACGACCAGGTCGACGACGGGGGTGCCGTCCTCGGCGGTCGCCTCACGGACGTCGTACACCTGGAAGGAGGAGACGGTGACCGGGCGGGCCGGGATCTCGAACTCCTCGCCGCCACGCACGCGTGCGTACGACCGCTTGCCGTCGATCTTGATCGCGGAGACCTTCGACGGCACCTGCATGATGGCGCCGGTCAGCTCGGCGACGCCCGCGTCGATGCCCTCGCGGGTCACCTTGGAGGCGTCGACGGAGGCCGTGATCTCGCCCTCGGCGTCGTCGGTGATCGTCGTCTGGCCCAGGCGGATGGTGCCCAGGTACTCCTTCTCGGTCAGCGCGAGGTGACCGAGGAGCTTGGTCGCCCGCTCCACGCCGAGGACGAGGACGCCGGTGGCCATGGGGTCGAGCGTGCCGGCGTGCCCGACCCGGCGGGTCTTCGCGATCCCGCGCATCTTGGCCACGACGTCGTGCGAGGTGAATCCCGACGGCTTGTCGACGATGACAAGGCCGTCGGGAGTCTTTGCTGCGTTGCTCATTCGGCGGCTTCGTCCTCGCCCGGCTTCTTGTAGGGGTCGGCGTCACCGGCGAAGGTGGCGCCCGAGGACGCCTCCCGCACCTGCTCGTCCGAGGCCCGTGCCCGGTCGAGGAGGTCCTCGATGGTCTTGGCGTTCTCCGGGAGGGCGTCGGCCACGAAGGCCAGGGTCGGGGTGAACTTGGTCCCGGCCGCGCGGCCCACGGCCGAACGGAGGATGCCCTTGGCGCTCTCCAGACCGGCGGCGGCGCTCGCCCGGTCCTCCTCGTCGCCGTAGACCGTGTAGAAGACCGTGGCCTCCCGCAGGTCGCCGGTGACGCGGGTGTCCGTGATGGTCACGTGCGTGCCCAGGCGGGGGTCCTTGATGCCGCGCTGCAGCTTCTCGGCGACCACCTCCCGGATGAGGTCTGCCAGCTTCTTCGCCCGCGCGTTGTCGGCCACTGGTCCTTCTCCTTCTTTGCCTTGCTCAACATCAGTCTTCATCAGTGTGGAGCCTGCGGCGCACCGACAGCAGCTCCACCTCGGGTCGGGCGGCGACGAGCCGCTCGCACCGGTCCAGTACGTCGCTGAGGTGTCCCGGGTCCCCCGACACCATCGCGACGCCGATCTCGGCCCGTCGATGGAGGTTCTGGCCGCTGACCTCCGCCACGCTCACCGCGAATTTCCGCTGGAGCTCGGCGACGATCGGCTTGACGACGGAGCGTTTCTCCTTCAACGAACGAACGTCGCCGAGGAGCAGATCGAAGGACAGTGTCCCCACATACATGTATGTCCGGATGTCCCGCCGGTTCGGGTTCGGTGTGCCCGCCGACCACTCGGCGGGGACATCCGAAACCGTACACGCAACGGCCGGGGCCGATCGACGGAATAGTTTCCGCCGACCGGCCCCGGCTCACTGCTGCGATCGGACGCGATCAGGCGCGCGGCTTCTCGCGCATCTCGTACGTCGCGATGACGTCGTCGATCTTGATGTCGTTGAAGTTTCCGAGGTTGATACCACCCTCGAAGCCTTCGCGGATCTCGGTGACGTCGTCCTTGAAGCGGCGCAGACCGTGGATCGTGAGGTCCTCGGCGATGACCTTGCCGTCGCGGACGAGGCGCGCCTTGGTGTTGCGCTTGACCTCGCCGGAGCGGATGAGGACACCGGCGATGTTGCCCAGCTTGGACGAGCGGAAGACCTCGCGGATCTCCGCCGTACCGAGCTCGACCTCTTCGTACTCCGGCTTGAGGAGGCCCTTGAGCGCCGCCTCGATCTCCTCGATCGCCTGGTAGATGACCGAGTAGTACCGGACGTCGACGCCCTCGCGCTCCGCCATCTGCGCGGCACGGCCGGCCGCACGGACGTTGTAGCCGATGACGATGGCGTCGGAGCCCATGGCCAGGTCGATGTCCGACTCGGTGACCGCACCCACACCGCGGTGCAGGACACGAATGTCGACCTCTTCGCCGACGTCGAGCTGGAGCAGCGAGGCCTCGAGGGCCTCGACCGCACCGGACGCGTCGCCCTTGATGATGAGGTTGAGTTCCTGGACGAGACCGGCCTTGAGCACCTTGTCGAGGTCCTCGAGGGACACCCGGCGGACGCGCTTGGCGAAGGCGGCGTTGCGCTCACGCGCGGCGCGCTTCTCGGCGATCTGACGGGCCGTACGGTCCTCGTCGACAACCAGGAGGTTGTCGCCGGCACCCGGGACGTTGGTGAGACCCAGGACCAGGACGGGAGTCGACGGGGTCGCCTCCTCGACGTTGTTGCCCTTGTCGTCGAGCATCGCCCGGACACGGCCGTACGCGTCGCCGACCACCACGGTGTCGCCGATGCGCAGCGTTCCGCGCTGGACCAGGACGGTCGAGACGGCACCGCGACCGCGGTCGAGGTGGGACTCGATCGCAATACCCTGCGCGTCCTGGTTCGGGTTGGCCCGCAGGTCGAGCGAGGCGTCGGCGGTGAGGACGACGGCCTCGAGCAGGGAGTCGATGTGCAGACCCTGCTTGGCGGAGATGTCGACGAACATCGTGTCGCCGCCGTACTCCTCGGCCACCAGACCGAACTCGGTCAGCTGACCGCGGACCTTGGTCGGGTCCGCACCCTCGACGTCGATCTTGTTGACCGCGACGACGATCGGGACGCCGGCGGCCTTGGCGTGGTTGAGCGCCTCGATCGTCTGCGGCATGACGCCGTCGTTGGCCGCGACCACGAGGATCGCGATGTCGGTCGACTTCGCACCACGGGCACGCATGGCGGTGAACGCCTCGTGACCCGGGGTGTCGATGAAGGTGATGCGACGCTCTTCGCCGTTGACCTCGGTACCCACCTGGTAGGCACCGATGTGCTGGGTGATGCCACCGGCCTCGCCCGCGACGACGTTCGTCTTGCGGATCGCGTCGAGAAGTCGGGTCTTACCGTGGTCGACGTGACCCATGACGGTGACGACCGGCGGACGGGAGACCAGAGCCTCTTCGCCACCCTCGTCCTCGCCGAACTCGATGTCGAAGGACTCGAGGAGCTCGCGGTCCTCTTCCTCCGGCGAGACGATCTGAACGGTGTAGTTCATCTCGTCGCCGAGCATCTGCAGCGTGTCGTCGGACACGGACTGCGTGGCCGTGACCATCTCACCGAGGTTCATCATCACCGCGACGAGCGACGCCGGGTTGGCGCCGATCTTCTCGGCGAAGTCGGTGAGGGAGGCACCGCGCGACAGGCGAATGGTCTCGCCGTGGCCGCGAGGCAGCATCACGCCGCCCACGGACGGGGCCTGCATGGCCTCGTACTCCTGGCGCCTCTGACGCTTCGACTTGCGACCGCGACGCGCGGGACCGCCGGGACGACCGAAGGCGCCCTGCGTGCCACCACGGCCACCCGGACCGCCGGGACGGCCACCGAAGCCACCGGGACGACCGCCGAAGCCGCCGCCACCGCCGCCGGGACCACCCGGACGACCGCCGCCGCCACCGGGACCACCGGGACGACCGGCGAAGCCGCCGCCGCCACCGCCGGGACCGGCCGGACGACCGGCGAAGCCGGGACGACCGCCGCCGCCACCGCCGGGACCACCCGGACGGCCGCCGGGGCCACCGGGACCACGGCCACCGCCGCCGGGACCGGGACGCGGGCCGGCAGCGGGACGCTGCGGCATCATGCCCGGGTTGGGACGGTTACCGCCGGGCGCGCCGCCCGGACGGGGAGCCTGCGGACGAGGCATGCCACCGGGGGTGGGACGAGCGCCGCCCTGACCCTGCGGACGCGGAGCGCCGCCGGGGCCACCCTGCGGACGCGGGGCGCCCGGAGCGGCACCGGGGCCGCCGGGACGGGGAGCTCCGCCACCGGGACGGGGCGTCTGCGGACGCGCCATGCCGGTGGAGCCACCCGAGGTGAAGGGGTTGTTGCCCGGACGCGGTCCGGCCGGACGGGCACCGCCCGGACGGGGGGCGCCCTGGCCCTGCGGACGCGGGGCACCCTGGCCCTGCGGACGCGGTGCGCCCTGACCCGGACGGGCCGGACGCTCGGGGCGGTCGCCGGTGGGACGGGGTCCCTGGGCGGCGCCACCGGGGCGCTGACCGGCGGCGGGAGCCGACGGAGGCGCGGTGAACTCGGGCGCGGCCGGAGCCGGGCACACCGGCTCCGGCCGCGCCCGAGTTCACCGCGCC
>NZ_LIPQ01000543.1 GCF_001418135.1 Streptomyces aureus
CCGGCAGGCCGTCCCCGCCGCCCCCTGCGCACCCTCTTCGGGCTCCTGCTCCTCGGCACCCTGCTGACCGTCGGCGCCTTCGCCGCCGGTTACCTCCTGGTGGAGATCCCGCCGGCCAACTCCGCCGCCCTGGCCCAGTCCAACGTCTACCTCTACCGGGACGGCAGCACCCTCGCCCGCGACGGCGAGGTCAACCGCGAGAACGTCCGGCTCGACCGCGTCCCCCTCACCGTCCGGCAGGCCGTCCTCGCCGCCGAGGACCGCGACTTCCACACCTCGCGCGCCGTCGACCCCAAGGCGATGGTCCGCGCCGCCTGGAACACCGTCACCGGCAAGGGCCGCCAGTCCGGCTCCACCATCACCCAGCAGTACGTCAAGAACTACTACCTGGGCCAGGAGCAGACCCTCACCCGCAAGGCGAAGGAGTTCTTCATCGCGATCAAGCTCGGCCGCGAGAAGAGCAAGGAGGACATCCTCCAGGGCTACCTGAACACCAGCTACTTCGGACGCAACGCGTACGGCCTCCAGGCAGCCGCCCGCGCCTACTACGGCAAGGACGTCGAGGACCTCGACACCGCCGAGGGCGCGTACCTCGCCTCCGTCCTGAAGGCTCCCAGCGCCTACGACGTCACCACCCACCCCGAGAACCGCGCCAAGGCCGTCGCCCGCTGGAACTACGTCCTCGACGGCATGGTCAAGGAAGGCTGGCTCACCCGCGCCGACCGCGCCGCCGCCCGCTTCCCCACCCCCCAGACCGCCCGCCCCGCGACCGGCCTCTCCGGCCAGCGCGGCTACCTCGTCCAGGCCGTCGAGGAGTACCTGACCGAGCACGGGATCGTCGACGAGAAGACCCTCGCCGGCGGCGGCTTCCGCATCACCACCACCCTCGAACCCGCCAAGCAGGAAGCGCTCGTCCAGGCCGTCGAGGAGCGGGTCATCTCCCGGCTCGACCCGGCGCGCGCCCCCGCCGACCGGTTCGTACGGGTCGGCGCCGCCGCCGTCGACCCGGCCGGCGGCAAGGTCCTCGCCCTGTACGGCGGAGTCGACTACACCCAGCAGTACGTCAACAACGCCACCCGGCGCGACTACCAGGTCGGCTCCACCTTCAAGCCCTTCGTCTTCACCGCCGCCGTCCAGAGCGGCGCCCAGACCCAGCAGGGCGAACCGATCACGCCGCACACGGTGTACGACGGAGACAACCGGCGCCCGGTCGAAGGCTGGAACGGCACCCCGTACGACCCCGCCAACGAGGACGACGAGAGCTACGGCGAGATCGCCGTCGGCGCCGCGACCGACCTGTCGGTGAACGCCGTGTACGCCCAGATGGCCGTCGACGTCGGCCCCGGCCACGTACGACGCACCGCGGTCGCCCTCGGCCTGCCCGGCTCCACCCCCGACCTCAACGCCTCCCCCTCCATCGCGCTCGGACCCGCCACGGCGAGTGTCCTGGACATGGCGACGGCGTACGCGACCCTCGCCGCGCACGGCCGGCACGGGACCTACTCCCTCGTCGAGAGCCTCAGCAGGGACGGCCAGGATCTGCCCCTACCGACCCGGTCGCCCCGGCAGACGGTCAGCCGGGAGGCGGCCGACACCACCACGGCCATCCTGCGGAGCGTCGTCGAGACGGGCACGGGAACGGCCGCACAGGCCGCCGGCCGCCCCGCCGCCGGCAAGACGGGCACGGCGGAGGACGACAAGGCCGCCTGGTTCGCCGGCTACACCCCGGAACTCGCCACCGTCGTCGCCCTGATGGGCCAGGACCCCGAGTCGGGCCGGCAGGAACCGCTGTACGGCGCACTCGGACAGTCCCGGGTCGGCGGAGGCGGGCCGCCCGCCGAGATCTGGGCCCAGTTCACCCGCGAGGCACTGGCGGGAACGGCACCGCGGGACTTCGAGCTCCAGCTGATGCCGGGGGCGGAGGAACTGCCGCCGGTCCCGCCGGTGCCCGACGCCTCCGACGCCGCTGACGCCGCCGCACCCCCCGACGCCTCTGGCGCTCCTGAGGCCTCGGCCGCCCCCGACTCCTCCGCCGCCCCGGAGTCCTCAGGGGCTCCCGAGATGTCCGAGGAGTCGTACGAGCTGGGCGAGGCGGGCCCGGGAGCGGCGTCACGCGGCCCCCGGCCCCCTCGCGGCACCCCCGGTCAGTGACCCGAGGTCGCCTTCAGACCCACGACGGCGACCAGCAGCAGACAGACGAAGAAGATCCGGGCGGCGGTCGCGGGCTCACCCAGCACCAGCATGCCGAGCACCGCCGCACCGGCCGCGCCGATACCCACCCACACGCCGTACGCCGTACCGATCGGCAGGGTCTTCGCGGCATGCGACAGCAGCACCATCGAGGCGACGATCCCGGCGCCGGTGAACACACTGGGCCACAGGCGCGTGAAGCCGTCGGTGTACTTCATCCCGATCGACCAGCCGACTTCCAGCAGACCCGCGACGACAAGAAGAACCCAGGCCATGACGACAACACCTCCGCGAGACGGAACAACAGGGGTGCGTCGTCTTGTCGGAAGCCCGGTACGGCGCGTCTCGTCGGGTGTCTCCAGGCTAGCAAAAAACGGCGGGAGGCCCCGGTGACCATGGTCACCGAGGCCTCCCGAGGCACACGGGGTCAGAGATACAGCCCGGTCGAGTCCGTCGTCCCCTGGAACCGGTCCGCGGCCACCGCGTGCAGATCGCGCTCCCGCATCAGGACGTACGCCACGCCCCGCACCTCGACCTCGGCACGGTCCTCGGGGTCGTACAGCACGCGGTCGCCGATCTCGACGGTGCGGACGTTCTGACCGACCGCGACCACCTCGGCCCAGGCAAGGCGACGGCCGACGGCGGCGGTCGCCGGGATCAGGATGCCGCCGCCTGAGCGCCGCTCACCCTCCGGGGAGTCGGTGCGGACCAGGACGCGGTCGTGGAGCATCCGGATGGGCAGCTTGTCGTGCGTGTTCTCGCTCACGGTGTGAACCTACCTGCCCGGGCACGGCACCCGAGGCGGGGAGTGGTCATCGCCCGCGCCTGCGGGAGGAGGCCGCGAGCAGCCCGATGACCGCGACGGCGACGAGCGCCGCCGGGACCACGCGCTCCAGGCGGGGGGCGCCGTCCTCATGGGTGAAACGTGCCTTCACGTCCGAGACGACCCGGTTGACGGCGACGAAGGCGCGTCCGGCGGTCTGGTCGACCGTCGAGGCGACCTTGGCCTTCGCGTCCCCGATGATCGTCTTCGGGTGCATCCGAATGCCGATCTCGTCGAGAGTGACGGCGAGCTGCTCGCGCCGGCGGACGATGTCCGCCTCGATCTGCGCAGGGGTCCTGGCCTCCGACACCGCGCTGCCTCCGTAGTCGTGATCCGGGTGGGTCGTGATCCGGTCGTTGATCGGTCCTTGTGGACAGTCTGTCAGCTCTGTCGCCGCCGGGCTGTCCCCGACCCCCATTAGGCTCTGAATGCGTACGCGAACCATCCCGAGGAGAGCCAGCCATGAGCGAGCGACTGCAGCCCGGCGACACCGCCCCCGCCTTCACCCTGCCCGACGCGGACGGCAACGAGGTCTCTCTCGCGGACCACAAGGGCCGCAAGGTCATCGTCTACTTCTACCCGGCGGCGCTGACGCCCGGCTGCACGAAGCAGGCCTGCGACTTCACGGACAACCTGGACGTGCTGGCGGCGGCGGGCTACGACGTCATCGGCGTCTCGCCGGACAAGCCGGAGAAGCTGGCGAAGTTCCGCGAGAAGGAGAACCTGAAGGTCACGCTGGTCGGCGACCCGTCGAAGGAGATCCTGGAGGCGTACGGCGCCTTCGGCGAGAAGAAGCTGTACGGCAAGGTGGTGACGGGCGTGATCCGCTCGACGGTCGTCGTGGACGAGGACGGCAAGGTGGAGCACGCCTTCTACAACGTGAAGGCCACCGGCCACGTCGCCAAGATCCTCAGGGACCTCTCGATCGAGGTCGCCGTCAACCGGGTCGTCTCGGACGTGAAGGCACGTTTCACCCATGAGGACGGCGCCCCCCGCCTGGAGCGCGTGGTCCCGGCGGCGCTCGTCGCCGTCGCGGTCATCGGGCTGCTCGCGGCCTCCTCCCGCAGGCGCGGGCGATGACCACTCCCCGCCTCGGGTGCCGTGCCCGGGCAGGTAGGTTCACAC
>NZ_LIPQ01000544.1 GCF_001418135.1 Streptomyces aureus
GACTTCGTCCAGGGGGGACCCCCAAGCGGGACGATTGCCCACACGGGGGTGGGTGAAGGCGCGGGTGGCGGGCCTGCGGGTCCAGGCGCGAGGGGCGGAGGCGCCGCCAAGGGCGCCGTCCCGTGTGCCCGCTCGTCCCTCCCCCAAGGACTTCGTCCAGGGGGGACCCCCAAGCGGGACGACTGCCCACACGGGGTTGGGAGCAGGGTGGCGGGCCCGCAAGGGGTGCTGGGCACGGGCCTGCGGGCCCCCACGAGGGCGAAGCCCCGGGGCCCGTGGGGACCCGGGGCCTCCCTCGGGTCAGGGGGATTCGCGGGGGGTTCGGCGGAGGGACGTCAGCGCGCGGGTCGTCGCCGTGTGGCGCTGGACCGACCACCTCGTCGTCGTCTCCGACCAGCGCGCCGCCGTCGACCAGCGGAGCCGGGCGGCCGAGCGCGGGGCCAGGAGGGCGCGAAGCCGCGTTCGGCGGTCCGCCGACGCGTGGAAGCCGGCCCGGATCCGGGCCGCCTCCTCCGCCAGGCCCGAAGCCGGCCGCGGGTTCGGCGCGTACAGCGCCTCCTCCACCGCCCGGGCCACCCGGTGCACCGCGTCCGCCGTCCCGCCGCCCAGTTCGCCCAGGTGGACGATCCGGGCCGCCGTACGCCTCGGGGTCTGCGACTCGTCCGGTTCGACCCCGTAGTCCCAGGCCGTGTCGACGATCTCCTGCCAGACGGCGAGCGTCCGCGCCGCCGTCTCCTCCGGGCCGCGCGCCCCGGTGGGCCCGGCCGGACCCAGGCGCCGTGCCCGTACCCGGGTACGCCACAGGAGGGGGAGCAGGGGGAGCGTCAGAACCGCCAGGACTCCGACGACGATCAGGACCACCGTCAGGGGGTCCGGGCCCCCGCCGGACGAGTCCGCGCCGGCCGCCGCCTCCTCCGGGCCGCAGTCGCCGAGCCGGCGCTCCTGCGGCGTGCAGCTCTCCGAGGCGCTGGGCGCGGCGGACGGCTGCGCCGAGGCGCTCTGCTCCGGCCGGGCGGGACCGGTGGCCGTACCCGAGGGCGTGTCGTCCTGGGTGTACGAGGGGGTGAAGCCCCGCGAGGGGGTGGGCTCGAACCGCGTCCAGCCCGCACCCTCGAAGTACAGCTCGGGCCACGCGTGCGCGTCCCGGATGCCGACCGAGACCGAGCCGTCGGTCTGCGTCGTGCCCGGCGTGAAGCCCACGGCCACGCGGGCGGGGATGCCCAGGGTGCGGGCCATCGCCGCCATCGAGAAGGAGAAGTGGACGCAGAAGCCCTCCTTGTCCTTCAGGAAGCGGGAGATCGCCTGCACGCCGGTGCCGGACTCGACGTCGACGTCGTAGCGGAAGCCGCCGTCCCGGGCGAACCACTCCTGCAGCTTCACCGCCTGCTCGTAGTCGTTGCGCGCGCCCTTGGTGATCTGGAGCGCGGTCGCCTTCACATCGGTCGGCAGCGAGGCCGGGACCTTGGTGTACTCGCGGCGGAGCTTCTCCGGGGCGTCCCCGGCCGCGGCCAGCTGCTCGGACGTCGGCTGTACGGACAGGCTGGAGACGGTGTAGCGGGCGCCCTTGGTGGTCTGCTTGTCGTCGCCGACGAGCATCCGGCCGGCCGGCTCGTACCGCCAGCGGCCGTCGATGTCGACGCGGCCGGCCGGGTACGGCATCGGCAGCCACTTCTGCTCGTACCCCTCGGAGGCGACGAAGTTGCTGGTCACCTCGGTGATCCGGACGCTCTGGGAGAGTCCGTCCGGCCAGGGGAGCCGCTTGGGCACGGCCTCGATGGGGCGGACCGAGGACTTCCACGAGGTGCCGTCGAACTGGTCGAGCGCGACGAGCCGCAGGTAGAGGCCGGAGGTGTCGCGGGCGTTGGTCCGGTAGCGCAGGACCTCCCGGTCCTCCGGCTGGCGGAGGTTGTCCTGGAGGGAGACCAGCGGGTTCACGGCCGAGATCGTGCCGCCGCGGCCCTCGCCGCCGGTTCCCTCGCCGTTGCCGTTGCCGATGAGGCCGCCGGTGAAGCCGGGCAGCGCGAACGGGACGACCATGGCGACGCCCATGGCCACGGCGCCGATGCGGCGACCGGTGCGGGCCGGGGCGAAGGCGGGGCCGCCGCCGCCCGCGACGGACGAGCCGGGCCGGGCGGAGCGCTGGGCGCCGCCGAAGACCCGGCCCCACTGCGAGAGCCGGTCGCGGCCCTCGGCGAGGAGGAGCAGGAGATAGCCGGAGGAGGCGAGGAGGAACCAGAGCCAGCCGGCGCCGCCGCCGGAGAGGCCGGCCGCCACCGAGTAAAGGGCGAGCAGCGGAAGACCGGCGGGTGCCGCCTTGCGGAAGGTGACGGCGAGGGTGTCCACCATGAGGCCGATGGTGACCACGCCGCCGACGAGCATGAGCCGGATGCCCTCGGTGTCCGGCGCGGGGATGGCGTACCGGCTGACGTCCTCGGCGCCCGCCGCGAACAGGTCGGCGGCGTGCGTGAAGACCTGCGGGCCGGGCAGGAACCAGAGGACCGCCTGCTCGCGGGCGAAGATCGCGGTCAGCGCGAGGACAGCGACGGCGAGCTGGGCGAGCAGGGTCAGCGGCCGGGCCAGCGGTGCCCGCCGGGCGAGCGTGCCCACCGCGCTCACCAGGGCGAGGACGAAGGCGGCCGTGAAGATCCAGGTCGCCGGCTTCACCAGGGGAAGCAGCGCTCCGGACGCCATCAGGGTGGCGCCCCAGGCGGCCAGGGTCAGCCGTGCGCGCCCGCTCATGACCATCCTCCGTAGGTGTCGGCGGCGGCGGACTCCGCGCGGACTCCGGCCGCCTGCTGCCACAGGTCGGCGAGCTTGGCCGCGGGCGGTACGGCCAGCGCCGTCCAGCCC
Source organism: Streptomyces aureus (assembly GCF_001418135.1). Classification (GTDB taxonomy): domain Bacteria; phylum Actinomycetota; class Actinomycetes; order Streptomycetales; family Streptomycetaceae; genus Streptomyces; species Streptomyces aureus_A. The sequence continues at coordinate 2,851 of NZ_LIPQ01000544.1, forward strand.
GCCTCGCGCAGCTGCCGTACCCGGTCCTCGACGGCCCCGGCGACCGCGCCGCCGGTCAGCCAGGTCCCGGAGTCCAGGACGAAGGCCACGGCCGCGCCGGTGCGGTTCCGCATCCGGGCGGTCAGGGCCGCCTGCTCCTCGTCGAGATCGCCGACGAAGGCGACGAGCAGTCCTTCGTCGCCGCCGCGCAGCACGTCGGAGGCGCGGGAGAGACCGCCGCCCTCGGAGTGGTCGACGACCGCGAGGGTGTCCATCATCAGACCGGCCGACTCGGCCGAGTCCTGGGCCGAGCCGGCGAAGCCCTCGGTGCCCTCGCCGGGCACCGAGGTACCGGTGTCGGTGACGAGCCGGACCGCGTAGCCGCGCTCCAGCATGTGGACCAGTGCGGAGGCGGCGCCGGAGACCGCCCATTCGAACGCCGAGTCGGGGCCGGAGCCCTGGTAGGCGATCCGGCGGGTGTCGAGGAGGACGGTGCAGCGGGCCCGCTGCGGCTGTTCCTCGCGGCGGACCATCAGCTCGCCGTAGCGGGCGGTGGAGCGCCAGTGCACCCGGCGCAGGTCGTCGCCGTGGCGGTAGGCGCGCGGAATGATGTCGTCGTCACCGGCGAGGGCGAGCGAGCGCTGCTGTCCGTCGCCGTACCCCGAGGCCTCGCCGACGAGCTTCACCGGCGGCAGTGCCTCGGTCCGCGGGACGACGGTGAGGGTGTCGTACGCGCTGAAGGAGCGGGTCAGCTCGCACATCCCGAAGGGGTCGTTGAGCCGCAGCTGGAGCGGGCCCAGCGGGAAGCGGCCGCGCAGGTCGGAACGGACCCGGTAGGACACCTCGCGCCGGCCGCCCGCCTCGACCCGGTCGAGGACGAAGCGGGGGCGGGGGCCCAGCATGTACGGCACGTGGTCCTGGAGCATCAGCAGCCCGGTGGGGAGCTTGGAGACGTTCTCCATCCGCAGCTGGACCCGGGCCTCGGAGCCCGCCTCCACCCGCTGCGGGGTGAGCCGGCGGGAGGCCGCGACCCGGTAGCGGGTGCGGTGCAGCACGAGGACGCAGATCAGCGGCAGCGTGGCGAGCAGCAGTCCGACGCGCAGCAGATCGGCCTGCCCGAGGACGTACGCGCAGGCGGCGGCGGCCACTCCGGCGGCGAGGAAGGAACGGCCACGGGTGGTGAGACCGCCGAGGGCGGCCCGCAGACCGCCCCGGTCGTCCTCGTCGCCCCGCTGACCGTCCGGCACGGCAGCGGTGGTCATCACAGCCGCCGGGCGCCGGGCTGCTGGCCGTAGAGCGGTCCGGCGGGCGGGGCCGCGGCCGGGACGGGGGTGCGCTGCAGGATGTCCTGGACGACCTGCTCGGCGGTGCGGCGGTTCAGCTGGGCCTGCGCCGTCGGCAGCAGCCGGTGGGAGAGGACGGGCGCGGCGAGTGCCTGGAGGTCGTCGGGCAGCACGTACTCGCGGCCGCTGAGCGCGGCTGAGGCCTTGGCGGCCCGCAGCAGGTGCAGGGTGGCCCGCGGGGAGGCGCCGAGCCGCAGGTCGGTGTGGGTGCGGGTGGCGGAGACGATGTCGACCGCGTAGCGGCGTACGGCGTCGGCGACGTGGACCGCGCGGACCGCCTCGATCAGCTTGAGGATGTCGTGCGCGTGGGCGACCGGCTGGAGGTCGTCCAGCGGGGAGACCGAGCCGTGCACGTCGAGCATCTGGAGCTCTGCCTCGGCGCTCGGGTAGCCGATGGAGACCCGGGCCATGAAGCGGTCGCGCTGGGCCTCGGGCAGCGGGTAGGTGCCCTCCATCTCGACCGGGTTCTGCGTGGCGACCACCATGAACGGGCTGGGCAGCTCGTAGGTCTGGCCGTCGACGGTGACCTGGCGCTCCTCCATGGACTCCAGGAGCGCGGACTGGGTCTTCGGCGAGGCGCGGTTGATCTCGTCGCCGATCACGATCTGCGCGAAGATCGCGCCCGGCTTGAACTCGAAGTCCCGGCGCTGCTGGTCGAAGATCGACACGCCCGTGACGTCCGAGGGCAGCAGGTCAGGGGTGAACTGGATCCGGCGCACCGAGCAGTCGATGGACCGCGCCAGGGTCTTGGCCAGCATGGTCTTGCCGACGCCGGGGACATCCTCGATGAGGAGGTGTCCCTCGGCGAGCAGCACGGTCAGCGAAAGCCGTACGACCTCGGGCTTGCCCTCGATCACACTCTCCACCGATCTGCGCACCCGCTCCACAGTGGTGGTCAGATCAGTGAGGCTCGCTCGATCGTCATAGGTGGTCACCCGGCCCTCCTCGGCCTTCCGGAACACGGACACCTGCCCCCGTGGAATCTTCGGAGGGTGTCGCACCCCAGCATTCTTGTTCGCATGGCCGGGTCGTGTCACTTGCCGGCGGACAAGTGGGAGGGAAATGCCGGGCTTTGGGGGTTTACGCCGGGTCGGTCTCGGCGTCGGTGGTGGGGTCGATCTCCCGCAGGAGGCCGGTGGTCACGTCGAAGACGAAGCCCCGGACGTCGTCGGAGTGCAGCAGGAAGGGGGAGGTCCGCACCCGCTGCATCGACTGCCGTACGTCCTGGTCGACGTCACGGAAGGCCTCGACCGCCCAGGCCGGACGCTGACCCACCTCGTCCTCCAGCTCGTGCCGGAAGTCCTCGGTCAGCGACTCCAGGCCGCAGCCGGTGTGGTGCACCAGCATCACGCTGCGGGTGCCGAGGGCGCGCTGGCTGATGGTGAGTGACCGGATGACGTCGTCCGTGACCACGCCGCCCGCGTTGCGGATGGTGTGGCAGTCGCCGAGTTCGAGGCCGAGCGCGGCGTGCAGGTCGAGACGGGCGTCCATACAGGCGACGACGGCGACGCGCAGCACGGGACGCGCGTCCATGCCCGGGTCGGTGAAGTCGGCGGCGTAACGCGCGTTCGCGTCGACGAGACGGTCGGTGACCGTGCCGCCGGTGCGTATGGCGTCGGCAGTGGGGTGCGCGGAGGTCGACATGGTTCCGACGTTAATGGTCACAGGCCTGCCGGGCCCGCTGTGAGAGGGGACAAAGAACCGCATTGAGCCTTGTTGTGAGGTAACCCACAGGCCTGGACGGCGCCGCCCCGAACGGGTGAGCCGTCCGGAATGTCCCGCCGGCTCTCCGGCGCCGTGCGACGCGCCAGCCGGTTGATTGACCGGCGGGTCCCGTGGACTAAAGTGACGCGAAGTTCACGGAGACAACGAGCGACTTCCGCGGTTTCTCCCCCCGTGTGTGCGGCGGTACCTACGGCTCGGCCTTCATACCCGCTCGCCCGTACCTCCGCGCCGGATCTGAGAGGGCGCATTGAGCAACGACCGACACGTCCCGGTCATGCTCCAGCGGTGCCTGGACATGTTGGCCCCCGCCCTGCGGCGCCCCGGAGCGGTCGTCGTCGACTGCACCCTGGGCCTCGGCGGCCACAGCGAGGCACTCCTGCAGCAGTTCCCCGAGGTGCGGCTCGTCGCCCTCGACCGGGACAAGGAGGCCCTGCGGCTCTCCGGCGAGCGGCTCGCCCCGTACGGGGACCGCGCCACCCTCGTCCACGCCGTGTACGACGAGCTGCCCGAGGTCCTCGACCGGCTCGGCCTCCCCACCGTCGACGGCGTCCTCTTCGACCTGGGCGTCTCCTCCATGCAGCTGGACGAGGCGGACCGCGGCTTCGCCTACGCGCAGGACGCCCCGCTCGACATGCGCATGGACCAGACGACCGGCATCAGCGCGGCCGAGGTCCTCAACACCTACGCGCCCGGCGAGCTGGTCCGCATCCTCCGCGCGTACGGCGAGGAGAAGCAGGCCAAGCGGATCGTCTCGGCGATCGTCCGCGAGCGCGACAAGGAGCCGTTCAGCAACAGCGCCCGGCTCGTCGAGCTCATCCGCGACTCCCTGCCGCAGGCCGCCAAGCGCACCGGCGGCAACCCGGCCAAGCGCACCTTCCAGGCC
>NZ_LIPQ01000545.1 GCF_001418135.1 Streptomyces aureus
CTCGCGGACGGCGTCCTCGGCGACCCAGTGGAGGTCGAGGGCCCGCTCGTGGCCGCGCTCGCGCCGGTAGCGCTCGACGCGCACGTACAGCGGGAGGACGTGCAGGGCGGAGCCGACGGGTGCCGAAGAGGCTGCCCAGTGCGCGTAGTTGACGGCCTCGGAGAGCGGTCCCGGGCGTCGGGCGTACACGAACTGGAGCATGCGGTGGTGCGCCTCGCGGTTGTGCGGGTCGCGCTTCTCCGCCTCGGCGAGCAGGCCCCAGGGACCGGGCGGCAGCATGGGGGCCGGCGGGGACAGCCGGTGCTCCTCCATGCGCTGGCGGCCGTCGAGGGCGGCGAGGGCGATCAGGCCGACCCAGGGCACCGGATCGTCGGGGGCCAGGCCGGCGGCCTCCCGGCACGCGGTCCAGGCCTCCTGCCACAGCTCCCGGGTGCGGGCGTGGCCCGCGCGGTGCGCGCGTACGGCCCGCTCGACGGTCACGCGGCTGTGCATCACGGTGGCGGCGAGGCTCCCGGGCTGCTCGGTCCGCCACATGTGGACGACGTCGGTGCCCGCGGCGACGGCGGCGAGGACCTGGGTGCGGCGGGTCCAGCCGTCCCAGCCCGTGGTCTCGTCGAGGAGCCTCGCCATCGCCACCCAGCGTCCGGTGCGTAAGTCCTGGACGGCGTTGCGCAGGGCGTGGTCGTGGCCCGCGGGGTGGTAGACGGGTCTGAAGCCGTGTCCGGCCATCAGGGGGTGGTGCGCGGTGTGGATGACATGGGTCCTCGGTGGATGGGAGGGGGTGGTCAGTCCCCCGGCGGGCGTCCCGGCCGTTGATCGGCGATCACTATAGAGGGCTCTGGATCCGACCGGTCCACTTTCTTTCGTGACAGTAATTATCAAGCCAACGACTGAATTTGACTTACCGTCAGGTATGACGGACAGACCTGACGTGATCACCCGGCGAGGCTTGACGGAGCGCCGCGACGACGGCACCCTGACCCTTTTCGGTGATCGGATGATCACCGAACGTCCAAGGACAGGAGCAGCGTGATGACGGGCGGCCCGGTACTCGCCGTCGACCAGGGCACCTCGGGCACCAAGGCCCTGGTCCTCTGCCCCGAGCGCGGAGTCATCGGCAGCGGTACGGCTCCCGTACGGCCCCGGTACCTGCCGGGCGGTCTGGTCGAGGTCGACCCGCGTGAGCTGTACGACTCCGTGGTCACCGCGGGCCGCGCGGCGCTCGCCGAGGCCGGCACGCCGGCCGTCGCCGTGGGTCTCGCCAATCAGGGCGAGACCGTCCTCGCCTGGGACCCCGCCACCGGCGAGCCGCTCACCGACGCCCTGGTCTGGCAGGACCGCCGAGCGGCCTCCGTCTGCGCCGAACTCGACGCTCACGCTGCAGAGTTGAGGCATCTGACCGGCCTCCCCCTCGACCCCTACTTCGCCGCTCCCAAGATGGCCTGGATCCGCCGCCACGCCACCGGCGCCGGCGTCGTGACCACCAGCGACGCCTGGCTCGTCCACCGGCTGACCGGCGCCTTCGTCACCGACGCGGCGACCGCCGGACGGACCGGACTGCTCGACCTCGACACCGTCGCCTGGTCGGAGACCGCCCTCGACCTGTACGGCCTCGGCGGCGAACGCCTCCCCCGGGTCGTGGACTGCGACGCGCCGGTCGGCACCACCACCGCCTTCGGCCCGGCACTGCCCCTCACCGGTCTGCTGGTCGACCAGCAGGCGGCGCTGCTCACCCAGAGCGCCGACGACCCGGCCGCCGCCAAGTGCACCTACGGCACCGGCGCCTTCCTCCTCGCACAGACCGGCCCCGCACCCCGGCGCGCGGCCTCGGGTCTGGTCAGCTGTGTCGCCTGGCGGCTCGGCGGACAGGTCGCCCACTGTCTGGACGGCCAGGTGTACACCGTCGCCTCCGCCGTGCGGTGGCTCACCGACCTCGGCGTCATCGGCGGGGCGGCCGAGATCGACCCGGTCGGCGGAGGGGCCCCGGACACCGGCGGCGTCACCTTCGTGCCCGCGCTCGCGGGGCTCGCCGCACCCTGGTGGCGGGGCGACGTGCGCGGCTCGCTCACCGGGCTCGGCCTGGACACCACGCCGGGCCACCTGGTCCGCGCCCTGTGCGAGGGCATCGCCGCGCAGGTCGTGGAACTCGCCTCGGCCGTCGCCTCCGACCGGGGCGCACCGCTGACCTCGCTGCGCGCGGACGGCGGCCTCACCCGGTCCGCGCTGCTCATGCAGACGCAGGCGGACCTCCTCCAACTGCCCGTTGAGGTCTCGTCGTTGCCCGACGCGACGGCGCTCGGTGTCGGTGCGGTGGCCCGGCTCGGCCACGACCCGGCGCTCACGCTCCGCGAGGCCGTCCCGGAGTGGAAGCCCGCGGCCGTGTACGAACCCCGGATCTCGGGCGACGAGGCGGGCGAGCGCCTCGCGCGGTTCCGGCGCGAGGTGGCGGCGCTGGTCGACCGGGCGGGGCCCGGCTCCGGGGCCCCGCCGCGCGAGCGCTCAGGCCCCGGCTCCGGCTCCGGCTCCGGCTCCTCATGAGCGTCACCCGTACCGGTCCCCTCCCCGCCGGCTCCGACGCGACGTACGACGTCGTGGTCGTCGGCGCGGGGGTCGTCGGCTCCGCGATCGCCCGGACACTGGCCCGCCACCCCCTGCGGGTCGCCCTCGTGGAGGCCGCGAACGACGTCGGCGACGGCACGTCGAAGGCCAACACCGCCATCCTGCACACCGGTTTCGACGCTCTGCCGGGCACACTGGAGGCGAGACTCGTCCGCGAGGGATACCGCCTCCTCTGCGCGTACGCCCAGGAGACCGGCATCCCCGTGGAACCGATCGGCGCCCTGCTCGTCGCCTGGGACGAGGAGCAGCGGGCCGCCCTGCCCCGCCTCGCGGAGAAGGCCGAGCGCAACGGGCACCGCACCACCCGGCTGCTCACCGCCTCCGAACTCCGGTCACGTGAACCGCACTTGGACCCCGGTGCCCTCGCCGCGCTCGAAGTGCCGGGCGAGTCGGTCGTCTGCCCGTGGACGACCACCCTCGCGTACGCCACCCAGGCCGTCCGCTCGGGCGTCGACCTGCACCTCGACTGCCGGGTGGAGAAGGTCCGCACGGGAGATCCGTACCACCGACTCGTCACCCGGCGCGGGGTGCTGCGGACCCGGCACCTCGTCAACGCCTGCGGGCTCCACGCCGACGCCTTCGACGCGCTCGTCGGCCGCGAGGACTTCACCGTCACCCCGCGCCGTGGGCAGCTGCTCGTATTCGACAAGTTCGCGCGCGACCTGGTGCGGCACATCCTGCTCCCCGTGCCGGGCCCGCTCGGCAAGGGCGTGCTGATCGCGCCGACGGTGTACGGGAACGTCATGCTCGGGCCCACCGCCGAGGACCTGGACGACAAGACCGCCACCGGCACGACGGCGGAGGGACTCGCCGGACTCCGCGAGCAGGGCGGCCGGATCCTCCCGGCGCTGCTCGACGAGGAGGTCACCGCCGTCTACGCCGGGCTGCGGGCCGCCACCGGGCAGGAGGACTACCGGATCGCCGCGCACCCGGGTCTCCGGTACGTGACGGTGGGCGGGATCCGGTCCACCGGGCTCACCGCCTCCCTGGCCGTCGCCGAGCACGTCCGCGGGCTGCTCGCCGACTGCGGGCTCGGCCTCGGGCCCGAGCGGCCCCTCGCCGGGCTCCGGATGCCGAACCTCGGCGAGGCCTTCCCCCGCCCGTACCGGGACGCCCGGCTCATCGCCCGGGACCCGGACTTCGGTGCGATCGTCTGCCACTGCGAGCGGGTCACCCGGGGCGAGATCCGGGCCGCGCTCACGTCGACGATCCCGCCGGGCGGCCTCGACGGGCTGCGCCGCCGCACACGCGCGCGTGGTGGCCGCTGCCAGGGGAACCACTGCGGTGCCGAGGTGCGGGCGTTGTTCGAGGAGCACGCGGAGCACCGGGAGGGGAACCGGTGAACCGTGCGGGCGTGGTCGTACGCGTACGAGGAGGGGTCCGGTGAACCGCACGGTCGACGTGCTCGTGGTGGGCGCCGGACCCGCCGGTCTCGCCGCGGCCGCGCGCCTCGCGGCGTCGGGTGCGGGGCGCGTCGAGGTCCTTGAGCGGGAGCAGGCCGCCGGCGGGGTCCCCCGGCACTGCGCCCGTGCGGGATTCGGCGCGGACGCCCGGGGCCGCCCCCTGGACGGTCCGGGATACGCACGCCGCTCGGTGCGCGCGGCGCTGCGCGCCGGGGCCACCGTCCGTACGGGCGTGTCCGCCACCGGCTGGGCGGGGCCGCTCACGCTCGACGTCACCGCGCCGACCGGGCTCGAACGCATCCGGGCCCGCGCGGTCGTCCTGGCCACCGGGGCCCGCGAACGCCCCCGCAGCGCACGGCTCGTCCCGGGGTCGCGGCCCGCCGGGGTCCTGACCACGGGCGAGCTCCAGCGGCTGGTCCTTCGGTTCGGGGCGGGGCCGGAGCTCGTCGGGCGGCGGGCGGTGGTCGTCGGTGGCGATCCCGTGGCCCGCGGCGCCGTGCGAACGCTGCGCGCCGCCGGGGTCGAGGTGGTGGCCGTCGTCTGCGAACACCCGGCGGGAAGGGCGGCGTTCGGGGCCGTCCCGGTGCTCACCGGCGCGGTCGTGTCGGAGCTTCTCGGCCGCGGGCGGCTGACCGGGGTCTCGGTACGGGGCGGGGTGGCCGGTACGACGCGGCACACCCTGCGGTGCGACACCGTGGTCTTCACCGGCGACTGGATCCCGGACCACGAACTCGCCCGCGCCCGCGGGCTGCCGCTCGCGCCCGGCACACGGGGTCCCGCGACGGACGGCGCCTTCCGCACCACCGCACCCGGGGTCTTCGCGGTCGGCAACCTCCTGCGCGGCGTGGAGCCGGCGGTGGTGGCCGCCGCCGAGGGGCGCGCGGTGGCGGCGGCCGTGACCGACCTGCTCGAAGGAGAGCCCTGGCCGGAGGGTGCGGTGCCGGTGGGAGTTCCGCCGGGCGTACCGACGGGACCGGTCGGGCCGCTGCGGTGGGTGACACCCGGTCTGCTCGGCCCGGTGGCCGCGCCCCTGCTCGTACGGCCGGAGCGCGGGCTCGTCCGACCGGTCCTGACCGTCACCCAGGACGGTGTCCCGCTGCGGCGGATGCGGCTGAGCGGCTCGCTCCTCCCCTGGCGGTCGGTGCGGTTGCCGGCGCGGTGGGCGGACGGGGTGGATCCCGGGGGCGGTCCGGTGGTGGTCGGCGCCGAGGAGTGACGCGCGCGGGCGGGTGTGCTTGGCTGCGGAGACCCGTGTGCGTGGGTGCGACGACGGGGGCCCTTCGGCCAGACTGGCCCGCATGTCTGACAAACGCAGTGCGGGTCTTCTCGTCTTCCGCCGTACGACGGACGGCGGCGTCGAGGTACTCATCGGTCATATGGGCGGGCCCTTCTGGGCGTCCCGCGAGCAGTCGGCCTGGTCGATCCCCAAGGGGGAGTACGAGCCGGACGAGGCCCCGGAGGCGGCGGCGGGCCGCGAGTTCCTGGAGGAGCTGGGGCTTCCGGCGCCCGAGGGCGAGTGGCTGGACCTCGGCGAGTCCCGGCAGCGCAACGGAAAGCTCGTCACCATCTGGGCCGTCGAGGGAACACTCGACGCGGCCGCGATCGTGCCGGGCACCTTCACCATGGAATGGCCGCCGCGCTCCGGCGTCCAGGGGGAGTTCCCTGAGATCGACCGGGTGGGCTGGTTCGCCCCGGACGCGGCCGCGCCGCTGCTCGTGGAGGGTCAGCGGGTCTTCCTGGAGCGGCTGGTGGAGCGGCTCGACGGGCGGGGCTGAGGGCGATTGTCAGACCCGTACGAGAGGGTGGTGAGCGCCGAACTGTCGAGAGGGAGCCCGACATGACCACGACCACGATCACCGCGAGCGAGCGCGCGGCCGCCCAGGCGTACCTGCGGTTGCTCGAATCCACCCAGGCCGTGCTGACCGATCCACAGCTCGCCCCGTACGCCGGGGTGATGCTCACCCATCCGATGGCCGAGGCGGACGAGGCGCTCCGCGCCGCGGGCCTCGTGGGGAACGAGGCGCGGCTGCTGCGGCTCGTCTCGTCCCTCCGCACCTCCCCCGCGACGGTCTGGGGAAGGGCGGGGTGAGGAG
>NZ_LIPQ01000546.1 GCF_001418135.1 Streptomyces aureus
CGGCCACCGCTGCCGTCGGGGACATCTGCCACTCCGACCTCCCCGGCGAGGCGTACACGACCCTGCGCCTGATCGACGCGGGCGGACCCTTCCCGTACAGCCAGGACGGCTCCGTCTTCCAGAACCGGGAGGGGATCCTGCCGGCCCACTCGCTCGGCTACTACCACGAGTACACGGTCAAGACCCCCGGGTTCTCCACCCGTGGCGCCCGCCGGATCGTGACCGGCGACTCGGCGCGGGAGGACTACTACACGTCCGACCACTACGCGTCCTTCGACCTGATCGACTACGGCTGCTGAGCCCGCCCGGACAGGTCAGGCGCGGCGCGGTGACGTCCACTCCAGACGGGTCCTGACCCGGGGATCGTGGACGTACTCCAGGGCGGCGAGCGCCGTCTCCCGCGCCGCGCCCTCCGGGTCGCCGTCCGCCAGGGCCGAGGCCAGCGCGTCGACGGCGCGCGGGTCCTGACGGATCGCGAGCCCCCGCGCGGCCTCGGCCGCCGTCTCCGGATCGGTGTCGCCGAGCCGCTCGGCGAGCCCCTCCCGCACCAGAGGGGTGTCGTCGGGCAGCTCGGCGAGTGCGAGCGTCGCCCAGTCCCGTACCCGCGCGTCCCCGTCCCGGCTCAGCGCGAGCAGCACCCCGAGCGCCTCCGGGTGCCCGGCCGGCACGATCCCGGCGAGCGCCCCCGCGACCGCCCGCCGGACGGCCGCGTCGGGATGCCCGGCCGCGGCGAGGAGTTCGGGTACGGCGGCCGGATCCCCGCACTCCCCGAGTGCCGACACCACCGACAGGACCGGCTCCCGCGCCGGCACCGGCGACGGCCCCGGCTCCCGCGCGGACGGGACCCGTCGGAGCCCCGCCGGTCCCGGCTCCCGTGGCGGCGCCGCCGCCACCGTCACCTCCGCCGCGAGCCGGCGCAGCACCGGGACCGCGCTCGCCGCGAAGCCCGGCAGCGCGCCGAGCACCCGCGCGCCCAGCGCCCGGCGCAGCGGGTCGCGGTACGCGCACCACGCGGCCGCCGCCACGAACGTCTCCTCGTCGGCCCGGCCGGCGAGTTCGGCCACCGCCGTCGTCCAGTCGTCGAGCTCCGGATCGCCGCAGCGCAACGCCCGCGCCGCCAGCTCCTCGTGCGAGGTGTGCAGACCGAGCGCCGCCTCGATGAGGGTGGCGATCGCCGCGTGCCCGGTCTGGCGGTCGTCGCCGCGGCCGGGCGCGCCGTCCTCCCGCAGCAGCTCGACGACCACCGTCACCCCGCCGTCCTCGCGGACGCGGCGGACCACCGCCTCGTACGTCTGGCCGCCCCCGTTGCCCGCGACGAGTCCGCGCCGAAGCTCGGCCGCCATGTCGACGCCGATCCAGCGCCGGGCCTCCCGCAGCAGCTCGACGACCACCGTCACCCCGCCGTCCTCGCGGACGCGGCGGACCACCGCCTCGTACGTCTGGCCGCCCCCGTTGCCCGCGACGAGTCCGCGCCGAAGCTCGGCCGCCATGTCGACGCCGATCCAGCGCCGGGCCTCCCGCAGCGCGGCCTCCCGGGAGTTCGCCCCGTGGTCGAGCAGCGCCCGTACGCAGCCGGT
>NZ_LIPQ01000547.1 GCF_001418135.1 Streptomyces aureus
GTGTTAGTTCTGAAGTAACGAACTGTGCCGATTCCGGTTGGTTAACTTCATAGAGTTTCGGTGGTCATAGCGTTAGGGAAACGCCCGGTTACATTCCGAACCCGGAAGCTAAGCCTTTCAGCGCCGATGGTACTGCAGGGGGGACCCTGTGGGAGAGTAGGACGCCGCCGAACAATCATTGTGGGAAAGCCCCGCACCTTCATGGTGCGGGGCTTTTCTGCGTTCCCGGCCCTTTTCGACGGGCCCGCTCAGGCCGGCGCGACGAGTTGGGTGTCGTACGCCAGGATCACCGCCTGGACGCGGTCCCGGGCGCCCGTCTTCGCGAGGACCCGGCCGACGTGGGTCTTCACCGTCGATTCCGCGAGGTGGAGGCGTTCGGCGATCTCCGTGTTCGTCCAGCCCTGGCCGATGACCGTGAGGATCTCGCGTTCCCGCTCCGTGAGGGAGGCGAGTCGCGGGTCCTCCGGGTGCTGGTCCGCCGTGGGGGAGGACGGCAGGTGGTGGATGTAGGCGTCCAGGAGGCGGCGGGTGAGGCTCGGGGCGACGACCGCGTCGCCGCTCGCGACCGCGCGGATGCCGGCGAGGAGTTCCTCCGGCTGGGCGTCCTTCACCAGGAAGCCGCTGGCGCCGGCGCGGAGGCCGTCGTACGCGTACTCGTCGAGGTCGAAGGTCGTCACGATCAGGATCCGTGTGCGGTCGCCGGTGGCGACGATGCGGCGGGTCGCCTCGATGCCGTCCAGGCCGGGCATCCGGATGTCCATCAGGACGACGTCGGGGTGGTGCCGGTCGACGAGGCGGATCGCCTCGGTGCCGTTGGAGGCCTCCCCGACGACGGTCATGTCGTCCTGGCTCTCCAGCAGCATGCGGAAGCCGAAGCGCTGCATCGGCTGGTCGTCCGCGATGAGAACGGTCGTCACGAGGGGAAGTCCTCCCGGGGGAGTCGGAGTCTGACGTGCCAGCCGCCGGTCGGCAGCGGGCCCGTTTCGAGTGTGCCGTCGTAGAGGGCCGCGCGCTCCCGCATCCCGGCAAGTCCCCGGCCCTGACCGGCCGGTGGGGGCGGGACGGCCGGGCCCGTGTTCGTGATCTCCGCCCGTACCTCCTGGGGGGTGTGGGTGAGGAGCACGGTCGCCTTCGCGCCCTCGCCCGCGTGCTTCAGGGCGTTCGTCAGGGCTTCCTGGACCACCCGGTAGACCGTCAGCTGGGCGCCCGGGGCGAGGGGGCGGTCGGGCGAGGTGCCGTCCCGGTCGAACCGCACCGGCAGGCCCGCGTTCCGTACGCCGGTGATCAGCGTGTCGAGGTCGGCCAGGGTGGGCTGGGGGTCGCGGGCCGCCTCCTGCTCGTCGTGGTGGAGGACGCCGAGGAGCCGGCGGAGTTCGGCGAGGGCCTCGCGGCTCGTCGTACCGATGGCCTCGAGGGCCTGGGAGGCGCGCTCGGGGTTCTTCGCCGCCGCGTACCGGCCGCCGTCCGCGAGGCCCGTGATGACCG
>NZ_LIPQ01000548.1 GCF_001418135.1 Streptomyces aureus
GACGACGAGGACGACGAGGACGACGGCGACGAGCCGTACGGCGCGGGTCCGCAGGCGGGTCCGCCGCCGCGCGTGATGCTGGCCGGAAACTGGAGCGACGGCCCGCACGCCTCGCGCGACGGCTCGCCGCCGATCCCGGCCGGTGGCGGTTCGGGTCCCGGCCGCGGCCCCGTGCTGCCCGGTTCGGGCCGTCCGGCCCTGCCCGCCGGCTACACGGCCGCGACCCCGGACCCCGCACGCCTCCCGGTCCCCGCCGGCGCGCGGGAGGAGGCCCTGGAGCCGGCCAGGATCCCGGCCCAGGCCAGGGCGGACCGCGGCCCCACCACCCGGCTCGCCGCTGAGCGGGCCCGGCAGACCCGGATCGCGGTCGTCGGCGCCGTCACCGAGCGCTGGGCTCCCGAACAGGCCGGTCCCGTCCACGAGAACTGGCGCCTCGCCCCGCCGATCGGCCCCGCCACCGACCTGTGGGCGCTCGGCGCGCTCCTCTACCGGGCCGTCCAGGGCCACGCCCCCTACCCCGAGGACAGTGCCGCCGAGCTCGTCCAGCTGGTCTGCGCCGAGCCGCCCGCGTTCGCGGAGGAGTGCGGCCCGCTGCGCCCGGTCGTGGAGTCCCTGCTGCGCCAGGACCCCACCGAGCGACCCGACTTCGAGGAGCTGCGCGGCTGGCTGCGCTCCCTGGTGCGCTCGGCTCCGGAGCCGGAGGCCGGTGTCGGAGTCGTACCGCTGCCGTCCTTCGACGAGAAGCGGCTGCCGATCGTGCGCCGGCGGGGCGAGCTCGTACGCCGTCGGCGCGGGGGAGCGGGAGCGGGCCGCCACCGCCACAAGCGGGGCAAGGACCCGCGCCCCCCGGCTCAGGCGCACGCCCGTCACGACGACCTCGGCGGGCGCGAGTACGGGCCCGCCCCCGTGCGGGCCGATGCCCGGGGGGACTTCCGCGAGGAGTACCGGGAGGACTTCCAGGAGTCGTTCCACGAGGAGATCCCCCAGCGCGCGTCCAGAGAGCCCCGCGCCCCCCGCGGCGGCCGGCCGTCGTCCTCCCGGCCGCCGGGCTCCCCGCGGTCTCTCGGCCGTACGCTCCTGGTCCTCGTCTTCCTGCTGCTCGGCGGGGCCGTCGCGTACGCCGTCCTCTTCATGCCCGGTGACGGGGAGGAGCCCACCGCGCCGGCCACTCCCACGGCCGGCCAGGCCCCGCGCACGACCGCACCCGCGAGCCCTCCGTCCGCGACGAAGGCGCCGACCACGGCCCCGCCGACCAGCGGGCCGGCGGCCACCCCGCGCACCACCCCGCCCGCCGCGGACCCCTCGGCTCCGGCACTCGCCGCCGGGTACACGCTGCGGCAGGACCCCGAGGGGTTCCGGATCGGGGTGCCGAACGGGTGGCGGCGCAGCCCGATCAACGACGCCGGGCAAGTGCGCTACACCGGCGGCGACTTCACGATGATCGTCGTCCCCGGCCGCGACAGCGTCGCCGACAACGGCTCCGACCCGCTGGAGTACCAGAACTCCAGGGAACGCGAACTGGAGCCGTTCCGGGGATCGAGCTGGTCACGGTCGGACGACACGCGCCGGGTCGACATCGGTACGACCGCGACGGCCACGGGCAGTTACTGGTGGCTGGACAGCACGGGCCGTCAGGTGTTCGTCCGCAACCTCGCCCTGATCGACGGAGGCCGGTACCACGTCGTGCAGGTCATCGGCCCGGAGGACGGGAGCAAGAAGGTCTCCGAGATCTTCGACGAGGCCACGAAGGCGTTCCGTCCGGGCCGCTGAGCGGGACCGTGTCGGGAGGGGGTGCCCGGAATGCCCATCGGCCCCCGGTCACAGTGCTGTTCCTATGGCGGCCCCGAGGTTCCGCCACCCGTACCCCCCTCCGTAACCTGGCATCCGAAGGAACGGGCGGGGGCAAGTGGAACATTCTCAGAGCACAGGCACGGGGCTGCTGCTCGCCGGTCGCTACCGGCTGGGCGAGTCCATCGGACGCGGCGGCATGGGCAAGGTCTGGCGCGCACACGACGAGGTGCTGCACCGCGTCGTGGCGGTGAAGGAGTTGACGGCCGGCCGGTTCGTGGCGGAAGCCGACCGCCTCGTGCGGGTCGATCGTGCCCTTCTCCTTGGCGGCGTCGGCGAGCGAGGGCCCGTCGACGTACTGCATCACGATCCACGGCCGGTCGTCGTGCTCCAGGACGTCGTGGACGGTCACCACACCCGGGTGCGTGATCCGCGCGGCGGCCCGCGCCTCCTTCTGCGTACGGGCGTGCAGCACGAGGCGGTCGGCTTCCG
>NZ_LIPQ01000549.1 GCF_001418135.1 Streptomyces aureus
GCCCCGTACGTCAGCGGCCCGGTGCGGCAGCCCCGTACGTCAGCGGCCCGGTGCGGGAGCCCCGTACGTCAGCGCTCCGGTACGTCCTGCCGGAAGTACGGGTCGCGCCCGGCGATCCGGTAACCCTCAAGGCCGGGCCCGGAGTCGACGGTCAGATCGCAGCCGGGCCCGGGCACGGCCCGGTTCCAGTGCACGTACGCCCGTGCCTCCGGCAGGGTCGGCGCCACCTCCGGGATCGCGGTGTACCAGTCGCGCTGCCGCTCGGGCCTCTTCGGGTCGGGGGCGGTGGAGAACTCGGAGAGCATGATCGGCTTGTCGTCGGAGATGTTCTTCCGGAGCCAGTCGTAGCTGGGCCGCTGGCTCCTGTCGAAGTCGAGCCAGTCCGGCGACTTGTGGCAGAGGTAGTAGTTGTACTGGTCCATGCCGATCCAGTCGACGTAGTCGTCGCCCGGGTAGAGCGCCTTCATCTGCTCGGCGTTGCCGAGCCAGCCGGAGACGGTCCACACCCACACCACGTTGGTGACACCCAGCTTCCGGAAGCGGTCGTGGAGGTGGCGGTAGGCGGCGACGTACTCCTCGGGGGTCCCGGCGCCCTCGGGGATGCGGAAGTCCGCCTCCTGGTCGAAGGAGAAGAAGACCCGCTTGCCGTACTCCTTGATCCGCCGGGCCTGCGGGTCGATGACGGAGGTGTCGTACCTGCCCGAGGCGATGTTCTTCCAGCCGAGCTGTCTCTCGGTCCAATTGGCGTGGTGCTTCTCGGTCCACACGGTGGACTCCCAGGCCAGCATGAGGAGTCGCTCGCGGCCGAGTTCGCGCTCGTCGGGGGTGAGCAGTTCTCCGTCGGCCTTGCTCCCCGACATGTCGTGGTACGTGTACACGAGGTCGAGCTTGCGGCCGATCTTCTTCTCGAAGGCGTACACGGGCCGGGTGAGCGAGCTGTCCTCGTCGTGCGGGATGTACGCGCCCCACCAGGCCCCGCACGGGGCGACGAGGGTGGCGTCGGGGGTGCAGCGGTCGTCGCCCTCGGCGAGGGTCGACCAGACCCCTATGCCGGCGGTCAGCGCGCCGACGGCCCCGAGCGCGATCGCGAGCCGGGTCCAGGGGCCGCCCTGGGCGTGGCGCCCGGTCATCCGCCCCCACCAGTCCCTCGTTTGCGGAACGGCGGCACACGGAACCGGAGCGTACGGGTCCGGGAGGGCCGGGCGCCGTCGCGCTCGACGGCCCCGCGCGTGGCGGCGGGCAGCGGAACGCCGGGCAGGGCCGCGACGACGCTCACGAAGAGGGCGAGGACGACGAGGAAGACGGTCAGCGAGAAGGCCTTCGCCAGGAACAGGGTGGTCGCGACGAGCGTGGCCACGGACAGGCTGACCGGTGCGGCGAGCGCCAGCGCCTCGAGACGGGCGCCGGGACGCAGTCCGAGCGGCTGCGGGAGCAGCAGGGCCAGGCCCGGCGCGAGGACGACGAAGGCGAGGACGGGGATCCAGCGCGCCGGGGAGCCGCCGGGGAGCGCGGTCGCCGCGAGGGCGACCCATCCGGAGGCCGCGAGCGCGGCTCTGCGCTGGACGCGCGGGGTCAGGCGTGGGTGGGCCATGGCGTACCTGCTCCTCGTACGGGTGGGCCGACGGGCGTGTCGTCGGAAGGGTGTCCGGCCCGTGGCGGACGGTCGAATCCGCCGTGGGCGGTGGGCCGGTGGTGGGCGGTCGTTTCCGCCGTGGGCGGTGGGCGGTCGTGTTCAGCCGGTGGTGGTGGGCCGGTAACGCAGGACGAGCCCGTACCGGCTCTCCTCCACGACCGCGAACAGCGGCGATGCCTTGAGCGCCTTGCCGAGGCGGTCGAAGCCGCCCTCCGGGAGGTAGCCCTCGCCGATCACGGCCTCGCCCTGGGTGGGGGTGAGGATCACATAGGCCGGGCGGCCCGCGGGGATGCCGCCGGCGAGGTAGCCGGCCGGGTCCTTCAGCATGCGGAGGTTCTCGTCGACCTCCTGCTCGGTGAAGAACCAGCGCTCGTAGTGGTCGTAGCGGTAGTACGAGTCGGCGAACGCGCCGGTCGCGGCGAGGATCAGCGCCCCCTCGGGCGCCCGGTCGAAGGCACGGCGGGTGAGGGCGGTCTCGCCGGGCGGCGCGTAGTGCATGCCCTCCTTGCCGTAGTACGAGGGCAGGAAGCCGGCGAGCATGGCGACGAGGGTGAGGGGCAGGGCGACGGTGGCCGTGCGGCGGGCGATCGTGGCGGCCCGGCTCGCGGCCCCGGCGGCGGGGACGAGCGCGGCGGCCGCGAAGAAGGCGGCGCCGGGAAGACCGAAGAGATAGACCCGGAAGATCATCTCGCCGCCGTAGTCGTTCACGGCGAACATCGGGAGGGGCGCCGCGGCGGCGAGCAGCAGCGGCAGCGCGCTGCGGACCAGCCTGCGGCGCAGGAGCACGGCGGCGGCGGCGAGACCGCCGAGGGCGAGCACCATCAGGATGTTGGCGCTGCCGACGAGTTCGGGGCCCGGCCCGGTGGGGTCGCCCGCGAAGCCGGGGCGCGAGTTGCCGAGCAGGTCGCCGGCCTTCTCGCGCAGGGTGCCGAGCGTGTCGAGGAACAGCTCCCGGCCCATGGTCAGGTTCCAGACCAGCATGATCAGGCCGCTGACGGCGAGGAGCCCCAGGTTGCGGTAGCGCCGGGTCAGGCAGAGGGCGAAGAGGCTCGCGCACAGCATCACCGGGGTGAGCTGGTGCGAGGCGTTGATGGTGGCGATGACCGGGACGAGGAAGAGGACGGCGACGGCCCGCTGCCGGGTGGTCGTGGGCGGCGGCACGGCCGCGGCGGCCGGGTCGAGCGTGGCGCGGTCGCGGAGCGGGCCCGCCGAGCCGGGCAGGACGAAGTGCCGTACGACGACGGCGAAGACGGTCAGGTAGAGCAGGTACGAGAAGCCCTGCGGGGAGAGGTAGTCCTGGCCCACCCAGTTCGCGAGCTGGAAGATCCACACACCGGTCCACACGAGGCGCCAGTCGTCGCTGAACGTGCGGTAGACGAGGATCAGGACGGGGACGGTCAGCAGGCCGAGCGCGACGGGCGCCCAGTTGATGAACGAGGCGGCGGCGTCCACGCCGAACGCGCGGACGAGGGCGGCGTCCAGCGAGAAGAAGCCGGGCCACTGGTCGTAGGCGGACATGCCGCCGGAGAGCTCGGTCCCGGGGTGGACGGTGCCCTGGTCGAGCAGCCTGCTGATGATCGCGTCGTGCTTGGACGCCCAGGCGTAGCGGACGGTGTCGTAGAGGATCGCGGGCGGCGCCTTGAGGGCGACGAGCATCGCCGCGCAGTAGGTGGCCGGCCAGAGGGGCGCGGTGCCGGCGCGGCGCAGGGTGATGACGAAACCGCAGGTGAGGACGGCGAGGGCGGCGTAGAAGGTGAGCGGGAAACGGTCGAGGAGACCGAACTCGTCCATGCTCCGGAAGTCGATGCCGGGCAGCGCCCAGAGCCAGAGGGCGCCGGCGACGAGCAGGGGGACCAGGTTGAGGGCGTCGGGGGAACGGAGGGCGGCGGCGAGCCGGCCCCGGGCGGCGGTGGAACCGCCGGTCCGGCCGTCCTCGCCGTCGGGGCGCGCCGCTCCGGCCTCCGGCCCGGGAATCCGCAGACCCGCCGCCTCCCGGCCGGCCGCCTCCTGACCCCCGGCATCCCGCTCCCCGGCGTCCCGCTCCCCTGCCGCCCGCTCCCTTGCCTCCCGGTCCTCCGCCTCCCGGTCCGCGGCGGCGGGCCGCGGTGGCACATCGCTCCCGGTCACCGGTGCGGGCCCCTGACGCTGCACGGCCTCTCCCCCCACGAACTGTCCCTTTCGCCGAAGTACAGGAAGGTACTTCGGTTTTGTTCGGGCTATCAACCGCCGGACCGATCGCCGGAGTTGTCGATCTTCGGACACACCGGCACTCAGCCGGCGAACTCTGGGCCCTTCATCAGGGCACGGGCCCTGCGGTACATCCGCCAGCCGACCGTGGGCAGAGAGTCGGGGTACGGCGCGGTCTTCGCGCCGCGGCCCTCCATCCACTGCTCGATGTCGGCGACGGTGTGACCGCGGCGCAGGATCAGCCGGGCGATGCGGTAGATCTCGTCGGTCCCGGAGCTGAGCGCGTGCCGGACGGCGGCGGCCGAGGTGTACCCGGCGGCCGCGGCGGCCCGCCGTACGGCCGGGCTGTTGTAGCCGTGCGGGTAGGCGAGATGGCGGACCTCGTGCCCGAGGACGTCCTCGAGCACCGCCTTGGACTCGCGCAGTTCCCGGCGGAGCGCGGCCGGCGCGAGGGTGTCGAGCTGCGGGTGGGTGGCGGTGTGCGCGCCGACCTCCATCCCGTACTGCTCCAGGAGCGGAGCCTGGGCGAGGGTCATCATCGGCGCGGGCGGCAGCAGACAGGGCCGGCCGCGGGTGATGGCCCCGGTGGTGAGGTACGCGGTGGACGGCAGGCCGCGGGCGGCGAGGGCCTCGGCGGTCGGCCCCACCAGATCGGCGAAGCCGTCGTCGAAGGTGAGGACGACGGGCCGGGGCGGCAGCGGGGCGCCGGTGGCGAAGTGCGCGGCGAGGGTGCCGACGGTGACGGCGGTACGGCCGCTGGCGACGATCGCGTCGAGCTGGGCGGCGAACTCCTTGGGCGAGACGGTGAATTCGGCGATCCAGTCCGGGGGGTCCTCCATCACGGCGTGGTAGAGGAGGACGGGTATGCGGGAGCGCGCGGCGGTGCCGGTCATCGGGCCACCGCCGAACCACCGCGCGACGCCTGCGCGGCCGCCTGTACGCGAGCCCTGGCGCGGGCCCGCGTACGGGCCCGTGCGCGGGCCCTGGCGTATCCGATCGGGCCGTAGAGCATGCCGCGCCGCTCCAGCCGGGAGAGGGAGGCGGGCCAGGGGTGGTGCTGGGTCCCGTGCTCGCCGGGAACGCCCCCCTCGGGGGTCTCCCCCCGCTGCGCGGTCATGGTCCGGGCGTACGCGAGGCCGCGCGGCAAGCGGGCGAGCAGGGCGGGCAGCAGGCGGGGGCTGCGTACCAGCGTGGCGGTGAGGTACGCGGTGAGCCCGGCGCCGTAGCCGTACGCCTGGTTCCGCAGGTCCTGCCAGGTGTCGCGGTGGTGGTGCCAGACGAGGGCCTCGGAGGTGTAGCGGAGGCGGAAGCCGGCGGAGAGGACGGCGACGAAGGCGTACAGGTCGTCCCCGCCGCGGGCGGCGGTCCCGGTGCCGGTCGCCGGGTCGAAGCCGCCGGCCCGGCGGAGCGCGTCGGCGCGGAAGGCCATGTTGGCGCCGGATCCGAAGCTGCCTGCGGTGAAGGGGAAGAGCGGCTCGTCGGCGGGTGGGTGCGCCGGGTCGTAGAGACGGGGCGCGAAGCCCTTGGCGAAGCCGCCGTGGGATTCGAGGAGGACCTGGGCGGGGGTGCCGAGGCGGGCGGGCAGGATCAGTCCGGTGACACAGCCGAGGCCGGGGTCGACGGCGAAGGGCGCGGTGAGGGCGCTCAGCCAGCGCGGGTCGGCGATCACGTCGTCGTCGGTGAAGGCGACGACGGCCCCCTCCGCGAAGGCGAGACCGGTGTTGTGGGCGGTGGCGAGACCGGGCGTGTCCTCGCGTACGTACCGGACGCGGTCGGCGTGCTCGGCGTACGTCCGGGTGACGAGCTCGTGGGTGTCGGTGGTGCGGGGCGCGTTGTCGACGACGACCAGCTCGAAGTCCGGATGGTCCTGGGCGAGCAGCGAGTCGAGGGCGCGGGCGAGGGACCCGGGGCGCTCGCGGGTGGCGACGACGACGGAGGTGCGCGGCGGGGCGGGCGTGTCGAGAGCGAGGGGCCGGGCGGCGGCGAGGCGTTCGGCGTCGGTCCCGGGCCCGTCCGCCTCGGCGAGCCGTCGCCGGGCGAGGGCGGCGAGCACCTCGGCGGCGTCCTCACCGGCGGGGACGGTCCCGACGACGGTGGCGGCGGGCCGGCCCCGGAGCCGTACGAGCGCGTAGACGTCACCGGGCACGACGGCCGGCGCGCCGGGCGCGGGCCGGAAGCCGAGGACGGGCCCGTCGGGCCCGTCGAGATCGAGCTCGGCGACGGAGAGCGGTCGGGGGGCGGGGGTGCTGCTCATCGGGGTTCTCCCCAGAGACGTACGGAGGCGGGTGCGGCGAGGTGAGGCGGATGGGGCGGATGGGGCGCGTTCGGCGAGCGAGGCGGGCACGGCGGGCGTCCGTCGCGCGCACGCGGACGCGGGCGCGGACATGGGCGCGGCCCGAGCACGGACGCGCACACAGGCACGGGCACCGACGCGGTCGGCGGCGCCGTGGTGGGGCTAACGGTGGCCCCGCAGGCGAGCGAGACCGTTGAGGACGGCGCGCCCCCGGGCCGCGAGCGCCGGCCGGGTGCGGACGAACCGGTGCACGCGCAGCGGGGGCTCCCGGCGCAGCCAGTGCACCGCGCCCAGCACACCCGGCCGGACGACGGCACCCTCGTGCACCGTCAACTCCCCCGTCTTCAGCGCGTCCTTGTACTCGGCGGCGCCGCGCCCCAGGTCCAGCATCCCGATCCCGGCGGCGGCCGCGGCCTCCGCCATCCGCAGATGGAGGACGCGCCCCGGCGAGTACTTCGCGAACTCGGGGTCGTACGCCGGGAACCAGCAGGACAGCACGGTCCGGGACCGCAGCCCGAAGTGGGCGGCGATCGGGCGCTCACCCACGTACAGCACGGACAGGACGCCGGAGCAGCCGGGCGTACGGAGCGTGTGGAGGCGGCGGACGAGCGCGCTGATCCACTCCTGGGCGAAGCGGTCGCCGCGGCCGGTCCTGCGGTACTGGGCGGACTTCCACGCCATGAGGGTGCGCAGGGCCGCCGGATCGCGCTCGTCGAAGACGAAGCGCACCTCGCCGTCCGCCTGGCGGCCGAGCTTGCGCTCCTTGGCGAGGGTGGTCCTGAGGAACTTGGGCGACTGGACGCGGAGCAGGGCCTCGTAGGCCGCGTACCCCTCGCCGACGTCGATCACGGGCGAGGCGAAGGACTCGGTGGCGGCGCCCTCGAAGACCGGCTGTCCGTCCTCCAGGTTGTCGAACTGCCAGACGGCGAGACCGCAGGCACGCAGCAACGCCCTTGCGCCGGGACGCAGTCCGGAGCGCAGGACGGCGCCCTGGCTGTCGGAGACCCCGAAGCCGATGGCACGGCCCCCGCCGAGCAGACCCTTCTCGTACGGGAAGAAGCCGACCGGCTCGCCGTCCTCCCACCAGACGGCGACCCGCGAGCGCGGGCGGACCTCGGCGACCGCGCGGGTGAACTCCGGCTCCATGAAGGGATTCGCCGGCCCGCCGGCCTTGGCGCGCAGCTCCCGCCACACCTCGATCTCGCGCTCGCGCAGCTCCCCGGGCCGCACGACGCGCACGCTCACAGCACCCACTTGCCGACCCCCCGGTCTACCCCCTGCGCACTACCAGGACAGGACGGTACCGGTCCGTGGTCACCCGTGACAGGGATACCGGGCCTTTCCGTGACCAACCCGTGAAGGAGGGGACATCGTGGGGAACGGTGGTGATCAAGGGCCCGCCGGGGTCGACGAGTTGGAGATCGTCGGCTGGGGCAGGACGGCGGACGTGTACGCGCTGCCAGGGGAGGGGGCGTGGGTCCTGCGCCGGTACCGGAACGGCGACGACGCGACGCGGGAGGCGCGGCTCATGACGCGGCTCGCGCGCCAGGGCTACCCGGTCCCGGCGGTCCTGCGCGCGGAAGGCTCCGACCTGGTGATGGAGCGCCTCGCGGGGCCGTCGCTCCTGGACGCGCTGCTGGCCGGCACGTACGAACCGGAACCGGCGGGTGAACTCGTCGCGGAGCTCCTCGCCCGCCTGCACGCCCTGCCGGGGACGCCGCCGTCGCACCTGGGGACCCGAACCTGACGGAGGCCGAGGTGGCGGCGCTGGACGGGGCGGCGGAGCTGGTGACGGAGCTGGCGACGTCCCGGGCCGGCTGACCGGCGGGGCGTGAGGGCCGCGGGCCGCGAGCGTGCGCGGCCCGCCGGGCGGCGCACCCATCGAAACCCGGTGGCCCGCCGACCGGGCCGTCGGTACCGTCGCCCCTCGCGGACCGTGCCGTCGGCCGCCCCACCCGGAGAGTGAACCCATGACCGCCGTCCACCGCCCGACGACGACCCTGTGGCGCCCCACCGGCCCTGTCGAGCTGGACCTCGTGCGGGAGCTGGAGTGGCGGGCCTGGCCGCCGCGGCTGCCTGAGCAGCCGATCTTCTACCCGGTGCTCAACGAGGAGTACGCGGTGAGGATCGCGCGCGACTGGAACGTCGAGCACGACGGCGCCGGCTTCGTCACGCGCTTCGAGGTCGACACGGAGTTCCTGCGCAGATACCCGGTCCAGCAGGCGGGCGGGCGGACGATCCTGGAGCTGTGGGTGCCGGCGGAGGAGCTGGACGAGTTCAACGCGCACATCGTGGGCGAGATCCAGGTGGTCCACGAGTTCCGCTGACCGTCGCTCGAAGGCAGGCCGGCACCACGGGCCCCCGGGGCCGGCCCTCAGCCGCGCCGTTTCACGTCCGTGCAGTACACCCCCGGGTTGGCGCCGTACGGGTCGAAGGTCGTGCGGGTTCCGTCGTAGCTGCCGTCGAGGCACAGCTCGCCGCCCCGGAGGTCGAGGGTGAACTCGACCCTTCCGTTGGCCTCCGTGAGGCCGAGGACGCGGTAGTGGACGTAGCCGGCCTTGTCGAGGACCTTCTTGACGTGGGCCGGAGTCGGGTCCCCCGTGCCGTCCAGGGCCTGCGCGATGCGGCGGCCGTGGAGCGGTGCCGCGCACTTCTCGAGGGGATCCAACTCGACCTCCTTGCGCATGCGTTCGAAGTCGAAGGGGGCGTCGGCGGGCGGAGCCGGGTCCGCGACGGGTACGGGGCCCTCCGGCGCGTCGGCGAGGGGCGGCGGGCCCTCGGAGTCGGCCGGCGGCGCCCCTTCCTCGTCCATGATCGGCGGCTTGACGGGGCCGCCCCCCGGGCACGGTGCGGAGACCTCGACGAGGAGCCGCATGAACGCGAGCCCGGCCTTCTGGTCCTCGGCCGTGAGGCCGGGGTCGTCCAAGGGG
>NZ_LIPQ01000055.1 GCF_001418135.1 Streptomyces aureus
GCGAGGACCTCGGCGTGTTCAACAGCTGTGACGGTCTCTCCTCCGAGGTCGAGGTGGAGCAGCGCCGGGAGGGGGGCAACAACGGCTTCGTCTGGCAGCTGCCCACCCGTGTCACCTTCTCCACCATCCGGCTCACCCGCCCCCTCACCCCCGAGACCGCCAACGTCGCGGCCTGGATCTCGTCGCTCGCCACGGGCATCACCCGCCCGACCGCGCAGATCGCGGCGCTCCGCGCGGACGGCTCGATCGTGGCGCAGTGGGGTCTGGTCGAGGTGCTGCCGGTGCGCTGGACGGGGCCGACCCTCGACCCGGCCAGTCCGGCCGTGGCGACGGAGACCCTGGAGATCGCGCACCACGGGTTCACCGACGCGGGAGGCGCCTGAGATGGCCCCGTTCTTCGGTGGGTTGACGGCCAGCGGCCTCTCCCGCGCCTCGCTCGCCATCCACCAGCCTCCGACCGATCTGTCGAGCTCGTACGGCGGGAAGCTCGGCGAGGTGAAGTTCGAGTTCAACCCCGACCAGCTCCAACTGAGCCGGTCCGCGAACTGGTTCACCGAGCAGGCCGTCGCGTACGACCGGGGTGCACCGCCCAAGTTCACCGGCAGCGAGCCGGCCCGGCTCCAGCTGGAGGTCTTCCTGGACCGCTCGGGCGACCCGTCGTCGAACGACGTGCAGCAGCAGGTGGAGCTGCTGCTGTCCTGTTGCGAGGTGACCCAGCAGAGCATCGCCGCGAAGGCGCCGTCGCCGCCGTGGGTGCGGTTCTCCTGGGGGTCGTTCTCGACGGTGCAGTTCGTCGCGTACGTGACCTCCGTGTCGGCGACGTACACCCTCTTCAGCCCCAGCGGGATACCGATCCGCGCGACGTGTTCGCTCTCCCTCACCGAGATCTCCAGCGCGACCAAGAAGCAGAACCCGACGTCCGGCGCGCTCTCGGCCCGCCGGGTGCACCGCACGGTCGCCGGTGACTCCCTCGCCTCCCTCGCCTGGCGCGAGTACGGCGACGCGACCCGCTGGCGGGTCATCGCGGAGGCGAACCGCATCGACGACCCGATGCGGTTGCGCCCCGGAACCGAACTGCTGCTCCCGTCCACCACCGAAACGCCGGAGACCGAGGGCGCCTCATGAGCGAGAAGACCTTCACCACCGTCCTCCACGTGCAGCTCGACGGCACGCCGCTGCCGGACCCGCTCGCGGTCCGCCTCACCGAGGGCTGGGTGGACGCGAGCGTCAACGTCCCGTCCGCGTTCCAGCTGACGTTCGGCGACAAGGACGGCACCCTCACCACGAAGTTCCCGTTCCTCAAGGTCGGTGCGATGGCGGTGCTGTCCCCGTTCACCGACGGCAGGCTCGGGGAGCCCATGCTCACCGGCGAGGTCACGGCCGTCGAGGTGGACGCGGCGCCCGGTCACGGCCGGTACCTGATCGTGCGCGGTTACGATCCCGGCCACCGTCTGCTGCGCAGCCGGCGCGTCGAGGGCTATCCGAACATGACGGCCTCCGACATCGTCCGGAAGCTCGCCGGGCTCAACCGGATCCCGCTCGGCAAGGTCGACGCGACGCCGACGGTGTACGAGCTGGCCACCCAGCCCAACATCACCGACTGGGACTTCCTCTCCCGGCTCGCGCGCGAGAACGACGTCCGGCTGTCGCTCGACCCGGCGGGCCGGCTCGTGTTCGCCGCGCTGCCCCCGGCCTCCTCGGCGCCCGCCGACACCACGCCGGCCGCGGCCAGCCCGTACGTCCTGGACTTCGGCAGCAACACACTGCAGAGCCGGGTGTCCGTGACCGCGGCCGGACAGGTCGGAAAGGTCGACGTGCGGGGCTGGGATCCCCGTACCAAGCAGGCGCTGTCCTCGCCGACGCCCGCCGTCGCGAGCAAGGAGATCGTCTCGGACATCACCCCGGCGCAGCTCTCCGCACCGTTCGGTCCGGCCGAACTCGCCGCGACGGACACGCCGTTCACCACGCAGTCGGAGGTGACGCAGGCGGCGACGGCGCTCGCCGACGACGTCACCGGTTCGTTCGCGGAGCTCGAGGTCGCCGTCACCGGCAATCCGGCGCTGAAACCGGGACAGCCGGTGGCCGTGAAGGGCGCCGGCTTCCCCTTCGAGGGGCGGTACACCGCGACCGGGGTACGTCATGTCTTCGCGTCGGGACGGCAGTTCGCAACCTGGCTGACCGTGTCCGGGCGGCAGTTCCGTTCGCTGTACGGGACGGCTTCCGGCGGCGGGGAGGCGGCCCCGCCGATGCCCGGTGTCGCGGTCGCGCTGGTCACCAACACCAAGGACCCGCTCTCGCTCGGCCGGGTCAGGCTGCGCTTCCCGTGGCTGTCGGCGACGTACGAGAGCGGCTGGTGCCGGGTCGCCCAGCTCGGCGGACGCGGGGGCGGCGGTCTGATGCTCCCCGAGGTGGACGACGAGGTGCTGTGCGCCTTCGACCGGGGTTCCCTCGAACACCCGTACGTCCTCGCGGGGTTGTACAACGGCGTCGACAAACACACCCCGGCCACCGACCGGGTGCCGCCCGTCGATCCGACCAGCGGGCGCGTCCAGTGGCGCGCCCTGACCTCCCGTACCGGTCACACCGTGGAGCTGCGCGAGGAGGGCGGCCGGACGCGTGCCTCGCACGGCATCCGGCTGCGCACCGCGAAGGGGGGCCTGAGCGTGGAGCTCAACGAGGCCCGCACCACCCTGACGATCGACAGCGACGGGACGGTGACCATCACGGGCGCGAAGGGGGTGAGGGTCGAGTCGGGGGCGGATCTGACGCTCTCGGCGACGGGGCGGATCACGCTCGACGCGGGGCTCGGCGTGAACATCAAGGCCGGGACGAAGTTCAAGGTCACCGCTCTCACCGAGGCCGTGGTCAACGCGCCGGCCTTCATCTCGGTGACTCCCCCGTTCCCCAATCCCGTCAAGGCGAGCCTGCCGTTCTGACGACGCTTCCGCCGCACCGTCCCGTGGAATCCAGAGGAGGACCTTCCCTTGAGTGAGCACTTCGTCGGCGCCGGCTGGGCCTTCCCGCTGCGGACCGGCCCGAGCGGCTCCATCGCGCTCGTCCGGCGCGACCGGGAGATCGAGGAGTCGATGCGGCTCGTCCTCGCCACCGCGCCGGGCGAGCGGCCCATGCGGCCCGAATTCGGCTGCGCGGTGCACGAGTTGGTGTTCGCGCCGGTCAACGACTCGACGATGGGCCGGGTCCGGTACGAGGTGATGTCCTCGCTCGACCGCTGGGAGCCGCGCATCGACGTGGAGGAGGTCACGGTCTCTCCCGCCCCCGGGGAGCCGACCACCCTCTTCATCGACGTCCGCTACCGGGTGCGCGGTGCCAACAACCCGCGCAACCTCGTCTTCCCCTTCTACGTCATCCCCTCCGAGGACTGAAAGAGCCACCATGGCCCTGCCCGCACCCCATCTCGACGACCGCCGCTTCCAGCAGTTCGTCGACGACGCCAAGCGCTACATCCAGCAGGCGTGCCCCGAGTGGACCGACCACAACGTCTCGGACCCGGGCGTCACCCTGGTCGAGGCGGTCGCGCACATGGCGGACCAGCTCGTCTACCGCCTCAACCGGGTCCCGGAGAAGAACCACCTGGCCTTCCTCGACCTGCTCGGAGTGACGCTGTTCCCGCCCGCGGCCGCCCGCGCCGACATCACCTTCCGGCTCTCGGCGCCGCAGCCGGAGCCGGTCGTGCTGCCCACGGGTACGGAGGTGTCCACCGGGCGTACGGAGACGGAGGAGGCGGTCGTCTTCGCGACGGCCGCCGATCTGACCGTCGTGCCCTGCTCGTTGACGCACATCCTGCGCCAGGAGGCGGGTGGCGCACCCGAGGACCGCTCGCAGGATCTCCTCGGCGGTGCGGACGTGCCCGCGTTCTCGCCCCTGCCTCGCGTCGGCGATCTGCTGCTGCTCGGCCTCTCGGCCGCGGTGCCGGACTGTGTACTCGTCCTCGACCTGGACAGCCGGGTGGACGGTGTGGGAGTGGATCCGCGCAGGCCGCCCCTGGTGTGGGAGGCGTGGACCGGGGCCGAGGGCTGGGTCGCGTGCGAGGTCGACGAGGACAGCACGGGCGGGCTCAACCGCCCGGGCGAGGTGGTGCTGCACATGCCGTCCGGGCACGCGGTGTCGCGCCTCGGTGGGCACGAGGCGGGCTGGGTGCGCTGCCGGGTCGTCGAGGCCGCCGCGGGTCTGCCGTCGTACAGCGAGTCGCCGACGGTACGGGCGGCGGAGGCGTTCACCATCGGCGGGACGGTCCGCGCGGCGCACGCCGAGGCGGTGCGGAACGAGCAGCTCGGCGAGTCCGAGGGAGTGCCGGCGCAGCGGCTGCGGCTGGCGCACGCACCGGTCGTGGACCGGCCGCCGCTGCTGCTCCAGGTCGCCGAGCGGGCGGACAGCGGCGTCGACGAGGAGGACCCCGAGGCCGGCTGGCAGGAGTGGACCGTCGTCCGCGACTTCGCCTCCTCCCGCCCAGGCGACCGGCACTTCACCCTCGACGCGGCCACCGGTGAGATCGCCTTCGGGCCGTGCGTACGTCAACCGGACGGCACACTAAGGCAGTTCGGTGCCGTGCCGCCCAAGGGGGCGGCGATCCGCGCGGTCCGTTACGGCACCGGCGGCGGCCGGTCGGGGAACGTGGCCCGCTCCACGATCACCGTCCTGCGCAGCTCCATCCCGTACATCGCGCGCGTGGAGAACCGCGAGGCGGCGCGCGGCGGGGTGGACGGGGAGACCGTCGAGGAGGCCAAGTCCCGCGCCCCGATCAGCCTCCGCGCGCAGGAACGGGCCGTCACCGCCCGGGACTACGAGGAGCTGGCGCGCCGGGCGGCGCCCGAGGCGGCGCGGATCTCCTGCCTGGCTGCGGACGCCGCCGACGCCGGCGACAACGCGGTCCGGGTCCTGGTCGTGCCGCAGGCCGTTCCGGACCGGGGCGGCCGGCTGCGGTTCGAGCAGCTCGTGCCGGGCGAGGAGCTGCTGTCCCGGGTGACGGGCTTCCTCGACGAGCGGCGCCCGTTGGGCACGCGGCTGGCCGTCGGGCCGCCGTTCTACCAGGGCGTGACGGTGGTGGCGACGCTGCACTCCTTCCGGGCGGCCGAGGCGGAGCGCGTACGGGCGGAGGCGCTGGACGCCCTGTACGCGTACCTGGACCCGCTGACGGGCGGGGCACACGGCGAGGGATGGCCGTTCGGGCGCCCGCTGCGGGCCGGTGAGGTCTTCGCGGCGCTCCAGCGGGTGCCGGGCGTGGAGCTGGTGGACGAGGTCCTGCTGCATCCGGCCGATCCGCTGACCGGCCGCAGGGGTGACACGACGGACCGCATCGAGCTGGCGCCGTCCGCGCTGCTCTTCCCGTTCGACCATCGCGTCCGTGTGATCGAGGCGCGGTGAGCGGGTCCGCGCGGGGTACGGTGCCGGGCCTCGCGACCCCGTACCCGCTGGGTGCGGCGCTGCCGGCCGTGTACGCGGAGGACGATTTCGGGCAGCGGTTCGTGTCGGGCCTGGATGTCGTCCTCGCTCCCCTCTTCAACGTCCTGGACTCCCTGGAGGCGTACTTCTCGCCGGCGCTCGCCCCGGCCGACTTCGTGGACTACCTGGCGACCTGGGTCGGCGCGGAGCTGGACGGCGACGAGCCGCTGCCGCTCCGCCGCCACGCGGTCGCCTCGGCCGTGGCGCTGCATCGGGTGCGCGGCACCCGGCAGGGGCTCGCGGCGGCGGTCCGGCTCGCCTTCGGCGTGCCTCCGGAGATCACCGAGAGCGGGGGTGCGAGCTGGTCGTCCGCGCCGCTCGGACCGTTCCCGGGGGCGCCCGTCGCCGGACTGCACGTGGTGCTCCGGGTCGCCGACCCGGCCGTCGTGGATCCGCACCGGCTGCGCGCGGTCGTGGCCGCGGCCCGTCCCGCGCACCTGCCGTTCACGGTCTCGGTGACGAACTCCCCGCCGCACACGGCGACCTCTTCCCGTACATCCGAAGGAGCTTGACCCTGATGAGTGACGCGCCCCAGTCCCGTCCCTGCCCGGACTGCGCGAGCCCGGTGCGCGCGGCGGACCAGTCGTTCTGTGACAGTTGCGGAGCGTTCCTGCGCTGGGACAGCCCGGCCGCCGCGGCGAGCGCGGAGGGTTCGTCCGCCACCGCGCCATCCGCCTCGTCCGTCGCGTCCGGCCCGCCCGCCCCGCCTGCTTCGGAGTCCGGGGGGACGGTCCCGGAGGAGCGGGAGGCCACGCCGGCGGAGGACGCGCCGCTGGCCGCCGCGGAGCGGTCGGCCGGCTCCCCCGCCGATGCGACGGACGCCGCGACGGACAGCCGGTCCTCCGTCGGTGCCGAGGAGGCGACCGCCCCACTGCCCGCCGTGACCCCCACCTCGGAGGCCCTCGCACCCGCGTCCGGCTCCGAGCCCGCGACCGTCCCCGTGCCGGAGGCAGGCTCGGCGTCCGACGGCCCGTCGGACACGCTCGTACGGTCCCTCCTCGTCCCGGTCCCCGGGAACCGTCCCGCGGAGCCGGCCGTCGCGGCGCCCGTCCTCCCCGCGCGTCCGGAAGCCGCCCGGCCGACCGTCCGGGCCGCCGAGGCGCCCGTCCCCGTACAGGGCGGCACACCGTGCCCGGCCTGCTCGCTGGCCAACACCCCGGGCCGTCACTTCTGCCGCTTCTGTGCCACTCCGATGGTTCCCGAGCAGCTCTCGACGGCCGAGGGCCCGTACGCGGGCCGACGTCCCGGGCTGACCCGCGACCGGAGCCGCTGGATCGTCCGCGCCCTGATCGCGGCAGGGGTGGTCACCGTGGTGGTCGGCGGCATCGTCGGCGGTCCGCCGGCCGTCCGCGCAATCCAGGACCACTTCGCCAAGCGGGTCCCGGTCCACCCGGTGGCCTGGGCGGCCTCCCACTCCGCGCCGACGCAGCAGGCGAAGCTGGCGGGCGACGGGTACTCCAACACCTGGTGGGGCACGGGGTACGCGGGCGACTCGGCGGGCCAGTACATGGAGGCCCGCTTCGCCGAGCCGACCGATCTGCTGAGCGTCCTGATCACCCCCGGCAGCTCGAAGAACACCACGCAGGCCGACGGCCAGGCGACCCCGCGCACCTTCGACCTGGTGGTCAAGGACTCCTCCGGCGAGACACACGTCTCCCAGCACCGCATCAACGACGGCGGCACCCAGCGGGTCGACGTGCGGGTACGGGACGCGCTGACGGTGCAGTTGGTGCTGCGCACGGCGTGGCGGGCGGACGCCACGAAGCAGGTGGCCGTCGCGGAGCTGGAGTTCTTCGGCAGGTCCGTGTCCTGACCCTTCGCGACTCGTCGCCCACGGCGTCTCGAACCCGACGCCGGTCCTCGACCTCCGCGAGCCCCGGATGCGCGCCGTGTCGGACGCGGTGTTGGACCTGGGCCAGGGTGCGGAGGTGAGGGTGGACGAGGCCCGGCTCCAGGCAGCGAGTCGGCGCGGGGCTGGGTTATCGCGCCGCCGCGCGGGAAGGCTCGGTCGTGACCCTCAGCTCCCGTGCCCTGCTCGACCGTGTGACGCTCCTGCTCGCGGGCGAGTTCGGCATCGTCGCTGCCTCCCTCACCGAGGGGCCGGCGGGTACCGAGACCCGTAACTTCGTGGCGGAGACGGCCACGGGCGACCGCTGGTTCGTGAAGACGTACCCGGCCGGGACGGATCTCGTCCGGGCCGAGGCCGCGGTCCGGCTCAGCGAGTACGCGGGGCTCTGCGGCGTGCCCGTGGCGCGGGCCCGTCCCGTCGTCGACCAGGAGCGGCTGGTCGCCTCGTACCAGGGGACGGCCCTCTCCGTGACGGCGTACGTCGCGGGAGCGGTCACGGCCGACGGACGGCTCTCGGGCCGGAGATGGGAGGCCGTCGGCGCGGCGATCGGGCGTCTGCACCGGGGGCTGGCCCGTCATCCGCTCGGTCGGCCCGTGCTCGGCCCGAGGGATCGGTCCTTCGATCCGGGGCGCGCCCGCGTGCGGCTCACGGACCTGGTGCGCCGGTACGAGGTGGAACCGCCGCGCACCGGTTTCGAGCAGTGGGCGTCGAGAGCCGCGCGGGAACGCCTGGCCGCGCTGCCGCTCGTGGAACGGCTTCTGGACAGGGCGCCGTCGGAGACGACCTCGCAGATCGTGCATGGAGACCTGTCGGGCCCGAACGTACTGCTGCGCGGTGACCGCGTCGCCGCCGTGATCGACTTCCACCCGCCCGGCCGGCGGGACCCGATGTGGGAACTGGGGCGCCTCGCGCTCGATCCCCGCACCGTGCTGACCCACGCCGACTGGCCGGAAGGCCTCGCGCGGCTCGTCGCCGCCTACCACGAGCTGCATCCCACGCCGCCGGTGGAGGAGCTGGTGAGCGTGGTGCGGCTGACGGCGGCGTACCTCGGGTGCGCGGTCTACCCCTTGAACACCGTCGTCGACGGGCTGGGACCGGTCACGCCGTCCCTGGAGGAGTACGCCCGGAGCCGTGTCCGGGCGGCGGTCGAACTGCGTGAGCGGCTCGACGAGGCGGAGGAGGTACTCCGTGACCACCTCAGGTAGCGATCACCGCCGGGTGCGGCCCGTGGAGTTCCTCGACGTCCGCCGGATCAGTTTCGTCGAGCACCCTCCGCCCGCCCTGACGGCTTGGGAGCGGGAGGAGGTGGACCGGCTGTGGGCCGGCACGCAGGCCCGCAGTCCCACCACGTTCGACGGACCCCTGGTGGCGAGTCTGGGGATCGACCTCCCCGCGCCCGGTGTGCTGGTGGCGCGCTGGGCGCGGCTCTCGTACCGGCACAGGGCCCTGCGGGTGCTCAGAGCCGCCGGAGACGTGCCGGGGTCGGTGTTCGTCACGGTGCTGTTGCCCACCGAGCGGGGTCTCGTCGTCGGCCGCGGGGCTCCTGCCACGGCCGCGCCCGGCCGCTGGACGCTCCCGGGCGGTTCGGTGGAACCGCCCGCGAGCGGTCACCCGCTCGACGGGGAAGCCCTCCGGCGGGACGCCGCGCGCGAGCTCGTCGAAGAGCTGGGGGTCCGGATCGCCGACGAGGAGTTGCGGTTGTTCGCGGTCACCCGCGGACGCCGGTTCGGCAGCCTCGGCTTCCATTTCCTCGCCCCGCCCGTGCCCTGCGCCCTGCTGCTCCGTCGGCATGCCGAGCTGGTGGCCGCGGAGACCGGGCACGGCGCTGGGCCCGAGCTGGACGAGGTCGCCTTCGTGTCGTCGGCCGCCGAGGCGGACCGGCTCGGTCCCGGCGCGGACTATCTGCCTCAGGTCCTCCGCCGGTACGACGAAGCGGTCTGAGCCCGCAGCCGGCGCGGCGGTCGGAGCAGCCCGGTGCGGCACGGGGCCCTCGGTGCCGGGAGCGCCGTGCCGCGCCGGGTGGCCGTACGAGCAGGGTCAGGTCCGGAGCCACACCGCCGTGTCCGCGGGCAGGCGGCCGTCGGTGGCCAGTGGGCCGCTCGCCAGGAGCAGTTCCTCGTGCGCCGGGAGTCCGGCCGGGGTCGCGGAGAGGTTGACCAGGCACAGCAGGCCCTCGCCGCGGGCGAAGGCGAGTACTCCCTCCGGCGCGGGCAGCCAGGTCAGGGGGCCGTCGCCGAATCCCTCCACCGAGCCGCGCAGTCTCAGCGCCTCGCGGTACAGCGTCAGCATCGATCGCCCGTCCGCCTGTTGCCGGTCCACCGCGTAGCCGTCCCAGTCCCGGGGCTGGGGAAGCCACGGCTCGGAGCCGGCGTCGGGGCCGAACCCGTACCCGGGCGCTCCGGCGGTCCACGGCAGAGGTACGCGGCAGCCGTCGCGGCCGGGGTCGGTGCCGCCGGAGCGGGCGTGCATGGGGTCCTCGATCCGGTGCAACGGCACCTCCGCCTCGGGCAGGCCCAGTTCCTCGCCCTGGTACACGTACACCGATCCCGGGAGTGCGAGGGTCAGCAGCGCCGCAGCGCGGGCCCGTCGGGTTCCGAGGGCGAGGTCCGTGGGTGTGCCGAAGGTCTTCGTGGCGAAGTCGAAGCCGGTGTCGGCGCGTCCGTAGCGGGTGACCGTGCGGGTGACGTCGTGGTTGCACAGGACCCAGGTCGCGGGGGCGCCGACGGGGGCGTGCTCGGCGAGGGTGTCGTCGATGGTGCGGCGCAGCCGCTCCGCCTCCCAGGGACAGGAGAGGAAGTTGAAGTTGAACGCGGTGTGGAGTTCGTCGGGGCGGAGGTAGCGGGCGAAGCGTTCGGAGTCCGGGAGCCAGACCTCGCCGACGAAGACGGCACCGTACTCGTCGGCTATGGCGCGCCACGACCGGTAGATGTCGTGGAGTTCGTCCTGGTCGATGTACGGGTGGGGGTCGACGCCCTCGACGAAGTCGGCGAGGGCCGGGTCCTTGGCGAGCAGCGCGGCGGAGTCGATCCGTACGCCGGCGACTCCTCGTTCGAACCAGAAGCGGAGGACGTCCTCGTGTTCGCGGCGGACGGCGGGGTGGGCCCAGTTGAGGTCGGGCTGTTCGGGGGTGAAGAGATGGAGGTACCACTCGCCGTCCTCGACCCGGGTCCAGGTCGGTCCGGAGAACTGGGAGGGCCAGGTGTTCGGCGGGAGTTCGCCGTGCTCGCCGTGGCCGGGACGGAAGTGGAAGAGCTCGCGCTCCGGGCTGCCGGGGCCGGCCGCGAGGGCGGCGCGGAACCAGGCGTGCTGGTCGGAGACGTGATTGGGGACGATGTCGACGATCACCCGGATGCCGTGTTCGCGGGCCTCCGCGATGAGCTTCTCGGCCTCGGCGAGGGTGCCGAAGGCGGGGTCGATGGTGCGGTAGTCGGCGACGTCGTAGCCGCCGTCGACCAGGGGCGAGAGGTACCAGGGCGTGAACCAGACGGCGTCGACGCCGAGTTCGGCGAGGTAGGGCAGTCTCGCCCGGACGCCCGCGAGGTCCCCGGTGCCGTCGCCGTCGCCGTCGGCGAAACTGCGCGGATACACCTGGTAGATGACGGCGTCGCGCCACCAGTCGTCGGTGCGATGCGAGAGAGGGGCTGCCACGTGACGGTCCTTTCGGGCAGGTCGGGGTTCTTCGTCGCCGGCCCGGTTGCTGCGGGGCGTGGACGGCGGGCCGGCGACGAAGGCATGGGGTGGTGCGGAGGCCGCGGGGCGACGCGGGCGGCCGGGGCCGGGTGGCGAGGTGGCCGGGGCCGGGGTGGCGCCGGTGCCTGCTGGGGCACGGACGGCCGGTCAGCCCTTGAGGCCGCCCGCCGTGAGGCCGCTCATGATGTTGCGCTGGAAGACCAGGAAGATGAGGAGAGTCGGCACGGAGGCGATGGTGAGCGCGGCGATCAGGACATTGACCGGGACGCCGTTGGAGAGGGAGTAGATGCCGACGTTGAGGGTCTGGCCGGCCGGGTCGGGCAGGGTGAGCATCGGCCAGAGGAAGTCCTTCCAGACCCCCACGACGGCGAAGATCGAGACGACTCCGAGGATCGGCCGTGAGACGGGCAGCACGATCGACCACAGGATCCGCATCGGGGACGCTCCGTCGATGGACGCGGCGTCCAGGAGTTCCTTGGGGATAGAGTCGAAGAAGCGCTTGAGCAGGAAGATGTTGAAGGCGTTGGTCACCGAGGGCAGCCAGATCACCCAGGGCGAGTTGAGCAGGTTGCGCTCGAAGACCGGCAGGTCCAGGACGGTCAGGTACTGGGGTACGACGAGGACGGTCGCCGGGATCATCAGGGTCGCGAGCATCATGCCGAGCACGGCCTTGCCGAAGACCGGCCGGAGCTTGGAGAGGGAGTAGGCGGCGGCCACGTCCAGGACGAGCTGGAAGGCGAGCGCGCCGAACGCGTAGTAGAGGGTGTTGAAGAGCAGCGTGGAGAGGTCCATGACCTCCCACGCGCGTGAGTAGTTCTCCGGCGCGAAGGTCTCCGGCACCAGGGTCGGCGGTGTCTGGATGACCTCCTGGGTGTCCTTGAAGCCGCTGGACACCATCCAGTAGAGGGGGCCGAGGAACGCCAGGGTGAAGCCGCCGACGACGACGGCGAGGACCACCCGGTAGAGCGCCTTGCCCCGGGGGCGGGCGAGCTGCGCCGGCGAGATGAGTGTGCGTGTGGACATGCTGGTCTCCCCGGTCCTACTCGTCCTCGGCGCGGCTGAGCTTCACGTACGCCGCCGAGAATCCGGCCAGGAGTACGAGGAGGAGCAGGCCGAGCGCCGCCGCGGCACCGTAGTTGTTGAAGTTGAAGGCGTATTGGTAGATGAGGTGGACGACGGTCGTGGTCGATCCCTCGGGGCCGGCGCCGCCGGTGAGCAGGAACGGTTCGACGAAGACCTGCATCGTGGCGACGACCTGCATGAGCAGCATCAGGGAGAGGATCAGGCGCGTCTGCGGGATGGTGACGTGCCAGATCTTGCGGAACAGCCCGGCGCCGTCGAGCTCGGCCGCCTCGTACAGCTCGCCGGGGNNGCCGCGCCGCCCATGTTCATCCAGGTGGAGGCGATGACGACGGAGAGCATGGAGAGGTCGGGGTCCTGGAGCCATTGCTGCTCGGGGAGGTGGAGGAAGCGGAGGAGTTCGTTGAGGAGGCCGTAGCCGGGGTCGTACAGGTACTTGAAGAGGAGCACCGAGGCGACCGGGGGGAGCATCACGGGCAGGTAGACGAGCAGCCGCAGATAGCCCTGGCCGTGGTGGAACTCGTTGATGACGAGGGCGACGACGAAGGGGACCACGAAGCCGAAGAGCAGCGCGAGCACGGTGAACAGCAGCGTGTTGCGCCATGCCTGCCAGAAGGCGGGGTCGTTGACGACGGTGGCGAAATTGTCGAAGCCGACCCAGGTCGACTGTCCGCTCTCGCTCTTCTGGAAGGCCAGGAGGAACTCCCTGACCATCGGGTACCAGGAGAAGAAGGCGAAGCAGAGCACGGCGCCGATGAGGAAGCCGTGGGCGGTGAGGTTGCGCCGCAGGCTCTTCGCGAAGCGGGCTCGGCCACCGGGGGGTACGGGTCCCGCCGCGGCCGGCGGGGAG
>NZ_LIPQ01000550.1 GCF_001418135.1 Streptomyces aureus
AACGGCGCCGGCAAGTCGACCCTCATGAAGATCCTCTACGGCATGCAGAAGCCGGACGAGGGCACCATCGCCGTCGACGGCGAGCAGGTCACCTTCTCCAGCCCCGGTGACGCCATCGCGCGCGGCATCGGCATGGTGCACCAGCACTTCATGCTCGCCGACAACCTCACCGTCCTGGAGAACGTCGTCCTCGGCGGCGAGAAGCTCTACGGCATCGGCGCCAAGGCGCGGAAGAAGATCCTGGAGATCTCCGACGCGTACGGCCTCGGGGTCCGACCGGACGCACTGGTCGAGGACCTCGGCGTCGCCGACCGGCAGCGCGTGGAGATCCTCAAGGTCCTCTTCCGCGGTGCCAAGATCCTCATCCTCGACGAGCCGACCGCCGTGCTCGTCCCGCAGGAGGTCGACGCGCTCTTCGACAACCTGCGCGAGCTCAAGGCCGAGGGCCTGACCGTCATCTTCATCTCGCACAAGCTGGGCGAGGTCCTGAAGGTCGCGGACGACATCACGGTCATCCGCCGGGGCACCACGGTCGGCACCGCCGACCCGAAGACCGCCACGACCAAGCAGCTCGCCGAGCTGATGGTCGGCAGCGAGCTGCCCTCCCCGGAGACCCGTGAGTCCACGGTCACCGAGGTACCGATGCTCAAGGTCGAGAACCTGACGCTGAGCGAGAGCGGAGTCGCGGCCACGCCGCTGACCACCGCCGCCCCGGCCGACCCGTCGAGCGCGGCCACCGTCCACGAGGAGGCCGTGGGCGGCCGCAAGCTCCTGGACGACATCTCCCTCACGATCCACAAGGGCGAGATCCTCGGGATCGCCGGTGTCGAGGGCAACGGCCAGACCGAGCTCATCGAGGCCCTCATGGGCATGTCCACCCCCGACGCGGGCGTCATCTCGCTCGACGGCCAGGACATCTCCAAGGTCTCCGTGCGCAGGCGCCGCGAGGGCGGCATCGGCTACATCCCCGAGGACCGGCACCGCCACGGCCTGCTCCTGGAGGCCCCCCTCTGGGAGAACCGCATCCTCGGTCACGTCACCGAGGCGCCCAACTCCAAGCGCGGCGTCCTCGACCCGAAGGCGGCCCGCAAGGACACCGAGCGGATCGTCCGCGAGTACGACGTGCGCACCCCCGGCATCGACGTCACCGCGGCCTCCCTCTCCGGCGGCAACCAGCAGAAGCTGATCGTCGGCCGCGAGATGAGCCACAGCCCCAAGTTCCTGATCGCCGCCCACCCCACCCGCGGTGTGGACGTCGGCGCGCAGGCGCAGATCTGGGACGCGATCCGGGACGCGCGCCGCGAGGGCCTGGCGGTGCTGCTGATCTCCGCCGACCTCGACGAGCTGATCGGTCTCTCCGACACCCTCCGGGTCATGTACCGCGGCAAGCTCGTCGCGGACGCCGACCCCGCCACCATCACGCCCGAGCAGCTCGGCTCCGCCATGACCGGCGCGGCCAGCGGCCAGCTCGAAGGCGCAGAGCAGCCCGAAGACGGTGACGCCCGATGATGAAGTTCGACAAGGACAAGCTGATCCTGGGCGCGGCGGGACCGGTGCTCGCCCTGGTCACCTCGTTCGTGCTCACCGTGCTGGTGCTGCTCGCGACGGGCCTCGACCCGATCGAGCCCATCCGGCTGATGATCGACAACGCCGGCTTCGCCGACATCCAGGTCCTGATCGTCAACCAGACCGGGATCTACTATCTGGCAGCCCTGGCCGTGGCCATCGGCTTCCGGATGAACCTGTTCAACATCGGTGTCGACGGGCAGTACCGGCTCGCGGCGATGGTCTCGGCCCTCGTCGGTGCCTCGATCGAGCTGCCCGGCCCGCTGCACATCCTGGTGATCGTGATCGTCGCGATGCTCACCGGCGCCTTCTGGGCCGGCATCGCCGGCATCCTGAAGACCACCCGCGGTGTCTCGGAGGTCGTCTCGACGATCATGCTGAACGCCATCGCGACCTCGCTGGTGGCCTGGCTGATCCTGCCGAAGAACTTCGGCGTCCAGCCCGAGGGCTCGAACAACCTCACCACCGGTGAGATCTCCGAGTCCGGCTGGTTCCCGGGCATCGACATGGGCGAGGGCAACGGAGTCATCTACGGCTTCACCTTCGTCGCGCTCGCCCTGGGCGTCGTCTACTGGTTCGTCCTCAACCGCACCCGGTTCGGCTTCGACCTGCGCGCCACCGGCGCCAGCGAGTCCGCCGCCCAGGCCAGCGGCGTCGACGCCAAGAAGATGGTCCTCACCGCGATGCTGCTCTCGGGCGCGCTGGCCGGTCTCTCCGGCATGCCGACGCTGCTCGGCGAGTCCCACACGTACAGCCTCGACTTCCCCGTCGGTGTCGGCTTCACCGCCATCACCATCGCCCTGCTCGGCCGGAACCACCCGGTCGGCATCCTCTTCGCGGCCCTGCTCTTCGCGTTCCTGGACAAGGCGTCCAGCAACCTCGACGTGTACGGGTACCCGAAGGAGATCACCAAGATCATGCAGGGCATCATCGTGATCGCGGTCGTCGTCTCGTACGAGCTCGTCCGCCGTTACGGCCTCCGCCGCCAGCAGCAGAAGGTCGGCGAGGAACTCGCCGCCGGCGGCGCCATCAAGACCGACAAGGAGGTGGCGGCGTGACCACCAGCACCGTTTCCAAGCCGAGCGCCGCGCCCAAGGGCGGCGGACGCCGCAAGCTCACCTGGCCGTGGATCCTGCTGATCGTCGCGGCCGGTCTCCTGCTCTTCTCCCTCGTCCGGGCCGTCTCCGGGGCCAACGACCTCACCTCGGTGGGTCAGGTGTCCGGTGCGCTCCAGCTCGCCGTGCCGATCGGCCTCGCCGGTCTCGGCGGTCTGTGGGCCGAGCGCGCGGGCGTCGTCAACATCGGTCTCGAAGGCATGATGGTGCTCGGCACCTGGTTCGGTGCCTGGGCCGGATACCAGTGGGGCCCCTGGGTGGGTGTCCTCTTCGGT
Organism: Streptomyces aureus; assembly: GCF_001418135.1. GTDB lineage: Bacteria > Actinomycetota > Actinomycetes > Streptomycetales > Streptomycetaceae > Streptomyces > Streptomyces aureus_A. The sequence continues at coordinate 2,957 of NZ_LIPQ01000550.1, forward strand.
CTCCTCGGCGGCGCGCTCGGCGGTCTGCTGCACGCGATCATCACCGTCACGTTCAACGTGAACCACATCGTCTCCGGTGTGGCGATCAACATCCTCGCGGTCGGCTTCACCCAGTACCTGTCGAACTTCACGTTCGCCGAGGCGGAGGGCGGCTCCTCCAAGCAGTCCCCGCGCATCGACCAGATCACCCAGATCACGATCCCAGGGCTCTCCGACTGGCTGGCGGATCTCCAGGCCAAGCACTGGTTCTTCATCTCGGACCTGGCGGGCATCCTCGGCGGCCTGGTCACGAACCTGTCCCTGCTGACGCTCGTCGCCCTGCTGCTGGTCCCGGCCACCTGGTGGCTGCTGTGGCGCACGGCCTTCGGCCTGCGGCTGCGCTCCTGCGGTGAGAACCCGGTCGCGGCCGAGTCCCTCGGTGTGAACGTCTACAAGTACAAGTACATCGCCGTCACGACCTCCGGCGCCCTGGCCGGCCTCGGCGGCGCGTTCCTCGCGATCGTCGCCACCGGCATCTACCAGGAGGGCCAGACCGGCGGCCGCGGCTACATCGGTCTCGCCGCGATGATCTTCGGTAACTGGATGCCCGGCGGCATGGCGCTCGGCGCGGGCCTCTTCGGCTTCACCGACAGCCTCAAGCTCCGCGGCGGCGCCGAGAACGTCCACGCGCTGCTGCTCCTCGTCGCCGTGCTCCTGCTGATCGCCGCGCTGTGGCAGCTGTACAAGAAGAAGTACGTGGCCGGCGTGATCTCCGCGGCCTTCTCCGGCGGCTTCTTCCTCTGGTACGCGCTGACCGACGAGGTCCCGAGCCAGTTCGTCGACGCGGCCCCGTACATCACCACCCTGCTCGTGCTCGCCCTGTCGGCGCAGCGCCTGCGCATGCCGAAGGCGGACGGCCTGCCGTACCGCAAGGGCCAGGGCAAGTGACGGCCGCCCTCTCCGAGGCCGACTGGGAGGCCCTGCGGGTCACGGCGCGCGAGGCGATGGCCCGTGCTTACGCCCCGTACTCGGGCTTCCCGGTCGGTGCGGCGGCCCGCGTCGAGGACGGGCGGACGGTCTCCGGCTGCAACGTGGAGAACGCCTCGTACGGCCTCGGCCTGTGCGCCGAGTGCGGGCTGGTCTCCGAGCTCCACGCGACCGGCGGCGGGCGCCTCACGCACTTCGTGTGCGTGGACGCCCACGGCGAGTGCCTGGTGCCGTGCGGCCGCTGCCGGCAGCTGCTGTACGAGTTCGGGGGTCCCGAGCTCGTACTGGAGACGCCCGCCGGGTTCCTGACGCTCGCCGAGATGCTGCCGCAGGCATTCGGCCCGGACCACCTCGCGAAGTAAACCTCGGAGCGGCCCTTCCGGCACGATGGGAAGGGCCGCTCCTCCTTTCCCCCTCTATGCGCGTAGAAAGAGGCACCACCATGGACGTCATCTCCGTCATCCGCACGAAGCGGGACAAGGGCGAGCTGAGCCCGGAGCAGATCGACTGGGTCATCGACGCCTACACCCGCGGTGCGGTCGCCGACGAGCAGATGTCCGCCCTGGCCATGGCCATCCTGCTGAACGGCATGAACCGCGCGGAGATCGCCCGCTGGACGGCGGCGATGATCGCGAGCGGCGAGCGCATGGAGTTCTCCTCCCTCTCGCGCCCGACCGCCGACAAGCACTCCACCGGCGGCGTCGGCGACAAGATCACCCTCCCGCTCGCCCCCCTCGTCGCCGCCTGCGGCGCGGCCGTCCCGCAGCTCTCCGGCCGCGGCCTCGGCCACACCGGTGGCACGCTCGACAAGCTGGAGTCCATCCCGGGCTGGCGCGCGCTGCTCTCCAACGAGGAGATGCTGCACGTCCTCGACACCACCGGCGCGGTCATCTGCGCGGCGGGCGACGGGCTGGCCCCGGCGGACAAGAAGCTGTACGCGCTCCGCGACGTCACGGGCACGGTGGAGGCGATCCCCCTCATCGCCTCCTCGATCATGTCGAAGAAGATCGCCGAGGGCACCGGCTCCCTGGTCCTCGACGTCAAGGTCGGCACCGGCGCCTTCATGAAGAACATCGAGGACGCCCGTGAGCTGGCCTCCACGATGGTCGGCCTCGGCACCGACAGCGGCGTGAAGACGGTCGCGCTGCTCACCGACATGTCCACCCCGCTCGGCCTCACCGCAGGCAACGCCCTCGAAGTCCGTGAGTCGGTCGAGGTCCTCGCCGGCGGCGGCCCGGCGGACGTCGTCGAGCTGACGATCGCGCTGGCCCGCGAGATGCTCGACGCGGCCGGCATCAAGGACGCCGACCCGGCGAAGGCGCTGGCCGACGGCTCGGCGATGGACCACTGGCGCCGGATGATCGCGGCCCAGGGCGGCGACCCGGACGCGGCCCTCCCGGTCGCCCGCGAGCAGCACGTCGTCACGGCCCCGTCGTCCGGCGTCCTGACCCGCCTCGACGCCTACGACATCGGCATCGCCGCCTGGCGCCTGGGTGCGGGCCGCGCCCGCAAGGAGGACCCGGTGCAGGCCGGCGCGGGCGTCGAGATCCACGCCAAGCCGGGCGACACGGTGACGGCGGGCCAGCCCCTCGTCACCCTCCACACGGACACCCCGGAGAAGTTCGACTACGCCCTGGGCTCCCTGACCGGTGCCTGGGACATCGCCCCCGCGGGCACGGCCTTCACCCCGAACCCGATCGTCCTGGACCGCATCGCCTGAGGTCAGCTGTGGGCATGTGCCTATGACGCCTTCGGGTGAACGGGACCGGTGGACCCCCGCCGGTCCCGTTCGGCATGCTGGGGTCGGTGACCAGGGAGTCCCGCTGTACCTGCCGATCGGCGCGTACGCGCCCGGCGGCCTCACCGTGACCCTCTACGGGGAGCCGAGGGGGGACGTCTACCGCGTCCTCCGTGCCGTGCCGTTGGGGGAGGAGATCCACCCCCCCCGCCCCCTTCGGCCTCGCTCTCGACACCGCGGAGTTCCCCGTCAGCCGAGCCCCGCTCCCAGCAGCCCCCTCAGCTCCCGCATGTCCTCGAAGACCACCGTGCCCGGGCCCGTGAGGCGGGCCGCCGGGGTCAGGCCGCCGGTGTAGCCGAAGGCGCGCATGCCGGCCGCACGGGCCGCCCGGACGCCGTACGGGCTGTCCTCGACCACCGCGCAGCGCTCCGGCGGGACGCCCATCGTCGCGGCCGCGTGGAGGAAGAGGTCCGGGGCCGGCTTGCCGCGGGCGACGTCGCGGGCGCTGAACATGCGGCCCTCGAAGCGGTCCAGGAGGCCCGCGCGGCCGAGGTTCCTCCGGATGGCGGCGTGGCTGCCGTTGGAGGCGAGGCAGTACGGGACGGCCAGCGTGTCCAGCACGTCCGTGACGCCCTCCACGGCCGTCAGTTCCGCGTCCAGGGCGTCCTCGTACCGCTGCTTGAAGGGCGCCTGCCAGTCGGGCTCCAGCGGCCGGCCCCGGCGCTCCTCCACGATCGCGGTGAGCATGTCGTGCGAGGAGCCGACGAAGTACTCGACGATCTCCGCCTCGGTGAACTCCGCTCCGAGGGTCGCGAACACCTCCCGGTCCACGCGGCAGTAGATGCGCTCGCTGTCCACCAGGACACCGTCGCAGTCGAAGATCACCAGTTCGGCGGGTTCGAGAGTCATGATCCAGACCCTAAGGCCGCAGTGCGCACCGATGAGTTCTGTTCCGGGAGCCGGTCTCAAGCCGTGTGGACACCAGTCGACCGCTCGTCGTGACCCTGACCGCCCGCCCCACCGGGGACGAGGTGGCACGTCTCTGTGCCGTGCTCGGGGCCGCGCCGCCCGGGGACGTGGTCTGCGAGGTCGGCGCGCTCGCGGCCGCCGACCTCGCCGCCGTCGACGCCCTCGCCCGGCTGAAACTCGCCGCCGGACGCAGCGGGCACAGGATCCGGTTCCACGGAGCGGGGCCCGACCTGCGGGCCCTGCTCCTGCTCACCGGTCTCGACGGGACGCTGCCGACCTAGGCCTCCAGCCGGGCCGGCAGGTCGAAGAGCGGGAACCAGCGGTCGGTGTCCAGGAAGAAGTCCATCCCGGCGACCTTGCCGTCGCGGAGCTCCAGCACGATGAGTGCCCACGGGCTGAAACCGCCCGTCGACGGGTCCGGGTGGTACTGGGCGAAGGCCGGGGAGCCGTTCGCCACGGTCGGCACCAGCTTCGAGCCGGCGCACACCTCGCCGACGCCCAGCATCCAGCCGACGATGTCGTCGTGCCCCTGGAGCCAGAGGTCGTACGGCGGCATGGACATGGTCGCGTCCTCGTGGAGGAGCGCGGTCAGCGCCTTCATGTCGTAGCCCTCGAAGGCGGCGACGTAGCGCTCCAGGAGCGCCTTCTGCTCCTCGTCGAGGGGGTTCGCGCTGTCGGAGGCGGCCGGCGCCTGCTCTGCCAGCGTCGCGCGGGCCCGCTGCAGGGCGCTGTTGACCGAGGCGACGGAGGTGTCGAGGAGCTCGGCGACCTCGCTCGCCTTCCAGGCGAGCACCTCGCGCAGGATGAGCACCGCCCGCTGCTTGGGCGGCAGATGCTGGAGCGCGGCCACGAACGCGAGCCGTACGGTCTCCCGGGAGACGGCCGTCTCAGCCGGGTCGGCGACCGAGGGCAGCACCCGCCCGTCGGGAACGGGCTCCAGCCAGGTGACCTCCGGCTGCTTGACGAGCTGCGCCTGCGCGACCGGCGTCGGCGAGGTCAGGTCCATCGGCCGTGCCCTCCGGTTGCCCGCGTTCAGCGCGTCCAGACAGACGTTGGTGGCGATCCGGTAGAGCCAGGACCGCAGTGAGGAGCGCCCCTCGAAGGAGTCGATGGCCTTCCAGGCCCGCATCATGGTGTCCTGCACCGCGTCCTCCGCCTCGAAGGAGGATCCGAGCATCCGATAGCAGTAACCGGTCAGCTCCCGGCGGTACTTGTCGAGTTGGTCGGTCGTCGCGGTCGCGGCGTCGCTCATCGGGTCCACACCCCACTCACCCCTCACCGGCACCCGTTCGGTGCCGGTGAGAGGGTGAGTG